>JASLAX010000087.1 GCA_030146875.1 Longimicrobiaceae bacterium
GGCGGGGTGGGGGGTGGTGCCGGAAAGATAGCCGGGCCGCCGCTGCGCGCGACGGGCCCGGAGGTGACGGCGGAGGGGCGGACCCGGCGCGGGCCCGCCCCTCCGCTCCCGTGCAGCGCGGATCAGCTCGTGCGCAGCGACGTGCCGTGCTTCGCGTTGATCAGGCGCGCCAGCTCGTTGGCGATGATCACGTGCGCCGCCGCCGAGGGGTGCACCCCGTCCAGCGAGATCAGGTTCCCGAAGAAGCCGGGCGCCTGCGGGCCGGGGCACGACTGCAGCACCGCCGCCTGGAACTGCGCCGGGGTCGCCGCGGTCGCCAGCATCTGGCACTTGCGGATCTGGTTGAACGGCGGGCCCTGCTGCAGGTGCGGCAGGAGCAGCGCGTTCGGGTCCAGGTAGATCCAGCCGTTGGCCTGCGCGGCCGCCGCGATGGCCGCGTTGTACTGCGCCACGCGCGTGCGCACCACCGCCTGCTCCGCCACGTCCAGCAGGTACACGCCGCGGCGGGGGTCGCCCACCGGGTACGCGTTGGGGTCGCAGCTGATCTCCAGGAAGTTCGGGTCGCCGACGATCTGGAACGACACCATGTTCGCGGCCAGCGGGTTGGGCTGCCCCAGGTCGGTCATCGGCGAGCAGTTCGGGTTCACCGGCTTGCCGTTGAACTCTCCGCCGCTGAGGCTGGCCGCCGCGAAGAAGTACGCGCCCGGCTGGATGAGCGGGGCGGCCGTGACCGCGTCCACCACGCCGATCAGGATGGCATCCTGCGGGGCGGCGGCCTCGATGCCGTCGACCACCTCGGCGAGCTGCCCGTGGAAGACGGAGAGGCGCGTGAGCGTGGAGTCGGCGCCGGCGGCCGACGGCCCCAGGTTGCCGCCCAGCGCGGCGGCGAGCGCGTCGTTGTTCCCGATCCAGGCCGAGACCAGCGTGGGGTCGAGCGCCTGCATGGCCTGGAGCTGCGAGCGGTTGCCGACGACGAAGGTGTTCAGGAGCTGGAGCGATCCGGCCGGGATCTGCAGCAGGTCGGCCACGCGCGCCCCCGGCACCGCCAGGTTCTGCACCACCCGGGGCAGGGAGTCCGGGTGCGTCACGCGCAGCGCGCAGGCCGTGGCCGAGGCCCCGCCCAGGCGGCCCGTGGCGCCCAGCGGCGCCAGGAACGGCGCGGGGCAGCCGGGGTTGGCCAGCAGCGGCACCCCGAAGCTGGCGCCCGCCCGGGAGGCGAGCAGCACCGGGTACGCCTGGAGCTGCGTGGTCTTGTTGATGCCACCCGACTGGAAGCCGGCGGTGATGGAGTTGCCCAGCGCCACGTAGCGGTCGAACAGCGCGCCGCCGATCACCGGCGTGGTGCGCGTCACCAGCTCGTCGCCGTCGCCCACGCAGGCGCCCAGGGCAAGGGCCCCGGCGGCCGCCAGCGCGAGCAGCGGAGCCTTCTTTCTTCCGATCATGCGATCACCTCTGCGAGATTCGAGTTTCGACTCTTTGGATTCGCGGCCGCCGGTCAGCGCGTCGTCGCGGCGCCGAAGCGGTACGAGAGCGTCACGCCGAAGGTCTGGCCCTCGGAGGAGTAGACGCCGACGTTCGCCCCGCCGGGGCGCGTGGCGCCCTCGCGGTCCGGCTGGTTGATGTACTGGTACGACAGGTCCAGGCCGAGCCGGTCCATGGGCCGGAAGCCGATCCCCGCGGAGTAGTAGTTGCGCTCGCCCTCGGGAAGGAACGGCGTCGCGCGCGGCGTGGCGGCGGTGTTGTAGCGGAAGCCGCCGCGCAGCGCGACCATCCGCGAGAGCGCGAAGTCGGCGCCGAAGCGGAAGGTGTTGGTGTCGCGGTAGCCCAGCGCCAGCACGGCGTCGCGCCCGCCCGCCGCGAAGTCGATGTCGAACTGGTCGAACGAGGACCACCAGGTGCGCTGGTAGTCGAAGAGCAGCCCCAGCCGCTCGGTGGGGCGGTGGGCGATGCCCACCACGAGCTGCGCGGGAAGCTCGATCTCGGTGGAGATGCCCTGGTTCTCCAGCGCCCCGCCGGGCGCGAACTGCGCGCCCACGAGCTGGTCGATGCCGGGAACGCCGGTGGCGATCTGCGTGAAGGTGGCGTCGCCGTCCATGTCCAGCGTCACCGAGTGCATGTAGCGCACGCCCACCGAGGTGGCCGGCGAGAGCTGCGCCAGCGCGCCCAGGTGGCCGGTGATGCCCGTGCCCGACCCCTCCAGCACCACGTCGGCGATGTCCACGCCCAGCAGGCCGATCTGCGGGTTGTCGGCGCGCTGGTGCACCTCGATGTTGCCGCGCACGTAGTCCACGCCCGCCCCGATCGAGAGCCGGCGCGGGATCACCTGGTAGGCGACGGTGGGCTGGATGTAGAGGCCGCGAAGGGAGTTGTCGTACCCGGTGAAGCGGCCCTCGAAGTTGGTCTCCTGGCACCCCTGCGGCCCGCCGGAGCAGACGGGCCACTTGAGCCCCAGCCCGTACGGCGCGAACACGCCCAGCCCCACCGCCGCGCGCTGGCCCAGGCGCACGTTCACGAACGCCTGCGGCACCGGGATGGTCTCGTCGTCGCGGTCGAGGGCGGGGGTGTTGGGGTCCACCGCCGGGTGGTAGGTGAAGCCGCCGCCCGCGCGGATGATGGTGGCCCCGATCCCGATGGCGGAGGGGGTCATGGCCAGACCCGCCGGAGAGAAGTACACCGCCGAGGCGTCGGCGCACGGCGCGGCGATGCCGGCGCCCACGCGCGCCGTCATGCAGGCGCTCTGCTGGTCCACGCCCGACCCCTGTGCCTGGGCGGGACGTGCCGCCGCGCTGCCAACGACCAGCGCGGCGCCCGCGATGACCAGACCTCGTCTCATGTCACTCTCCTGTGCGATTCGCTGGGACGCTCCGGGGGCGTACGCCCGGGCCGCGAAGGGAATTCGGCCTTCCGCCGGGGTGTTCCTGCCGGAAACGGAAGCGTGGAGGATACACCGGCCCGCGCGCGCGGTCAAGCAGAGTTCATGCTTCCCGGCGTGCGGAAGTCACTGAGCCGCGCTCACTTCACCGCCAGCACCACCAGCGTGCCGATCGCGTTCGCCACGGCCACCGAGTTGGCCACCACGAACACGCGGTTCCGCACCTTCAGCGAGTACACCAGGAAGAGGAGAGACGCCAGCGACTGCAGGCCCAGGAAGAGCGGGTCGATGCCGTCCGCCTCTCCGGCGAGCGCGGAGACGAAGGTGTAGGTGAGCGAGGCGGCCAGGGCCAGGCAGGCGACCCAGCCCACCCAGCGGATCCAGCCCCGGTCCCCCACGCGTCGCTGCGGCGGCATTCCCCCTCCGGTCACGGCTCCCCTTTCCCCGGCGGGCGCCGGGGCGCAGCATGCCTTGCACGCGCCGGGCCGTGGCGCCCTTCCTGCGTCTGGCGGCGCGGACCCTGACCCCGGAGCCCCACCCCATGCAACAGGTGCCGCTGGGCCGCACCGGCCGGCCCGTGACACGCGTCGGCCTCGGCGCCATGCCTCTCTCCATCCAGGGCCGTCCCGAGCTCGCCGAGGCGAAGCGGGTGGTGCGCCGCTCGGTCGAGCTGGGCGTGACCCTGATCGACACCGCCGACGTCTACTGCCTGGACGAGACCGACGTGGGCCACAACGAGCGGCTGATCGCGGAGACGCTGCACGAGATGGCCGTGGGCGACGAGGTGGTGGTCGCCACCAAGGGCGGCCTGGTGCGCCCGCAGGGCCGCTGGGAGAACGACGCCCGGCCCGAGCAGCTCCGCGCGGCCTGCGAGCGCTCGCTGCGCGCGCTGGGCGGCGACCGCATCGACCTGTACCAGCTCCACGCGCCGGACCCCAAGGTCCCGTTCCCCGAGAGCGTGGGCGAGATGGCGCGCCTGCTCGGGGAGGGGAAGGTGCGCGCGGTGGGGCTCTCCAACGTGACGCTGATGCAGATCCGCACGGCCGAGGCGATCGTCCCCGTCACCTCGGTGCAGAACCGCTACAACCCGTGGGACCGCTCCTCGGAGCAGACCGGCGTGATCCGCCACTGCGACGACCACGGCATCACCTTCCTGCCGTACTCGCCCGTGGGCGGGGGCCGCCGGGTGAAGCTGCTGCGCGAGAGCGCCGCCCTGCGCGAGATCGGCGAGCGCTTCGACGCCACCCCCGAGGAGATGGTGCTCGCGTGGATCCTGGGCGCCTCGCCCTCGGTCTCCGCCATCCCGGGCGCGAGCCGCGCGGAGAGCATCGAGAGCAGCGTGCGCGCCGAGGCCCTGCAGCTCGACGACCACACCCGCCGGGAGCTGGAGGAGGCGTTCCGCTCGCTGCCGGAGTAGAACGGCGGGGATCGCGAGGGCGGTCCCCCGGCGGGACTGGTCCCCGCGGCGAGAACGGAGATGCGGGAACGGGAACGGACCTGCCGCGAGGCGGGTCCGTTCTCTTGCGTACGGCGCCGAGGGAGGATGCGTCGCCATCGCGACGTTGCCGCGACCTCCTCCGCCGCGGCGACCACCGGCCCGGGGGCGTAAGGTCCCGGCCAGGGACCGCAAGCGTCCCTGGGGGGCTCCATCCGGGCGTTTCTGCGTGGTCGGCCGGCGCGGCGAGCTCCCGACCCGGGGGCGTGAAGCCCCCGGCTGGCTACCACGAACGTCCCTGCGGGACTACATCGCGCGCTTTCGCAGCCATCGGCCGCGTCGCAGTCCGGGGGCGTGGAGCCCCCGGCTAAGAACCGCGATCGTCCCTCCGGGACGACACATCGGCGGCACCGATGCGGTACGGGGAACGCCGGTTCCGAGGACGGACGTTCGGGTCGGGCCGGAAGCAGGACAGCCCGTGCAGGCGGGCTTCGTGTAGTCGTTGCAGCGGTGCAGCGGTTTCAACCGCCGGGTGAGGGGCTGCCAAACGAGACGGGCGAGGACTCACCTCGGCGAGGACGCCGCCACCCCCGCCAGCGGGTCGCTCCCGCCCCAGGTTCCCTCCGTCCCCACCAGGCGGAAGCGCGCGAAGAGCTCCTCTCCGTACCATGCCTCGTCGCGGGTGCGGCGGACGACCTCGGCGTGGACGTCGTTGCCGTACGCCCAGGCCTGCATGGCCGCGGCGGTGCGCCACGCGCTGACGGTGCCCTGGCGGAACCACGGCGCCTCGCCGACGCCGAAGGCGACGAGGAGGTCGGGATGCCCGCGCAGCGTGTCCTGCACGTGCGGGACGCGCTCCCAGAAGCGCAGGGTGCGCGCGGGGCGGATGGCGGCGCGGGTGAGGACGACCACGGGCTCCTGCGGGTCGGCGCGGCGGACGGGGAGGTCGCCGAACGGCGCCCGGCCGCTCCAGCGCCCGTGCGCGCCGAGGGGATCGAGGAGCAGGGTGTACGCCTCCCGCTCGCCGCGGTACGCCGCCATCACCGGCGAGCGGTCGCGGAAGCGCTCCCAGTCCGCGGCATCGCTCCACGACGCCAGCAGCGCCCAGACGCGCGGCTCGGGCACCGCCCCGAATCCGACGCCGGACCCCAGCAGCTTGGCGAAGCGCAGCCCCGCCGCGCGCCGCAGGTGGGGCTGCTGCGTGGCCATGCGCGCGGCGCCCACGAGCGCGCGCACGGCGGAGTAGCGTACCGCGGTGAAGGTCGCGAGCGGCGTCACAGCCCGGCGAGCGCGCGCACGTCGTCGCGCACCTCGTCCTCCGTGGCCATGTCCGAGATCACCACGCGCAGCCGCCCCTCGCGGTCGATCCCGTAGACGGCGGCGGAATGCGTCAGCTTCCCCCGGACCGCCGGGGAGACGGGGTGCGCTCCGTGGCCCGCGTGCGCGGAGGCGGAGGTGTCGCGTCTCGTCCCGGGCGGGGCCTGCGAGGGCTGCGCGTAGGCGCCGTATCCCGCCCACGCCTTCGTGAGCGCGGCGGAGTCGCCGGTCAGCCCCGTCACCCGCCCACCGAAGCGGCGCGCGTAGTCGCGCAGAACGGCGGGCGTGTCGCGCTCCGGGTCCAGCGTGACCAGCAGGATGCGCACGCCCTCGCGCTTCCTTTCCGGCATCTCGCCCACCACGCGGGAGAGGCGGGCCAGGGTGAGGGGGCAGACGTCGGGGCAGTGCGTGTAGCCGAAGAAGAGGAGGACCGCCTCCCCGCGGTAGCTGTCCAGCGTGACCGGCCGCCCGTCGTCGTCCACCAGGGCGAACGGGGGCGCGGCCGAGACCTCGTCGTAGGTGGTGCCGTGGAAGTGGGGGCCGGCGGCGCGTCCCGCCGCCCAGCGCGCCGCCAGCCCCCCGGCCAGCAGCGCCACGGCGGCGATCAGCATGATGCGGCGTACCAGCGGAAGGCTCGGCGGCATACGTGAGGCGGTTCGGGAGCGGTGCCCGGGACGCGCGGAATCTAACCCGCCGGAGGGACGCCTGCACCCCGCCGCGCGCGCTTGTGGACGGGGCGGGGGCGGCGCTACGTTGCGCCCCCCGCGCCGGGGCCCTCCCGGCGCACGTGACCCCAGCGGGCGAGGGACGGATGGAGCCGGGCGACCTGGAGCGGATCATCTCGGAGGCGTACCGCGACCGCGAGCGCCTGCGCGACCCGGAGGCGCGGAGCGCGGTGGAGGAGACCATCGCCCTGCTGGACGCCGGGCGGGTGCGCGTCGCGGAGCCGGCCGACGGGTGGCGGGTGAACGCCTGGGTGAAGGAGGCCATCCTCCTCTACTTCGCCCTGCGCCCGCTGGAGCCCATGGAGGCCGGCGACCTGCGCTTCCACGACAAGATCCGCCCCAAGACCGACCTGGAGGCGCAGGGGATCCGCGTCGTTCCGCCGGGCGTGGCGCGCTACGGCTCGTTCCTGGAGCCCGGCTGCGTGCTGATGCCCGGCTACGTGAACATCGGCGCGTACGTGGGCGCCGGGACGATGGTCGACACCTGGGCCACGGTCGGCTCGTGCGCGCAGGTCGGCGCGGGGGTTCACCTCTCCGGCGGCGTGGGCCTGGGGGGCGTGCTGGAGCCGCCGTCCGCCTCGCCCGTGATCGTGGAGGACGGCTGCTTCATCGGGTCGCGCTGCATCGTGGTGGAGGGCGTGGTCGTCGAGCGCGAGGCCGTCCTGGGCGCCAACGTCGTCCTCACCTCCTCCACCCCGATCGTGGACGTGACGGGGCCGGAGCCGGTGATCGCGAAGGGCCGCGTGTCCGCCCGCTCCGTCCTGATCCCCGGGACCATCCCCAAGGAGTTCCCGGCGGGGACCTTCCACGTTCCCTGCGCGCTGCGCATCGGCGAGCGGAAGGAGTCGACGGACAAAAAGACCTCGCTGAACGACGTGCTGCGCACGTTCGACGTGCAGGTATGACGGCGGCGGGAGAGGCCGCGCGCGTGGAGGAGAGGGAGCGGATGCGCGAGGCGCGGACGGAGGATGCGGGAATGGCGGCCGAGCTGGCGGAGACCACGCTGGCGCTCTGCCGCATCCCCAGCGAGACGCTGCACGAGGAGGAGATCGCGGCGCACGTGCAGGCGCGGTGCGAGGCGGCGGCCGGCCCCGGCGCGGTGACGCGCGTCGGCCGCTCCGTCGTCTGCGACCCGTACACGGCGGCGGACGCCGACGGGGCGGAGAGGCTGCCGCGGGTGGCCGTGGTCGGGCACCTGGACACCGTGCGCTGCGCGGCGGACCAGCGCTACGAGATCGCGGACGGCCGCGTCTACGGCTGCGGGGCGAGCGACATGAAGGCGGGGCTCGCCGTGATGCTCGCCCTGCTGGACCGCTGGCGCGAGCTGCGCGGGGCGCGGCCCGTCTGGATCTTCTACGACGGCGAGGAGGGCTCGGCCGAGGGGAACGGGCTGGAGGACGTGCTGCTCAGCGGCGCCGTTCCCCCGCTCGACTTCGCCTTCATCCTGGAGCCCACCGACCGCGCGGTCCAGCCCGGGTGCATGGGGCTGCTGCACGCCCTGGTGACGGTGCGCGGCACGCGGGCGCACAGCGCGCGTCCCTGGCAGGGGGAGAACGCCCTCTACCGCGCCCTCCCCCTCCTGCAGAGGCTCGCCGACTGGGGACGGCGCGAGGTGCGCTTCGGCGACCTGGTCTTCTACGAGGTGATCGTGGCCACGCAGGCGCACACCGACAACTCCCGCAACGTGGTGCCCGACGCGCTGCACCTGAACGTGAACTTCCGCTTCGCGCCCGGCAGCACGGCGGAGGCGGCGGAGGCGGAGCTTCGCGAGCTGGTGGGCGCGGACGCGGAGGTGCAGGTGGTGGACCGCGCCCCCTCCGGCGAGGTGTACGCGGACCACCCGCTGATCCGCGGCTGGCGCGAGCGCGAGGGCCTGGGCGTCCTTCCCAAGCAGGCGTGGACGGACGTGGCGCGCTTCACGGCGCGCGGGATCCCGGCCGTCAACTTCGGGCCGGGCGAGACGGCGCAGTGCCACCAGGCGGACGAGTGGTGCTCGGTGGAGTCGCTGGAGCACTGCTACGCGGCCCTGCGCCGCTTCTTCTCGTGAACCCGCTCCTCGCGGGGATCGCCCCGTCGCTGATCCGGGCCATCAACGCCCGCAAGCGCCCCGGCGACGTGGACCTGGGCATCGGCGAGCCCACCATCCCGCCCGACCTGGCGCCGTTCCAGGAGGCCACGGAGTGGGTGCGGCGCAACGGCTGCCCCTACGCCCCCAACGCGGGCACCGGCGAGCTGCGCGAGGCCATCGCCGCGTACCACGGCTTCCCGGGGATGGCGGACGCGGCGAGCGTCTGCGTGACCGTGGGCTCCGAGGAGGCCATCTACCTGGCGCTGAAGACGCTCGCCGACCCCGCGCGCGACGAGGTGCTGATCGTGGAGCCGGCCTTCCTGGCGTATCCCAAGATCTGCGCGCTGGAGGGCATCCGGCACCGCGCGGTGGAGCTGGACGCGGCGGAGGGCTTCCGCCCCAGCGCCCGGAAGGTGCTCGCGGCGCTGCGGCCGGACACGCGCATCGTGCTGCTCAACACGCCCGCCAACCCCACCGGCCGCGTCTGGCCGGCGGAGGAGCTCCGCGCCCTGGCCGCGGGGCTGGCGGAGCGGCCGGAGCCGGTGTGGGTGGTCTCGGACGAGGTGTACCGCGAGCTGTGGTACGGGTCGCAGGCGCCCGCGTCCATCGCCACCTACCACCCGCACTCGCTGGTCACGGGCTCGCTCTCCAAGAGCAACGCCCTCACGGGGCTGCGGCTGGGCTGGCTGGTCGGGCCGGCGGACACCATCGCCGAGGCGGTGAAGGTGCACCAGCTCGTGAACACCGCGGCGAGCACCTTCTCGGAGCAGGTGGCGCTCTCGCTCTTCCGCGTGCCCGGGTCGCTGGCCGCGCACCGGCCGCTCTACGCGGAGCGCCGCGCCCTGGTGCTGGCGGAGGCGGAGCGGAACGGGCTGGAGCACCTGCCGCCGGAGGGCGCCTTCTACTGCATGGTGCGCCTGCCGGAGCCGCTCGCCGCCGACTCGCTGGGCGCGGCGGAGCGGCTGCTGGACGAGGAGCGCGTGGTCACCGTTCCCGGCATCGCCTTCGGACGCAGCGCCGAGGGGTGGATCCGGCTCACCTGGGTCGCCCCGCCCGAGGCGCTCGTCGTGGGGATGGAGCGGATCGCGCGCTTCTTCGCGGCGGTGGAGGCGGGCGCCGGCCGGTGAGCCCGCGCCGGGGCGCCCTGGTCCTGGCGGCGCTCGCCGCCTGCGCGCCCACCGCCGAGCGCGACCCGGCGCGCACGCCCGCGGGGGAGATCGATCCCGCCACCTTCGTGGTGGTGGACCCCATCGTCCGCGAGTACCTGCACCACCGCAAGCGCGCCGTGATCGCGGGCGACCCGGAGATCCTCTTCCGGCGCTACCCCGAGCTGCGCGACGCGGGCCGGGCGGGGGAGGGGGTGAACGCGGAGGCGCTCCACGTCCGCGGCTTCGGCGGCACCCCGCTGATCGACGGCGACGTGCTGCCCGAGGCGGGCGGGCGCTACCGGGCGGAGATCGCCGGCGACTCGGGCCGCATCCACGTCCACGCCGCGGAGATGTACCTCCGTCCCGACTTCGGCGTCTCCGGCGGGGGGCTGGAGGTGGAGCTGACCGTCCGCCGCCGCGACGGCCGCTGGGACGTGGTCCGCACCGACGAGGTGACGCTGGCGGAGGCGCACGGCGCGAGGCACTGAACGCCGTCGGTCCGGGCTGCGGGCGGTGGAAGGGGGCTCGTACGGCCGAGCGTCGCCGCCTCGCCCTGCCCCCTCGTCCTGCTGCCGACGCGGAGGACGCAGGATGCACGCGGGGCCGGTCCCGGGAGGCGGGACCGGCCCCTCGGCGTTCTCCGCCGCGCCGCGGCTACGGCCGTCGCGCGGGCGCCGTCCGCGTTGCGGGCGTCGTCGACGGAGCGGAGGACGAAGGGGCGGAGGACGACGCCGCCCCCGCCTTCCCGCTGTCCGCCGCGGCGCGCTCGGCGGCGCGGAGGCGGCGGACGACCGCGCTGAGGCGCGAGGCCGGCGGCTCGAAGGAGAGCGGACGCCAACCCGAGCGCTCCAGCGGGGAGGGGGAGCCGTCCGCCGGGCGCAGCGCGGGAAGGTACACGTCGTACCTGGAGCCGGGGTTCCAGAGCACCCACCCCTTCAGCCCCGAGTCGTACGTCGCGGCGATCTGCTGCCGCACGTGGCTGGGGCCGTAGGTGATGCCGTCGTGCAGGTAGTCGGCGGTGAAGGCCTGCAGCCAGGGGATGATCTCGGCCGTCTTCCGGCCCTGGCGCTCGACCGCGCGGGCGCGCTCCACCGCGTCCTGCATGCTCATGCGCACCATCTCGTACGGGTGCGCGTTGGGCCGGGTGAAGCCGTACACCCCGCCGAAGTAGTGCGACGGGTACACCATCGGCAGCACGGCGTCGGCGGCGGTGATCACCTTCTCCCACTGCTGCCCGATCCCCACGTCGTCCGCCTGGTAGGTGACCAGCCCGAACACGTCCGCCGTGATCGGCACCCGGTAGTCCGCCAGCTTCTCCTTGGAGTAGCGGAGGAAGGCGGCGATGTTGTCGGCCCGCGACACCCCCGCGCTCCCCGGGAACGCCATGGTCCGCCGCCGCGCCTCGGTCACGTCGGGGAAGCGCACGTAGTCCCACTGCACCTCGGCGAAGCCCATGTCCAGCGCCTCGCGGGCGATGGCCACGTTGTAGTCCCACACCCGCCGGTCGTACGGGTTCACCCAGGGCTTCCCCTTCTGGTCCAGCCAGACGGAGCCGTCGGTGTGGCGGATGGCCATGTCCGGCCTCTTCTCGGCCAGCATCCGGTCCTTGAACACCACGATGCGGGCGATGGGATGGATGCCGTGCGCCCGCAGGGTGTCCACCAGCGCCGGCAGCCACTTCGACCGCGGCATGGTGTCCGCGCCGATCTCCTTCGCCAGCGCGATCCCGGTGGAGTCGTGGGTCAGGTAGGTGTCGCTCTCCTTGATGTCCACCACGAAGGCGTTGATCTCCGTCTCGTCGGCGATCCGGACCAGCTCGCGCATGCGCGTGCGCCCGCCGGCCGCCCACCCGTTCACGTACAGCGCCCGGATCGAGTCGGGGCGCGGCACGCGGGGGCCGCCGGGACGCGCGGCGGTGACGGTGTCGCGCGGGGACTTCGCGGAGTCGCCACCCGCCTGGGCGGCGTCGGCGCGGGCGGTCCCGCGGCCGGAGTCGCCGCAGGCCGTGGACGCGAGCAGCGCCATCACGGAGAGCGCCCGGAGCGCGGGGCGGAGGACGGCGGGTCGGCGGTGCTGGGGGCTCACTGCGCCTCCGGGGGGTGGGGACGGCGGACGGGGGGCCGGCGGGGCCTTCGGGGTGCCCGTTCCATGCCCCGTGCGGGTGGAAAACGAAAGCCGGGCCCGGACACGAGGTCCGGGCCCGGCGGGCGACCAGGTCCGGGGACCTGATTACATCTTCGCCGTGGTGTCGGCGGTCGTGTCCATCGTGGTGCCCGCGGCGGCGGCCGAGTCGACCGGGGCGGCCATGGCGGCCGAGTCGGTGACGATCGGGGCCGGCGTGATGGCCTCGGTGGTGGTCGTCGTCGTGGTGGCGCTGTCCATCGCGGCGGCGTCCGTCTCGCCTTCCTTCTTGGCGCAGGCGGTCAGGCCCACGAAGGCGGCCACGGCGACGAGCGAGAAGATCTTCTTCATTGGTCGATTCCTGCTGGTTGTGAGAGCGGGGCCCCCGCCCGTTGCGCGGGCCCCGCGGGTTCCGCTGCCGGTCGCCCGGCGTCGGGAACTACGGACGCGTGGTGGTGTCCGCCGTGAGCGCGGAGTCGGCGGCCTGGCCCTGGATCGTGTCCGTCTCGGTCGTGGTCGTGGTCACGACGCTGTCCGTGGACGGAACGATGACCGGCTGGCTCACGGTGTCGGTGCCCGGAACCGCGGCGGTGTCGGTCGTCGTCGTATCGGCGCCGTCCTCGCCCTTCTTGCAGGCGGCGGTGGCGACGAGGGCGGCCAGGGCGACGATGGGGAGGATGCGGATCTTCATGGTGTTCTCCGTGGTCTGTGCGTTGTCCGAAAACCGGTGGCTTCCGTTGGCCGAATCGTCTGACCGGGGCCCCGGCACGGGCCGCGCGGACGACCGTCACAGGGGCAACGGGTGTGCCGCCTGCCGTGCCGGTGGGCCGTGGTGGCGAAAAAAGACGGCGGGGCTTACATTTCCCGCGGATGAGCCGCCCTCCGGACACCGTCCCGGGCGTGCGTTCGGAAGGCTCGCGACCGTTCACTGAACGCCCCTCCGCTGTTCACTGAACACTCGTCCGGGATCCGCGGGCACCCTTCCCCCGCGCGATCCCACCGACCGGGGCTGCCATGCGAGGACTCTCCCTCCGCACGAAGGTCTTCTTCATGTTCGCGGGCGCCGCGCTGGCCATCGTGGTCCCCGCGCTGGTGCTGATCGCGCGCGCCGTGGAGCGCGGCGTGTACGAGCGCACCACCGAGGAGGTCCGCGGGGCGGCGACCACGCTCACCTACTCCTGGTCCCTGGCCGACGAGCTGCTGCGGCGCGAGGCCAACGCCATCGCCCTGGAGGCCGGGCTCTCGGAGACCTGGAGCGGCGGGAGCGACCGCGCCCTGCGGCGCCTGCTCACCACCGGGCTGGACAAGGACCGCGTGGTCGTGGCCGTCGACTCCGCGGGCGCGACGCGCGTGGGGCCGGCGCTGGTGGCGGAGGTGCTGCGCGGCGCCGGGTCCGCCGGAACCGTCGTCACCCGCCCGGAGGGGTCCGAGGCGCCGCTCCGCGTCTCCCTGTGGCCGGTGATGGGGGACAGCGGGCGCACGCTGGGTGCGGTGGGCGTGGGGACCTGGCTGGGCCCGGGTACGGTGAAGAGCTTCAAGGAGGGGCTGACGCCCGGCACCGACATCGCCCTGTTCGTGGGCGACTCGCTGGTGGGCCTCTCGCTCCCCGACAGCGTGCGCGACGAGGTGGCCCGCATCGCGCGGGCGCCGCTGCTGGGCGCCGACCGCACCATGAAGCGGCAGATCGCCGGGCAGTGGTACCTCTACTCGGCGTACGCGCTCCCCGCGCGCGGGCTGCAGGCCTCCGTCATCCTGCTGCGCCCCATCACCAACGAGCTCCGCATCGCCGACGTGATCCGGCGCTCGCTGGTGGGCATCGGGCTGGCGGCCCTGATCCTGGCGCTGGTGCTGGCGGCGGTGGTGTCGCGCATCGTGGCGCGGCCCACGCAGGCGCTGGCCGAGGCCTCGGCGCGGCTGGCCCGGGGCGACTTCCTTGCCCCGCTCCCTCGGGCCGGCGGCGACGAGATCGGCCAACTCGCGCGGGCCTTCGGCGAGATGCGCTCGGCCATCGCGGAGCGCGAGGCGCGGCTGCGCTCCGCCCAGGCCGAGATGATCCACCGCGAGAAGCTGGCGGCGATGGGGCGCCTGGTGGCGCAGCTCTCGCACGAGCTGAACAACCCGATCTACAACATCCAGAACTGCCTGGAGGCGCTGCTGCGGCGCGGCGACCCCTCCGACCCCAACCGCGAGTTCGTGACGCTGGCGCAGGAGGAGCTGACCCGCATGGCCTCGCTCACGCGACGCCTGCTGGACCAGAGCCGGCCCCTCTCCGAGGCGGCGGCGGCGGTGGACCTGAACGGGCTGGCGCGGCGGGTGCTCACCCTGGCCTCGACCGAGGCGGAGGGGCGGGGCATCCGGATGGAGGCCGACCTGGCGCCGTCTCTCCCGTCCGTGGTGGCGCACCCGGACGCCATCCACCAGGTGCTGGCGAACCTGGTCACCAACGCGCTGGACGCCATGCCCGCGGGGGGCACGCTGCGCGTCTCCACGCACGCCGACGACGACGCGGTGGAGGTGGTGGTGGAGGACACGGGGACGGGGATCCCCGACAAGGACCTGCCCCACATCTTCGAGGCGTTCTACACGACCAAGCCGGGGGTGAACGGCATCGGCCTGGGGCTGTTCGTCTCCGACGGCATCATCCGCGGCCACCGCGGGCGCCTGTCGGTGGAGAGCGACGCCGGCGCGGGGAGCCGCTTCACGGTCCGC
Organism: Longimicrobiaceae bacterium; assembly: GCA_030146875.1. Taxonomy (GTDB): domain Bacteria; phylum Gemmatimonadota; class Gemmatimonadetes; order Longimicrobiales; family Longimicrobiaceae; genus JASLAX01. Next base: position 14,396 of record JASLAX010000087.1, read on the forward strand.
CTTCCCCGGCAGACGCTGGACGAGTCCCTGGCGCTCCCCGACCTTCCCGGGGCCGCCGCCCTGCCCGCCGCGGTCTGACGCGGCGCCGCCCTCCAGGAGACGCACCCGAAGCGATGGCCGACGCCACCCGCATCCTGATCATCGACGACGACCGCGCCTTCCGCGTGGGAACCGGCGCCCTGCTCTCCGACGAGGGCTACCAGGTCGAGGCCGCCCCCGACGGCGACGCCGGCCTGGCGATGCTGCGCGCGGACCGCTTCGACATGGTGCTGCTCGACCTGCGCATGCAGGGGCGCACCGGCCTCTCCGTGCTGGAGGAGCTGCGCGGGGCCGGGAACAACGTTCCCGTGCTGATGCTGACCGGCTTCGCCACCGTCGACTCCGCGGTGCAGGCGCTGAAGCTGGGCGCCGACGACTACGTCACCAAGCCCTGCGACAACGACCTGCTCCGCTCCAAGATCCGCACCATCCTGGCGCGCCGCGAGCCGGTCCTGGGGCTGGGCGCCCAGCGCCTGGTGGGAACGGGGCCCCGGATCAAGGAGGTGCTGCGCTCGGTGGGCCGCGTGGCGCCCACCGAGGCCACGGTGCTGCTCCGCGGCGCGACCGGCACCGGCAAGGAGCTGATCGCGCGCGCCATCCACGAGGAGAGCCCGCGCAACGGCAAGGCGTTCGTGGCGGTGAACTGCTCGGCGCTGGCGGAGGGGCTGCTGGAGTCGGAGCTCTTCGGCCACGCGCGGGGCGCCTTCACCGGCGCGGTCTCGGAGCGGAAGGGGCTCTTCGAGGAGGCGCACGGCGGCACCATCTTCCTGGACGAGATCGGCGACGTGTCCCCCGCCATGCAGGCGCGGCTGCTGCGCGTGCTGCAGGAGCGCGAGGTGGTGCGCGTGGGGACCTCGCGGTCGGTGCCGGTGGACGTGCGCGTGGTGGCGGCCACGCACCAGGACCTGGAGGCGATGGTGGAGGAGGGCCGCTTCCGCGCCGACCTCTACTTCCGCCTCAAGGTCTTCCAGGTGCGCGTTCCCGAGCTGCGCGAGCGGCCCGAGGACATCCCCGCGCTGGCCGCGGCCGCGGTGGCGCGGTGGAACGAGCGGGTGGACGTGTCGCGCCGCATCCTGGGCGTGTCGGACGAGGCCGAGGCGATGATGACCGCCTACGACTGGCCCGGCAACGTGCGCGAGCTGATGGCTGCGATCGAGTACGCCTGCATCGTCTGCGACGGCCAGCGCATCCTGCCCTCGCACCTCCCCGAGGAGATCCGCGAGGGGCCGCAGGACGCGGCGCGGAAGGCGGCCCCGGAGGCGAAGAACGGCGAGGGGAAGCGGTACCAGGCCCCGGACCCCGGCTCCGAGCGGGACGCCATCGTCCACGCGCTCCACCAGGCCAACGGCAACCGCACCAAGGCCGCCGCCGCCCTGGGGATGGGGCGCACGACGCTCTGGCAGAAGCTGAAGGAGTACGGGCTGTAGGAGGCCGGCGGGGGGAAGAGGAAGACGGGTTGCAGGAGGGCGGCGAGCGGGGTGGCCCCGCGTCGAGCATGCGTCGGTGGTGGGGCGGGCGGAGTCCGGGATGGACGATCGTCGTGGCCAGCCGGGGCTTCACGCCCCCGGAACGGCCGAGGGCTTTTCGATGCGCGGGATCCGGCTCCGTCCGTCCCGCGATGTACCGATGCACCCGTCCACCCTCACGTCTTCCGAGGCCATGGAACCGACTCCCTCCCATCCGTCGCGGCGCCAGTTCGCGAAGACCATCGCGGCGGCCGCCGTGCTCCCGCTCGTCGCTGGCGTGCAGGGGTGCGCGCCGGGGGTGCCCTCGCCCGCGCCTGCGCCCGCGCCGTCCCCGGCGCCCCCGACGGGCGCCGGAGCACCCGCCGCCGCGGCCGCGCCCACGCCGCCGGACCCGGTCGCGCAGGCGCTGACGGAGGCGGTGCGGGTGCGGTACGGGAGCAGGCTCACGCCCGCGGACATGGAGGAGGTGCGGAAGGGAATCGAGGGCAACCTGCAGGCCGCGAAGGCCATCCGCGCCTTTCCGCTCCCCATCTCGACCGAGCCCGCGTTCGTCTTCCGGGCCTACCGCGGGGCGGGGCGATGATCCCCGTGGAGACGCTCTACCTCTCCGTCTCCGAGCTCTCGGAGCGGATCGGGCGGGGGGCGCTGGACCCGGTGGAGCTGGCGGAGGCGTACCTGGACCGGCTGGAGGCGCTGGGGCCGCAGCTCGGCGCCGTGGTCACCGTCACGCGCGAGCGGGCGCTGCGCGAGGCGCGCGCGGCGAAGGCGGAGTTGGCCGCGGGGCGCCGGCGCGGGCCGCTGCACGGCGTTCCGTACGGCGTCAAGGACCTGATCGCCGCGGCGGGCTACAGGACCACGTGGGGCGCGCAGCCCTACCGCGAGCAGGAGTTCGCCGAGGACGCCACCGTCGTCCGTAAGCTCAAGGAGGCGGGCGCGGTGCTGGTGGCGAAGCTCGCTTCGGTGGAGCTGGCGGGCGGGATGGGGTACGGGCAGGCGGACGCGTCGTTCACCGGTCCCGGGCGCACGCCCTGGAACACCGACTTCTGGAGCGGCGGTTCGTCCAGCGGTCCCGGCGCGGCCGTGGGCGCGGCCCTGGTCCCCTTCGCCATCGGCTCGGAGACGTGGGGCTCCATCACCACCCCGGCGGCGTTCTCGGGCGTCACGGGGCTGCGGCCCACGTACGGGCGCGTGAGCCGCGCGGGGGCGATGGCGCTCTCGTGGACGATGGACAAGATCGGCCCGCTCTGCCGCACCGCCGACGACGCCGGGATCGTCCTGCAGGCCATCGCCGGGCCCGACGGGCGCGACGAGGCCGCCGCCGACCGGCCGTTCCGCTGGCGGCCCACCGACGTGCCGCGCCGCTACCGCATCGGCGTGCTGAAGGGCATCGCGGAGGGGTCGCAGGCCGGCGTCCGACGGAACTTCGAGGTGGCGCTCGAGACGCTCGCCGGCGCCGCCGACCTCGTTCGCGGCGTCACCCTGCCGCCGTTCCCCTACGGCGCCGCGGCGGGCACCATCATCGACGCGGAGGCGGCGAGCATCTTCGAGGAGCTGATCGACACCGGCCGCGTGCACGAGCTCACCGCGCCCGAGGACCGCATCGGCGGGTACGCGGGGCAGATGACGCTGGCGAAGGACTACCTGCGCGCGCTCCGCATCCGCACCCCCGCCGCCGTGGCCGTGGACCGGATGATGGTGGACGGCGGCTTCGACGCCCTGGTGCACCCCACCCGCGGCACCGTCGCGTATCCCATCGGCAGGAAGTTCAGCGAGGCGTATCCCGACGTGCGCGGCGGCGGCGAGCCCATCTCGGGCGCGGCCAACCTCCTGGGCCTCCCGTCCGTCGCCATCCCGAGCGGATTCGCCGAGAACGGCCTCCCCACCTCGCTCTCCCTCACCGGCCGCGCCTGGGACGAGGACGTCCTGCTCTCCATCGCCCGCGTCTATCAGCGCCGCACCGACTGGCACACCCGCCGGCCCCCGCGGTTCTCGTAGGCAGGGGACGGAGGCCGGGAGACGACGGCGCCGCGCCGACCCTCCTCCCGGTCCGGGAACGACGTCGGCCCCGGCTACGCGTGGTAGCCGGGGCCGTTCTTCGTCCGCGTGGCACCCCTCACCCCCGGCCCCTTTCCACAAGGGAGAGGGGTGCACTACGCATCGTCGCGGGCCGAGGCTGCGTCTACGGGAAAGCACGGATCCGGCCGCGGGCCATGAGGCGTCCCTCTCGTGGACGGAGGCACGGCCCGCGCCGGAGGTCCGGGAGCCCGCGAAGGCGGACTTCGTTGGGCTACAGCCGCGGATTCATCCGCAGGCTGTAGGGGTGCGGCGTCAGGCCAGGGCCAGGACCGCCGGCTCCTTGGCCGGGAGCCGCGCGCGGAGCGGGGCCTTCACGCCGGCGCCGGCGCCGTTCACCGCGGCGGCCAGGCGGCGCATGCGCACCAGGCGCACGGAGCGCTCGCTGTGGCGGACCACGCAGCGGTAGCGGTGGCAGGCGTGGCACTCCAGGTCGAAGCCTCCCGCGTCGAGCGGAAGGAAGCGCGCGAGCCGGGTCTCGGGGCTGGCTTCCAGCACCCCGCCGCAGCAGGGGCAGGGGGGCTGCTTCCCCTGCAGGAGGGACTCGTCCACCCGGCGGCAGTCGCGGGGGTCGAACATGCGCCAGGCGAGATTGCGCCGGGCAGGCGTGCGGGAGAGGGTGGTGGGCATTCCCGTCGCGGGTTGGTTGTTTTCCGCGGCCGCGGCCCCGAGCCGCGGCGTTTTCGTCGGTCGGAGACCGGCGCAAGAGCGGTGCCAGCAGTGTTCCTGACCTACACCTCCCGGTCGCACCACCGCAGCAGGTTCCGCAGCGGCGGCGCGCCGTCGTGATGCCAGTGCCCGGGCGGCCACGCCATCCCTCCCAGGGGCACCACCCTGCTCGCCCCCAGGCTCCCCATCGCCTCCGCGAGCGCGGCGGCCCGCTCCTCCTCCGCCCCCACCCCCACCGTCTGGAGCACCGCCGAGACGGGACGCACCAGCGCGGCCACCTCCCCCAGGTCGCTCACGGGCTTCACCCGCACCACCCGGTTCAGGCACGAGGCGCCGAACGCCGGGTCCGGGTCGAAGATCACCGTCCACGCGGTGCCCTCGCCCGAGGCGTGCAGCTCGGCGCCGCTCCCGGCGAGCTGACCGAACTCCGCCTCTCCCCGGAGCTGGCGGATCGCGGACGACTCGCCCGGCGCCACGGCGCCGCGGGGAAGCTCGCCCTCGACCCTCGCCATCTCCTCCGCCAGCATCGCGGCCCACGCGCGGGGGGCCACCCGGCCGCCCTCCTCCGCGTAGAAGAGGTGCGGCGAGACGCAGCCCTGCTGGTCGAAGGTCGATGCGTCCAGCGCGCACGCCGCGGCGGCTCTCCGCGCGCCCTCCTCCGTCATCATCTCCCGCCCCACCACGCCGAACGAGAGGCGGTGGCCGTAGCCCAGGAACCGGGCGGTGGGGGGAGTGCGGGCGCGCACCGCGGCCACCGCCTCGGCGCCGCCGTACACCACCACGGCCTCCGCCCCCTCCAGCGCGGCGCGCTCCATCTCCTCGTCCCCGCCGGGCCAGTACGTCACCGCCAGGCAGCGCCCCAGGCCGGGGTCCGCCTCCGCGATCCCGCGGGCGAAGAGGGCGGGCAGGAGCGGCTCCCCCACGGCCGTCTTCCCCAGCGTCGCGGCCTTCACCAGCAGCGAGCGCACCAGCGAGGTGACGGCCACGCCCGGCACGTTTCCACTGAATATATGCGTAACGAGCCGCGGACCGTAGCCCCTCGTCATTCCTGGCGCGTGCCGACGGTGACGAAAGCCGTCCAGCACCCCCGGATCTCCAAGCTCCTCGAGGAGAAGCAGGCGCAGCGGCTCGGCGCGCCAGTCGGCCGCCATGCGGTCCAGCACGCGCCGCACCATGGGGAGCGAGTAGCCGGTGACGGCGGGGAGCGCCCGCTCGGCGGTCCGCCGCAGCGCGTCCCCGGGATCCAGGAAACGGGCGGCGACCCGGTCGACCACCTCCACGATCCCGTCCACGGGGCGGACGGAGAGGGAGCGGTCGCGGGCTTCGAGCAGGGACTCCACCTGCTGGCGGAGCAGGGCGGCGGAGAGGCGCGGGACGCGCAGCTCCACCCTGCCCATGCCGCGCCCGTACGACCAGGTGGTGGTGGGAGGATGGGGGAGGGCGGGAAGGTGGAAGGCGTCGAGCATCCGCGCCTACAGGAAGTCCCAGAACGACGGGCGGGCCTCCACCACCACCTCCCAGCGTCCGCCGGCGCCCAGCCCGCGGTGCACGTCCACCCGCAGGATGTCGTAGAAGACGCCCACGCCGGCGCCCACCGAGGCGCGCGGACGCGGCGTCTCGCGTGCCGCCCCCCAGCGCGCCAGCGCGGCGCGGCCGGAGTCGCCCGCGTCGGTCCACCCCGCGGCGCCCAGGAGGCGTCCCCGCAGCCAGGGGCGGAGGAGGTCGGCGGAGAGCGTCGCGCGCGCCAGTCCGAAGCGGTCGCCCCCGTAGGCGCGGAAGGGGAAGGCGGGCACCGTCCCGCGCCCCCCGATCAGCCACAGCTCCTGCGCGGGGATGCGCCCGAACGCGGCGCCCGCGGAGAGGTCCGCCTCCAGGGCCGCGTCCGCCGGCGTCCACCGCCGCGTCCACCCCAGATCGATGCGCGGGCGCACGAACTCCAGCGAGCCCCGGTCGCCGCGGAGCGTGCCGCCCTCCGCGCCCGCGCGGGCGGACCAGGCGCGGGCCGCGCCGCTGGGAGCCCTCCGCTCCACGGCCAGAACGAGGCCGATGTGCGTCCCCTCGTCCACCGGGCTCACCGCGCGGAAGTGGGCGGAGCCGCCGAAGAGCGAGGCGTCCGCCTCCAGCCGCGCCGAGCGCTGGTCCTCGGCCCGCAGCGTGGCGGAGCCCGTCCATCCGCCGCCCACGCCGCGCTCGGCCCGCACCTCGGCGCCGCCGGCGTAGAAGAGGTCCGTGTAGTCGCGCCCCGCGAGCGCTGCCGTCACCGTGTTCATCGCGCCCGACGCCGCGGGACCCACGCCCACGTCGCGGGGACGATTGAGGTAGGCGGCCGCGTCGATGCGGCTCTCCGGCACCAGGCGCGAGAGGTGGAGGCTCGCCGTGGGGTGCTCGGGGCCGAACGCGAAGCCGGCGCCCAGCCCCACGCTGAGGTTGCCGCCGCGGTGCAGGCGCACGCCGGCGCCCACCGCCGCGCCCTCCGCGCGGTCGTAGCGCAGCACGGAGGAGGCGGTGGCCACGTCCAGGCGCGTGCCGGGTAGCCCGCTGAGCATCCGCCGCCCCATCAGGCGGGCGGCCTCGCGGCGCACGTCGCCCAGCTCCGTGTCGGGGCCCAGCCCTTCCTCGCGCAGCTCCTCGTGGATCCCCCGCTCGAACGGGAACGCGCGCCGCTGCGCGTCGGGCACCGACACCACCTGGCGCCCGCGGAAGAGCAGGGGCGAGAGGCCCTGGTTGAAGCGGTAGTTGGAGATGCGCATGGTGCCGCGGATCACGCCCCCGGCGGGGAAGCCCAGCTCCGGGAGCTGCCGCCTGATCTCCACCTGCTGCCGGTTGGGGAGCCAGAAGCGCCCCTTCCACAGCCCGCTCTCCAGCGAGACGTTGATGTAGTCCAGGTACTTGTCGACGTACGAAGGCGCGGTGAAGGTGAACGACATCCGCACGATGTCGCCCGCGCGCCGGTCCACGAACACGGAGCCCACCAGCGCGGGCCTCGTGGGATCCCGCGGACGCACCTCCAGCTCGTAGACGAAGACGGGCTCCTCGGCGCCGGGAAGGCGCACGGCCAGGGAGTCGGAGAGGCGGAAGTCGTAGACCGAGGGGCCCTGGGGGGCAGCGGGGTGCAGGACGTCGCGGACCTCGTCGCCGTCGCCCAGGCGGATCAGGTCCCCGAAGTTGTCCATGACCACGCTCAGGTGATCCTCGTGGTACTGGATGGTGGTGGGGAGCGTCCGCTGGTCGCGCAGGCCCACGATGCGCTGCTTGGCCATGTCGGGCGCGCGCCACAGCACGTCCAGCGCCACCTGGTCGGTCTTCACCAGCGTGCGCTCGCCCGCGTCGCGCCGGTCCAGGTAGAAGTAGACGAAGCCCCGCGCGTCGGCCTGGTAGTCCACCATCCCCGTGTCCGCCAGCGTCTGCGAGCGGCGGTCGCGGGCGCGGGCGATCAGCTCCAGCGCCCGCGGCGTGTTCCACCCCTCCTGCTGCGCCTCCGCCGGGCGGGGGGTGAGGGGAAGGAGGCAGACGAGCGCGGGCAGCAGGGCCGGAAGGCGTCGCATCACCGGGGCGTACGCCGGGTCAGCAGCCGCCGACGGCGAATCGCCCCGTCAGCGTGCCCACGATGTTGTCGCGCGCGTTGGGGTACCCCTGGCCGGCCAGGCGCTCGTAGTCGCCGCGCGAGACGGAGTGGTTGACGTGGTAGGTCGAGACCTCCAGCGCCTGCGGGCTCTGCCGGAACGAGAGCTCCAGGCGGGCGGGCAGGAGCAGCGCGTCGTTCACCGAGCCCGAGGAGGCGAAGTTCAGCGCGATGCGGTCGCTGGCGGCGCTGTAGGTGCCGGTGAAGCGGGGCTTCAGGATGTCGCCCTTGCGGGTGTACTCCAGCTCGAAGGAGTTCACCGTCCTGCCCACGCGCAGCACGGGCGGGTCGCCCGCCGGCATCTCCATGGCCGCGGCGCGGATGTCCAGCGGCGGCGGCGAGCCGCCCTCCGGGGTGAAGACCAGCGAGCAGACCTGGTAGACGGCGCCCACCTGGTCGGGGGTGAGCGAGGCGGAGCCGGAGCCGCCGTCGCCGCCGCAGGCGGGCAGGACGGCCAGGGCGCAGAGCGCGAGCGGGGCGATGCGGGAAAGCGGGGTCATGCGAGCTCCTCCGGGGGGACCGTGTCCGTCGGCCGCCGACCTCCGGCGGACCTGGGACGGTGTACCCGCCCGCGCCCCGGCGGGATCCTGCGGGCGGGGCGCCACGGACGCGGCGCCGAAAAGCTACCATCGCGGCCGCCGGGCCGGTAGGGATCAGCCCACGCCCGCGACCACCAGGAACACGTCGTACAGGGCGTGCGTCCACGCGGCGATCCCGAAGCCGCGCAGCAGGAAGAGCGCGTTCAGCGCCAGCCCGGCCAGGAAGCGGAAGGTGAAGGTGGAGAGCTCCCACGGGTACGCGTAGGGGCCCACGTAGTGGAACGCGGAGAAGAGCAGGGCCGCGACGAGCGCCGCCACGAGCCCCGCCGTCCCCCGCTTCATCCCCATGGCCTTGAGCAGGGCGAACGCCCCGCCCGCCAGCACCACGCGGAAGACGAGCTCCTCGTAGATCCCCGCGCCCAGGGAGAGGACGATGCCCTCGCCCTTTCCCATGGAGTCGAGGCCGCCGCTCCCGGCCGCGAGACGCATCCCCGCGCCCCGCAGCACCCACTGCGTGGCCGTCCCCACCACGGCGCCGAAGACCAGCGCGTAGGCGACGCTCTCCGCCAGCATCCCCGCGAACCACGCGCCCCGCAGCGGCACGCGCTTCTTCCGCCGCTCCAGGGCCACCAGGACGGCGGCGGCCACGGCCAGCGCGGCGGTGAACGCCACGGTGCCCTGCAGCCCCCCGGCGGAGAGCAGGGCGCGCAGCAGCACGTCGGCCCCGTTGCGCAGCGGCGTGTCGCTGGTCCGCGCGATCGCGGCCGCCCCCAGCTCGTACAGGACCAGGAGGGGGAGTGCGAAGAGCAGCGTGTAGGTGTGCGTCCGGGTGGTGTCGAGATATGCGCGCATGGCTCCAAAGCTAGCGTACGGAGGGGGCGCCGGGGGAGGGGCGGGGCCGGATGGCCCGGCGATTGCGCCTGAGGGACGCGTGCGCCCCCGTCTATCCCAACGTGCGGGCGAGGGGGAAAGTTTCCGCCGCGTCCGGCGGACCGATCAGCGACGGAGAACGATGCGGAGGCGGAGCGCGGCGATCGGGCTCAGGACGGCGGCGGTGGCCGTGTCGATGGCCGGGTGCGGCTTGCTGGGGAAGTCGAGCGGCCCGACGCCCCAGGAGGCGGCGCGGATCGAGCAGGAGGACCAGCGCATCCGCGCCGAGGTGGAGGCCCGCCTGGCCGCCGAGCCCTCCGTGCAGGCCGGCCGCATCCGCGTGGCCGCCGCCGGCGGCGAGGTCCAGCTCTTCGGCGCGGTGCGTGGCTTCGGAGCGCTCCATTGCGCCGTGGCGAACGCCGAGCTGGTGAGCGGCGTCGTCCTCGTCATCGACCACCTGGTGCTGGAGCCCGGCCCCCGCGAGGTCCGCTGCAACGCCCCCCGCCACTTCCCCGGCGCCGCCACCGCCGCTCGCGACACCGTCCGAGGCTGAGGCGCGTTCCCGCCGGGGACTTCCCGCCGCGCCGACGACGGATCTGGAAAGGACGCGGAGGAGAACAGAGAGACGCGGAGACGCGGAGACGCGGAGAACTTCGCTCCGGTGTCCTCCGCGTCTCCGCGTTCTCCGCGTCTCCGCGTGAAAATCCGGGGCCACGGTACGGGCCCGTGAGGAGGCGAGGCGCACCGATCCTCGTCCGCCCGGCCGTCGTGACGGGGGTGGGCCGGAGTGCGTCCTCCACTTACATTAGCTTCCACCCGCCCGACAACCCGCTCCGGAGGTCCACGCTGTCCCGCCGCCGCCGTCCCCCTTCGGCCGGCCGCCGTCCTTCCGGCGGCGAGCGCCGCCGCCGCGCCTCCTCCGCCCGCCGCCGGGCGTCGTCGTCCGGCGCCCTGTCGCGCCTGCGCGGGCGGGCGGCGCTCGGCGTCTTCGCCCTGCTCCTCCTCGCTTTCCTCCCGCCCGTGCGCCGCGCGGCCGAGCGCGGAGGCGACGCGGTGGTGCAGGCGCTGGCCAGCTCGCGGGCGCGGGAGGCCCGGATGCGCGAGGTGCGGGCGTTCGCCGCGCGGTACGGGATCCCCGCGGAGCTGGCGGACGCCATCGAGCGCGCGGCGCGGGCGGAGGGGGTGCCGGCGGACCTGGCGTTCCGGCTGGTGCGGGTGGAGAGCGCCTTCCACGAGCGGGCGGAGAGCCCCGTCGGCGCTCTGGGCCTCACCCAGCTCATGCCGCGGACCGCGGCGGAGATGCACCCCGGCATCACCCGCGAGCAGCTCCTGCAGCGCGACACCAACCTGCGCCTGGGCTTCCGCTACCTGAAGGTGCTGCTGGCCCTGTACGACGGCGACCGCGAGGAGGCGCTGCACGCCTACAACCGCGGGATGGGGACCGTGGCGCGGATCCGCCAGGCGGGGGGCGACCCCGCCAACGGCTACGCCGAGCGCGTGCTGGGCCCCGCCGGCGCCTCGCCCGTGCGCCGCGGCGCGAACGGCTTCGCGCGGACGCCCGCCGCGCTGCACGAGCTCCCCCCGGCCGTCCACCACCCGGGCCCCTGACGGCGGCGCGTGGCGCGACGGGCGCCGCGCTACATTGCTCCCGGGCCCCTCTCCATCCCGGGGGCGCTCCTTTCGGCACGCGAACCCCCGCGCATGTCCGACACCCTTCCTCCTGCCGGCTCCACGGATTCCGACGACGGCCTGCAGGCACTGCTCGGCGCGGCGCGCCAGGCGGAGCGCGGCGGGGCGTGGAAGGACGCGCTCGCCCTGTACGAGCGGGCGTTCGCGGTGTCGCGCGGCGGCGACGCGGGGGAGAGGGCGGAGGTGCTGCGGCGGATGGGGATCCTGCACCGGGAGCGGGGAGACCTGGAGCTGGCGCAGGAGAAGCTGGAGGCCGCGCTCGCCGTCGCCGGCGCGGCGGGGCTGCGCGACGTGGCCGCGCGCGTCACCAACGACCTGGGCGGCGTGCAGCTCCGCCGGGGAGAGCCGGACGCGGCCGAGGCCACGTACCTCCGCACGGCGGCCCTGGCCGCGGAGGCGGGGGACGCGCGGCTCGCGGCGGTGGTGGAGCAGAACCTGGGGATCCTGGCCATGATCCGCGGCGACATGGAGGCCGCCGCCGTGCGCTACCGCCGCGCCCTCGAGGGCCTGCGCGGCGCCGGCGACGACCGCGCCACGGCCATGACGCTCAACAACCTGGGGCTGGTCCTGCGCGACCGCGGCGACCTCTCCGGGGCCGAGGCGGCGCTGGACGAGGCGTTCGCGCTGGGCTCCGGCGGCGACGACGCGCGCACGGTCGCGTTCGTGGAGCTGAACCGGGCCGAGCTGTACCTGGCACGCCACCAGCTTCCGCGCGCACGGGCGTCGGCGGAGCGCGCGCTGGAGGCGGCGGACCGCATGGGCTCGCGCTGGCGGATCGCGTCGGCGCACAAGCTCCTGGGCACCGTCGCGCGGGAGGAGGGTGACCTGGCCACGGCCGAGGAGCGGTTCCGGCGCGCGGTCGAGCTGGCGGAGTCGGCGGGGGACCGGCTGCTGCAGGCCGAGGTGGAGAGCGAGCGCGCCCTGCTCTTCCTGGCCGCGCGCCGGCCCAACCGCGACCTGTTCGGCGCCCTGAGCCGCTCGCACCGCCTGTTCGCCGAGGTGCAGGCCCGCCGCGACGCGGCCGACGTGGCGCGCCGGCTGGACCGCCTGGAGGTGACGTACCTGGGCGTGGTGCGCGAGTGGGCCGAGTCCATCGAGTCGGTGGACCGCTACACGGTGGGCCACTGCCGGCGCGTGGCCGACTACGCCTCCCGCCTGGCCGAGGCCATCGGCTTCGCGGGGCGGGACCTGGTGTGGATCCGCATGGGCGCCTTCCTGCACGACGTGGGCAAGACGGCGGTCTCCGCCGCGGTGCTCAACAAGGCCGGGCCGCTGGAGCCCGCCGAGTGGGACCAGATGCGCCTGCACCCGGTGGCGGGCGAGAAGATCGTGGCCGAACTCGACTTTCCCTGGGACGTGCGCCCCCTGGTGCGCTCCCACCACGAGCACTGGGACGGCTCCGGCTACCCGGACGGCCTGCGCGGCGAGGAGATCCCCCTGCTCGCCCGCGTCCTCTGCATCGCGGACGTGTTCGACGCGCTGACCTCGCACCGCTCCTACCGCGGGGCCATGGCGCGCGACCAGGCCCTCCGCACCATGCAGGAGGAGGCCGGGCGGACGCTGGACCCCGACCTCTTCGCCACCTTCCGGGACCTCATCCGACAGCCGTAAACCGCCGCTTCCCGGCGGCGTGCTCTCCCTCTCAAACGTTCCCTTGCGGTCCTTCGGGAGGGCCTGTATCATGGGCGCCGCTTCGGCCGGAAGGGCGGCCGAAAGGGCGCTGTCGGGAAGGGTTACGACGCTTTGGACGGTGCCGGTGAAGCGTCTTGCGGAGATACGGCGCGGACGGCAGGCCGCGTACTTGGTGCTTTCGCGTTTTGTGGGCAGCGCGGGTGGGGTGGGGCGCAGGGGAGACCTGATTGACCATTCACTTCTCGGAGGCAGCATGCCGCACGTGAGAAGGTTGGTGACCGTGGTTTTGTGTTCCCTGCTGATGGGACTGCCGGGCAGGATGGCGGCGCAGAACGTCGGCCCCATCGGTTCGGGGCCCGGAGACGGCACCGCGACGGGCACCGTCGCGTCGTGCGTCTACAAGGCGACCGAGGTCGCGGCCCAGTGTCTCGAGGAGCTCCCGACGCTCGTCGAGATCCTCTGCACGCTGAAGTGGCAGGCGGACGTGGTCCTGTGCGGTCCGGCCACCCTTCTGGGATGGCTGACGAAGTAAGGTTCGGAGGCCGCGCCACCGGCGGCGCGGCCGCAACGATCTAACCCCGATCATGCCCATGCGCCTCACCCCTCTGTCGCTGGTGATCTGGGTTCCCGTCCTCGGTGGCTGCGGCCCGGAGCCGGGATCCTCGCGAGCCCAGGTCCTTCCGGCCGCTGCTCCTTACCGGGAGATGCGACTGGCCGCCGAGTCCACCGACCCGCTCGAGCCCGGCGCGCTCGTCGAGCTCCGGCCGGGCGTCCTGCTGGGTGCCGAGCGGAACACGGCGGAGGTGTGGCGGTTCGACTTCGGCTCGCACCCGCCGCGCCCCCGTCTTCTGCGGCGGGTCAGGCCGGACCTTCGCGGGAGAACCGTTGCCATCGCGGCGTGGGGAGACGAGGTCGCCACTCTGGACCGGACAGGCACCCTGGCCGTCTGGGACTCGTCCATGACCCGCGAGAGGCGCTCGGTGCCGCTGGGTGGAGTGGAAGGGTCTCGCCACCTGGGCATCGCGGCGGGTGGGAGCGGCACCTGGTGGGTTCTTTCGGAGGAGGTGCGAGTCGACGGCGCCGCGGCAGCGCCGTCCGCACGGGTGCTCCTGCGGCGTGTGGACGGACGCACCGGTCGTGTCGACCTTGCGCGTGTGTTCCGGAAGGGGCCGGAAGGGCTCACGGCGTCCTGGGGAATCACCGGCTCCGGGGACACGCTGACCCTCAGCGCGTCGGCGCCGACCCGGATCCTGAGGTTCTCGACTCGATCGTCCAGGGTGTTGACGGAGGTGCGACCGGTGAGAGCGCGAGAACGCGCGCTGGACCCCGCGGAGCGGCGGAGGATCCGCACGCTGGTCTCGCAACTCCCGCCCAGGTGGCGTGAGTCGGTCCACGTGCCACGGCACCGCGCGCCCCTGACGCGCGCGTGGGCCTACGGCAGCGGCTTCCTGTTTCGCGCCGAGGCGGGCTGGAACGCCTACGCGCTCGACTGGTACTGCCGCGACGGTTTCCGCCGGACGGTGGTCGACGGCCCCGACGTGACCGACGTCTCGGTGACCGGCGAGTTCGCGACCGTCCTGCGGCGCGGCGGCTCCGGGGACGCCGTGCTTTCCCTCTATCGCCTCGACGGCCTTTCACTCTCGTGCACGCCATGAGCCCGGCTTCGGACCCGTTCTGCGTCGCCCATCAGGTGACCAAGCAATACGGCAGCGTGGTTGCGGTCCACGCCGTCTCCCTGGCCCTTCCCGCGGGAGAGGTGCTCGGACTCGCCGGCCCGAACGGGGCGGGCAAGACCACGCTGGCGTTGCTCCTCACCGGCTTCCTTCAACCGAGCCTCGGAACGGTATTGCTCGCGGGGATGCCACCGCACCGGTTCCGCGAGTCCCACGGGATCGGCTACCTGCCCGAGGAGCTGCCCAGGCCCTGGCGCTGCCGCGTGGACGACCTGCTGGAGCTGCGCGCCGGCGCCCCGGCGCTCCCGCGCCAGGAAGTCGTCGAGATCCTGGGGATCCGGCACCTCCTCGGAAAGCCGCTGCAGGTGCTGTCGAAAGGGCAGTGGCGTTTGGTGCTCACCGCGTATGCGGCCCTGGGGTGCCCCCGGCTCGTGGTGCTGGATGAGCCGGATTCCGGCCTGGATCCGTCGGCACTCGACCGCCTCCGGACCCTCATCCGGGCGCTGTCGACCGCCGGCTCCGCCGTGGTGGTGCTCTCCCACCAGATGGCGGAGCTGGAGGACGCGTGCGGCAGGCTGGCCTTCGTGGCGGGCGGTCGAATCGTGGGCGTGCTTTCTCGCGAGGAGCTGGCGGTGGAAGGCGCACGCGGCGCGTACCGGAGGTTGATCCCGTGCTGAGGCCGACCGGCGCGTTCACCTCGGTGGCGGTGCGCCGTCTCCCCCAGCAGTGGAAGGCTCCCGTGCTGGCACTGACCGCTTCCCGCGCGGTCCCCGCCCTGGTCGCGCTGAGCGTGCTCCTCCCCGCGTTCGTCGCGATCGACGTTCGGCGCGGCGACCGAAGCGCTGCTCCGCTGCTGTTCTACCTCGGCCTGGGCATCGGCATGGGGATGACCGCGGGGCTCCTGGGCGAGGACCGGCGGGAGAGCCGCTGGGTGCTCCTCTTCCAGCGGCCGGGGACGCCGCTTCTTCACTACTCGCGGGTGGTCACGGCCGCTTTCGCAGCCATCGTTTCGCTGCACGTGATGGCGCTCGCCGTGGCCGCCGCCATCACCGGCTCGAGTGGGGTCCGCACCGTCTTTGGCGGCGTGGTCACGTCTCTGATCCTGGCCGTAGCGGTCGCGGGGGTGGCGATCGGAATGTCCGCCCTGCGGCCACGCGGGGATGCCGCGCTGACGCTCGCTCTGCTGGTCGTCAGCCTGTACCAGGCGCTCGTTTGGGACACGCTCGGATGGGCTGCCGGGGCACCCGCTCGCGAGACCGCCGCGGCGCTGCTGTTCCCCTTCGACGCCGTCGCGGAGCTCGCCAGGTGGATCGTCGGCGCAGGCGACGTGCCGGGAGTGGGACGAATCGCGCACCTCTGCATCTACCCTGCGGCGTGGCTCGCGGTCGCCGGGTGGAGGCTGCACCGCATGCAGGAGCAGGACATTCCCGCAGGCGGGGGCTGATCCAGCCATGCGGGCGCAACGACATCGGCCGTTCGGATGGCTTCGCAACGGTACACGGATGCCGCCTCCATACGGGCATCGACCACCGCCATCCGTGGCCTGCACATTCGAATTCTACATCCGTCCATGAATCTCATCGCGCGGTTCCGCAGACACTTTCTGGCGTGCGTAGCGGGGGCGGGAGTCGCCCTCGCCTGCGCCTCCGAGACCGGACCCGACACCGCAGAGGCAGCCCCCGCGGAGCTCCTCCGCGAACCCGTGGCTTCCCGGCCGCGACGCATGGTCGAAGTTCGATGGGACACCCTCTGGGCGGTGGGAGGCGACGAGCAGGATACGCTGCTGCTTGGGCCGAACGGCTTCATGGCCGTGGACGGCGAGCGGCTGTACGTAAGCGACGCACAGCGCCCGCGGATCGTTGCGTTCCACCGCCGCGACGGCTCGCTGGCGTGGATGGCGGGAGGCAAGGGGGCCGGACCCGGGGAGTTCCGACACCCCCGCTCCCTCTCCGTCACCCGGTCGGGCGAGCTGGTGGTGCTGGATCCGGTGAACGTGCGCCTCTCCATCCTGGGCACCGACGGCCGCTTGCAGCGCGAGGTGCCGCTCGGCGAGACTCCGGACCCTCACTCCGTGTGCCCGCTCGCCGACGGGTCGTTCCTGCTCTCCACCGGATACCGCGACCGCTCGCTGCTGCGAATCTCGCCCGCGGGGGCG
Organism: Longimicrobiaceae bacterium; assembly: GCA_030146875.1. Classification (GTDB taxonomy): domain Bacteria; phylum Gemmatimonadota; class Gemmatimonadetes; order Longimicrobiales; family Longimicrobiaceae; genus JASLAX01. The sequence goes on from JASLAX010000087.1 coordinate 30,823, forward strand.
GAGGTGGGCCGGTTCGCCCTTCCGTGGCGTGGGCTGGACTCTCTCCCGGCGCTGCCGCGCACCGCCACGCTTGCGAGCCACCCATCGGGAGACGGCTGCTTGGTCGCCCTGACGAAGGGGCGAGGGTTCGCGTCCATCGACACCACCGGCTCGCATGGCCAGACCCATGCGTACGTGGAGTGGTTCGATCTCCAGCTTCCGGTGGTGAAGAAGGAGGTGGTCGACGGGATGCGTTCCACGCTCGAGATCCTTCCTGAGCGCCGGATCGCGGCCGCGTCCACCGCCGTGGACGGCGGGGAGGTCGTCTTCGCGTTCGAGGGGCTGACGAAGCAGGCCGGCCGCTATCTGGACGTGTACGACCGGGAGAGCGGCGAGTACCGCCACACGCTGCTCGTCCCGAACGCGGTCCGGGGCGTCGCGCGCGCGGACGGCGTCTACTACCTGCTGACCAGCCAGCACGGCTTCCCCCAGCTCCTCGCGCTGCGGCCCCGCCCGGCCGCATAGCGCAACGAGCGGGCGCAGCTCCTCCGGCCCTCCCCGACGCGGGGGAGGGCCGCGGGCCGGCGCGTCCGCAGGAGCCGAGAAACCGTCCACGTCCACCTTCTCCCGAGCCTGACGTGACCGCCGGCCTCGCCACCCTTCGCACCGCCACCGCGGGCATCCTGGTCCGGATCGCGCGTGCCGTCACCGCGCGGCTGGCGCGCCGCGATCCCGAGGCGCCACCCCGGCTGCGCGGGCTCCTGCTCTTCCGCTTCGAGGACCTGCCGCGGGTCCTGGCGCTGCTGCCGCTCGTCACGCCCGAGCTGCGCGAGTCGCTGGACCTGACGGGCGTCCTCCTCCCGCCGACGGGGTCGCTGCCGGCGGCGCGGCGGGTGCTGGGCCGCGCGGGGCACCGCCTGCCGGTGGTGCCGCTGACCCCGCGGCTCGCCCGCCGCTACCGCGGGTGGATGCGCCGCCGCATGCCGTTCCTCGTGATCCTCGACGCGGACGGGCGGGTGCGGGTCGCGGCCCGCGCGCCCTGCGAGCCGGCGGAGCGCGCCGCCCTCTCCGCGGTGCTGGCGTACGTCGCGTGCGACCGGGCGCGGGAGAACGGCCACGCCAACGTGGAGGCCGCGGACTGAGCTCCCGGCCACGGAGGCTGAGCGGCGCTCAGTTTCTCCAACGTTTGCAAGGGGATGCGGGCCCGCTACATTGTCGTCCTCCCCGCCCCCGGAACCGCTCCGGCGGGCGCGTCGTGGACCCGCGACCGGACCGGCCATGCGCACCCTCCGCGAGCTGTTCGACCTGTCCGGCAGCGTCGCGCTGGTGACCGGCGGCGGGCGGGGGCTGGGGGAGCAGATCGCGCGCGGGCTGGCCCAGGCCGGGGCCGCGGTGGCGGTGGCGTCCCGCAGGCGCGAGGCGTGCGAGGCCGTGGCGGCCGAGCTGGCCGAGGCCTACGGCGTGCGCACCCTGGCCCTGCGGCTCGACGTGGCCGACGAGGCGGAGGTGCGCGGCGCCGTGGAGGAGACGGAGCGCGTGCTGGGCCCCGTGGACCTGCTGGTCAACAACAGCGGCACGAGCTGGGGCGCCCCCGCGGCCGAGATGCCGCTGGAGGCGTGGCGGAAGGTGATGGACGTGAACGCCGCCGGCACCTTCCTCTGCGCGCGCGAGGTGGGCCGCCGGCTGATCGCGCGCGGCGCGCCGGGGGCGATCCTGAACGTGGCCTCCATCGCCGGGCTGGGCGGGTCGCCGCCGGAGGTGCTGGACGCGGTGGGCTACAGCGCGTCCAAGGGAGCGGTGATCGCCATGACGCGCGACCTGGCGGTGAAGTGGGCGCGCCACGGCATCCGCGTGAACGCCCTGGCGCCGGGCTTCTTCCCCACGAAGATGACCGAGGCGGTGCTGGCCGGCGCGGAGCGGGCGATCGCCCGTCTGGTGCCGGCGGGGCGCGTGGGCGCCGACGACGAGCTGATGGGGGCCGCGCTCTTCCTGCTCTCCCCCGCGGCGAGCTACGTGACCGGGCAGGTGCTGGCGGTGGACGGCGGGCTGACGGCGGCGTGAGCCGCGGCGACGAACCTGAGATCCCGAACGAGGAGCGAGTGATGGCAGCCACGGCGGAAGAGCGGACCACGGCGCCCGTCCGGATGGAGGTGGAGGACGGCATCGCGGTGATCCGGCTGAACCAGCCCGGGAAGCCGGTCAACGTCATCTCGGCCGAGCTGGTGGAGGAGATGGGTGCGATTCTCGAGCGCCTGGAGAGCGAGCGCGACGGCGCGCTCGCCGCCGTGATCGTCTCGGAGAAGCCCGGCGTCTGGATCGCGGGTGCCGACATCGAGCAGTTCGAGGACTTCCGCACGGCCGAGGACGGCGAGCGCGTGAGCCGCGTGGGCCAGGCGCTGCTCGGCCGCCTGGAGGCGCTCCGCATCCCCGTGGTGGCCGCCATCGACGGCGTGGCGCTGGGGGGCGGGCTGGAGGTGGCGCTCGCCTGCACCTACCGCCTGGCCAGCGACTCGCCGAAGACCAAGCTGGGCCTGCCCGAGGTGCAGCTCGGCATCCTTCCCGGCGCCGGCGGCACGCAGCGGCTCCCGCGCCTGGTGGGGCTGCGTGCCGCGCTGGACATGATGCTGACCGGCAAGCAGCTCGACGGGCGTCGCGCCCGCTCCATGGGGCTGGTGGACGAGGTGGTCCCCTCGCCGGTGCTGCTGGAGGTGGCCAAGCGCATCGCCGGGGAGCTGGCCTCGGGGAAGCGCGAGCCCACGGCGGGCCGCCTGAAGGGGTCGCCGCAGTGGATGGAGAACCTGCCCGGCATGCGGCAGATCATCTTCCGCAAGGCGCGCGAGGGCGTGGTCTCCAAGACGCACGGCCTCTACCCCGCGCCGCTGCGCATCCTGGAGGTGGTGGAGAAGGGGATCGACCGCTCGATGGAGGAGGGGCTGAGGCTGGAGGCCCGGGGCTTCGGGGAGCTGGCCGTCACCCCGGAGGCGCGCTCGCTGGTGCACCTCTTCTTCGTGACGACGGCGGCGAAGAACGACCCGGAGCTCCCGTCGGGCACGAAGCCGCGGCCCATCGAGCAGGTGGCGGTCGTCGGCGCGGGCTTCATGGGCGCGGGGATCGCGGCGGCGGCGGCGGAGTCCGGCCTCACCGTCCGCCTCAAGGACGTCACCGCCGAGGCCGCGGCGAAGGGGCTGCGCACGGCGCGCGACATCCTGAACAAGCGCGCGAAGCGGAAGAAGCTCCCGAAGCACGAGGTGACCAAGCTCGTCGACCGCGTGCAGGCCACCTCCACCTACACCGGCTTCCGGCCGGCGGACGTGGTGGTCGAGGCGGTCTTCGAGGACGTCTCCCTCAAGCACAGGGTGCTGAAGGAGATCGAGGGCGCGGCGTCGTCCGACGTGGTCCTGGGCTCCAACACCTCCACCATCCCCATCGCCCGGCTGGCGGAGGCGTCCGAGCACCCGGAGAACGTGATCGGGCTGCACTTCTTCTCCCCGGTGGAGAAGATGCCGCTGCTGGAGATCATCGTCCACTCCGGCACGGCCGAGTGGGTGACGGCCACCAGCCACGCGTTCGGCAAGAAGATCGGCAAGACGCCCATCGTGGTGAACGACGCGCCCGGCTTCTACGCCAACCGCATCCTCACCCCGTACATGGCCGAGGCCGCGCTGCTGCTGGAGGAGGGCGTCGCCATCGAGGACATCGACAAGGCGATGACGTCGTGGGGCTACCCCGTGGGGCCCATCACGCTGTACGACGAGGTGGGGCTGGACGTGGCGCACAAGGCCGGGAAGATCATGGCCGAGGCGTTCAGCGACCGCATGACGCCCTCCACCGTCGTGGACCGGATGGTCGCCGACGAGCGGATGGGGCGGAAGAACGGGAAGGGCTTCTACCGGTACGAGGACGGCAAGAAGGCGGGGCCGGACGAGTCGGCGTACGCCGTGTTCGGAAAGCCGGCCCGCACGTCCCTGCCGCGCGAGGAGATCCAGGAGCGCCTGGCCCTCACGATGGTGAACGAGGCCATCCGCACGCTGGAGGAGGGCGTCCTGCGCTCCGCCCGCGACGGCGACGTGGGCGCCGTGCTGGGGATCGGCTTCCCGCCGTTCCGCGGCGGCCCGTTCTGGTACGTGGACCAGGTGGGCGCCGCCGTCGTGCTGGAGCGCCTGCGCCGGCTGGAGGCGAAGTACGGCAAGCGCTTCGCCCCCGCGGCCATGCTGGAGGAGCGGGCGCGGACCGGCGAGCGTTTCTTCCCCGACGCCGGCCGAGGGTGATGCCCGTCGAGGTCGCTCCCGGCGTCCACAGGCTCTCCGTCCCCCTCCCGTTCCCCCCGCACGAGGTCGCGGCGTGGGTGATCGAGGGAGAGGACGGGCACACCCTGGTGGACACCGGGATGGACACCCCCGGCGGGCGCGACGCCCTCCGCCTGGGGGCCGAGCGGCTGGGCGTGACGCCGGGCTCCCTCGCCTACGTCGTCCTGACGCACGTGCACATCGACCACTACGGGCTGGCCGGCGCCGTCCGCGGGTGGGCGCCGGACGCCCGGGTGGTGATGCACGAGCGGGAGGAGGAGCTGGCCCGCCGCTTCGTGGACCTCTGGCCGCAGGACCGGCTCTCCGTGGGCGGCTCGCTGCGGCAGGCGGGCGTTCCCGAGGCGCTGGTGCCCCGGCTGCTGGCCGCGTCGGACCGCATCCACGTGCTGTACGCCGACTTCCGCCCCGACGTCCTCCTCCGCGGCGAGGGCGGTCCCCTCCCCGGCGGCAGCGGGTGGGAGTGGATCCTCACGCCCGGGCACTCACCGGGCCACGTCGTGGTCCACCATCCCCAGCGCCGCGTCCTGGTCGCGGGCGACCACGTGCTGCCGCGCATCTCCCCCAACATCGGCGCCGACCTGTACGCCGAGGACCCGCTCTCCGACTACCTGGCCTCGCTGCGCCGCCTCCGGGGGCTGCCGGTGGACCTGGTCCTCCCCTCCCACGGGGAGCCGTTCGGGGACCTGGCGGGGCGGATCGACGGCATCCTGGCGCACCACGAGGCACGGAACGCGCAGGCCCTGGCCGCGCTGGAGCGGCCGCGCACCGAGTACGAGGTGGCGCTGGCGCTGTTCGGCGAGCTGCCCCCGGACAACCTGCTGCACGCGCTCCGCGAGACGCGCGCGCACCTGGTGCACCTGGAGCGAGCGGGACGGCTGGCGCGCGACGCCGGCGCCGTGGAGCGCTGGCGCGCCGCGTAGGCCCGGACCCCACCCACGCGGAGGAGCGAATGGAGAGCTGGAGCGAGAACCTGGTGAGCGACGAGGCGGGGATCCGCGAGATCGTCCGCTCGTCGAAGCGGGTCGCGGTCCTGGGGATCAAGACCGAGGCGGCCGGGGGCCAGCCGTCCTACTACGTCCCCGAGTACCTCTCCCGGGCGGGCGTGGAGATCGTGCCCGTGCCCGTCTACTATCCCGATGCCACCGAGATCCTGGGGCAGAAGGTCTACCGCAGGCTGGCGGACGTTCCCGGCGAGATCGACCTGGTCGACGTCTTCCGGCGCTCGCAGGACGTGCCGGCGCACGTGGACGACATCCTGGCCGCGAAGCCGAAGGCGGTCTGGATGCAGAGCGGCATCCGCAACGAGGACGCCGCGCGCCGCCTGGCCGAGGCGGGCATCAAGGTCGTCCAGGACCGCTGCCTGATGGTCGACCACCGGCGCTACGCGTCCTAGCCCGCCTCTCCATTCCTTCTTCGTCGCCCGCCGCGCGCGAAGCCCCCGCGGAACCCGGCCGGGGGGCGCCCTCTCCCCGCCGTCCGGGATGATGGAGGCGATGACGCTCCCCGGATCGGTGGCCTCCGGCGGGATCGGCTACGTGCCGGGGGCGCGGCCGATATCGTTTCGTCTCACGGGCTTGTCCCGGGAGGCCCGGAACACCGGCGCGCAAGGGCTTCGGGATGCCATTGCCGTGCGGGAAACCGGGTGTTATATGGGTGCTCGCTGAACGCACTTGCCGGACGACGCGCGGAACCGGAGCGTTCGCAGGCCGCCACGGATGCGGAGGAGACGGTCCCGAGGGAGCGTCCTGCCGTCCGTGGCGCACGGGTATTCTCCGCTCAGGCAGATCATGATCAGAGCCCTCTCCATCGCCGGGATCGCCCTCCTCGCCGCGGCCTCGTGCCGCAACTACAAGGCCGACGAGAGCGACGGGCCGGCGCAGCCGATCGCCTTCTACCACAGCGTGCACGCGGGGCAGAACGCCATCCCGTGCACGTACTGCCACACGTCGGCCGACCGGTCGGTGGACGCCGGCATCCCCAGCGTGCGGCTCTGCGTGGGCTGCCACGTGCCGGGGAGCAGCGCTCCCACGCACGTGCGTGCCCAGGCACAGCTCGCGTTCCCCACCGCCCAGCGCGACTCCGTGTGGAACCGCGAGGCGAGCAAGCTGGTGGAGTACTGGCGCCGCGGCGAGGCGATCCCCTGGGTGCGCGTGCACAAGATCCCCGAGCACGCCAAGTTCCCGCACAACGTGCACGTGAACGTGGGCCTGCAGTGCCAGACCTGCCACGGGGCGGTGGAGGAGATGGAGACGGTCTACCAGTTCTCGTCGCTGCGCATGGGGTGGTGCGTCGACTGCCACCGCGGCCAGACGCCGCTCTCGGATGCCGAGGAAAAGGCGGTGCAGGCTCGGTCCTCCTTCGCCCGCCGCGTCGCCTCCTTCCGCGCCGCGGGAGAGGACGTCCGCGGGAAGTCCGCCACGCGCCCGGAGCAGCGGGCGTCGACGGACTGCGTCGTGTGCCACTACTGAGCCGAATCCGCGCCATGCGATACGCTGCAAGGAGCCAGAATGTCTGATGGAATGAAGAGGCGCGACTTCCTGAAGGTCCTGGGCGCGACGGGCGCCGGGGCGGCCACGGTGGGCTGCTCGACCGGCAAGGTGGAGCGGCTCATCCCGTACGTCATCCCGGCCGAAGAGATCGTCCCGGGTACGCCGACGTACTATACCACCACCTGCCGGGAGTGCCCCGCCGGGTGCGGGATCGTGGTGGAGACGCACGAGGGCCGCGCGACCAAGGTGGAGGGCAACCCCGACCACCCCATCTCGCACGGCAACACCTGCGCGCGCGGCCAGGCGTCGGTCCAGGGGCTCTACCACCCCGACCGCCTCCGCGGCCCCTCCATCGTCGAGGAGCCCGGCCTGCCCCCGCGCGAGGTCGCCTGGTCCGTCGCGGAGAAGACGCTGGCGGACCGGATCCGCGCCGCCCGCGGCTCGGTGGTGCTGCTCTCCGGCAACTACACCGGCACCATGGCCACGCTGGCGGACGAGTTCCTCCGCTCCGTGGGCGGGCGCCGCGTGACCTGGGCTCCGCTCGAGGACGCCCCCCGCGACGTGCAGTTCGCCGACGCCGGGATGCTGGTCGCCTTCGGGGCCGATTTCCTGGAGACCTGGGGCTCGCCGGTCGACTACGCCTGGCAGTTCTCGCAGATGCACGGCTACACGAAGGGCCGGCAGCGCGGGCGCTTCGTGTGGGTGGGGCCGCACCGCCCGCTCACCGGCCTGAACGCCGACCAGTGGGTCGCCCCCAAGCCGGGCACCGAGGCGCTGGTGGCGCTGGCCATGTCCGGCGCCGTCTCGGCCGCCGACGCGGCCGCGCAGACGGGGGTGAAGCAGGACGTGCTGGAGAAGCTCGCGGCCGAGTTCCGGGAGCGGCGCGGGATCGCCCTGGGGCCGGGCGCCGCCGTCTCGGGCCCCAACGCCGGCGCGCTGCGCGCGGCCGTCACCCGCCTGAACGGCGGCCGCGGCGGCACCGCGGCGGGCTCGGCGGCGGACGTCCGCCCGCTGGTGCAGCTCGTCCAGGAGATGCAGGCCGGCCGCGTGCAGGTGCTGCTGATCGACGCGGCCAACCCGGTGCACACGCTTCCCGGCGGGCTGAAGTTCGAGGACGCGCTGAAGAAGGTGCCCACGGTCGTCTCCTTCTCGCCGTTCCCCGACGACACCTCGCGGCTGTCGCACTTCGTGTTGCCCAGCCACCACTTCCTGGAGGCGTGGGACGACTACGTGCCGCGCTCCGGGGTGTTCGAGCTGGTGCAGCCCGTCATGCGGCCCGTGCACAACACCAAGCAGGTGGGCGACGTCCTGCTCTCGCTGGCGCAGCAGCTCGGCGCGGGCGGCACGGCCACGACGTACTACGACTACCTCCGCGCCGCCTGGACCGGCCGCGCGGGCGGCGAGGCCTGGCGCCGCGCGCTGAAGGCCGGCGGCGTCTTCCCCGGTGCCGGCGCCACCGGGGCAGTGCTCGGGGGCGTGCCGGAGCGGGACGCGCGGCAGGCCGACGTCGGCACGCCGCCTCCCTCCGGCGACGTGCTGACGCCGGCGCCCGTCGTGGCCCCGCCGGTGGCCGGCGCGCCGGCTCCGGCCGCGCCCGCGGGGGCGGCCACGTACCAGCCGGTCGTCTTCGAGGGCGCCGCGGACGGGCTGCACCTGGTGGTCTACCCGTCGTACCGCTTCTTCGACGGCCGCACCGCCAACCGGCCCTGGCTGCTGGAGCTGCCGGACCCGGTGACCAAGGTGCCGTGGGACTCGTGGGTGGAGGTGAACCCGCGCGCCGCCGCCCGCCTGGGCCTGCAGCAGGGCGACGAGGTGGAGGTGCGCTCGCCGCACGGCTCCATCCGCACCCGCGTCTTCGTCTACCCCGGCGTGCGCGAGGACACCGCCGCCATCCAGATGGGCCTGGGCCACGCCGCCTTCGGCCGCTGGACCGAGGGGCTGGGCGCCAACCCCAACCGCCTGCTGGGCGCCGCCACCGACGCGGCCACCGGCGCCTTCGCCCCCTACGGGGTGAAGGTGACGCTCCACCCGACGGGCGAGGGAACGCGGACCGGCCCCTTCAACGGCCGCATCGTCGGCTACCCCAAGGGGCTGTACGAGAACGGCAACCGGCTGCAGCACGACCGCGCCGTGGCCCAGGCGGTGGCGTTCGGCGAGGTGCAGCGCATGGACGCGGCCGGGGTGGGGTTCATCCCCGGCGAGGAGAAGGAGATCTTCGAGCTGCGCGGCGCCGGCGGCTTTCGTCCCGAGGCGACCCACACCGACCCCGCGGCGTACCCGCCCCCGGGAACGCACTACGGCGAGTACATCGAGGGCCACGTCCGCTGGGGGATGGTGGTGGACCTGTCGCGCTGCATCGGCTGCTCCGCGTGCGTGGTGGCCTGCTACGCCGAGAACAACATCCCGGTGGTGGGCTCCAGCGAGCAGAAGCGCGGCCGCGAGCTGTCGTGGCTGCGCATCGAGCGCTACTTCGGGACGGGCAACGAGGCCGAGGAGGCGTTCGCCGACGGTGCCACCGACGACGTGCGCTTCCTGCCCATGCTCTGCCAGCACTGCGGCAACGCCCCCTGCGAGCCGGTCTGCCCGGTGTACGCGGCGTACCACACCCCCGACGGGCTCAACGGCCAGGTCTACAACCGCTGCGTGGGCACGCGGTACTGCGCCAACAACTGCCCGTACAAGGTGCGCGTCTTCAACTGGTTCACGTACGACTTCGTGGAGCCGCTGAACTGGCAGCTCAACCCGGACGTGACGGTGCGCGAGAAGGGCGTGATGGAGAAGTGCACCTTCTGCGTGCAGCGCATCCACGAGGTCGAGCGCGACGCCAACATCCAGGGCCGCGCGGTGCGCGACGGCGAGGTCACCCCCGCCTGCGTGCAGACCTGCCCCACCGAGGTCTTCGTCTTCGGCAACTTCGCCGACCCGGAGAGCGCGGTGACGAAGGCGGCGCGGAGCAACCGCAGCTACCGCGTGCTGGGCGAGCTCAACACGCAGCCGGCGATCGTGTACCTGAAGAAGGTCACGGAGCACACGCCGAAGAACGGCGGACACTACGACCACAAGCCGGCCCCGTTCGGCGGCGACGAGCACCGTCCGCAGGAGACGCACTGAGATGCCGACCACCGAGACGGCGACCGTCAACCGCTCCGTCTTCCACCCCGACATCACGGGGTACGACGACGTAAACCGCGACTCCAACCGGCTGCTGACCCGGCCCGGCAAGGGCTACCTGGCCCTGCTGGGGATGTCCGTCGGGCTGGTGGGGCTGATGGTGATCGCCGAGCTGCACAACATCATGTACGGCCTGGGGATGTCGGGGCTCACCAACCCGGTCGGCTGGGGCGTCTACATCACCACCTTCGTGTTCTGGGTCGGCATCGGGCACGCGGGAACGCTGATCTCCGCGATCCTGTTCCTGTTCCGCGCGGCGTGGCGGCAGTCCGTGTACCGCTTCGCCGAGGCAATGACGGTCTTCGCGGTGCTCACGGCGGGGCTCTTCCCGATCATCCACATCGGGCGGCCCTGGTTCTTCTACTGGCTGCTCCCGCTCCCGTCGCAGCGGCACGTCTGGCCGAACTTCCGGTCGCCGCTGCTCTGGGACGTGTTCGCGGTGACCACGTACCTGACGGTCTCGTCCGTCTTCTTCTACATCGGCCTGATCCCCGACATCGCCGCCTCGCGCGACTCGGCCACGGTGCCCTGGCGGAAGAAGGTGTACACCATCCTGGCGCTGGGCTGGCGCGGCACCGACCGCGAGTGGCGGCACTTCACCCGGGCGTACCTGTTCCTGGCGGCCCTGGCCACGCCGCTGGTGCTCTCGGTGCACTCGGTGGTGTCGTGGGACTTCGCGGTCTCCATCGTCCCGGGGTGGCACACCACCATCTTCGCCCCGTACTTCGTGGCCGGCGCCATCCTCTCCGGCGTGGCGATGGTGGTGACGATCGCCGTGCCGGTGGTCAGGATCTTCCGGCTGGAGCGGTACATCACCTGGCTGCACTTCGACCGGCTCGCCAAGCTCCTCCTGCTCACGTCCTGCATCGTGGGCTACGCGTACGGGATGGAGTACTTCATGGCCTGGTACTCGGGCGAGGTCTTCGAGAAGAGCGTCTTCTGGGACCGCGTCACGGGCGACTACGCCTGGGCCGGGTGGAGCATGATCTTCTGCAACGCGGTGATCCCGCAGCTCCTGTGGATCCCGCGGTTCCGCAAGAACATGAACGCGTTCTTCATCATCTCGGTGCTGGTGAACATCGGGATGTGGTACGAGCGCTTCGTGATCATCGTGCCCTCCCTGGCGCACTCGTACGAGCCCTGGAAGTTCACGAACTACCACATGACCTGGGTCGAGGCCTTCATCCTGATGGGGAGCTTCGGGTGGTTCTTCATGTGGTTCCTGCTGTTCCTGCGCTTCCTCCCCGGCCTGTCCATCGCCGAGATCAAGGAGGTGCTCCCGCCCCCCATGCGCAACCTGGGGGCGGCGAAGCACGCCGAGAGCGAGCAGGCGAAGCTGGTGGAGGAGCTCCCGACCGGCTACAAGGAGTTCGAGCGCCGATGAAGAAGTCCCGTACCGGTGTCCTGGGCGTCTTCGCCCACCTCGACACCACCACGGATGCGATCCGGCGGCTGAAGGCCCTGGGCCTGCAGCTCACCGTGTACTCGCCCACGCCGCGCCACGAGATCGAGGAGGCGCTGGAGACCCCGGAGTCGCCGGTCCGCGTCTTCACCCTGACCGGCGCCTTCACGGGCACGGCGGCGGGCGCGGCGCTGGCGATCTGGACCTCGCTGGACTGGCCGCTGATCGTGGGCGGCAAGGAGATCGTGGCGCTGCCGGCGTTCAGCGTCATCATGTTCGAGGTGACCATCCTGCTGGGGGCGCTCTCCACGGTGGCCGGCCTGTTCATGGCCGCCCGGCTCCCGCACGTGGGCCCTCCGGAGGCGCCGCTCTACCACCCGTCCTTCACCGCGGACCGCTTCGGCGTCTTCGCCCACGCGCCTCGCGAGAAGTACGACGAGGTCCGGCAGATCATGAGCGAGAGTGGCTCCGAGGAGGTGCTCGTTGACCAGAGATAGTCTCCGCCGCTCCGCCCTCGGCGCCGTCGCGCTGGGCGTCCTCGTCCTGCCGGCCTGCACCGACTGGGCGGGCCACGACCTGGACACGGCGGCTGGGAAGGTGCCGCAGCTCGCCACCATGCGCGGCAGCGTGATCCCCGACCCGTACGAGATGCCGCGCCTTCCCGCGCCGGGGAGCGTGCCCTCGCACTCGCCGGTGGGCGACGTGCCGGCTCCGTTCACGCAGGCGCAGCTCGACTCGGTGGCCCCCACGCTCACCAACCCGCTGCAGGCCACCCCCGCCGTGCTCGCGCGCGGCGAGCGGATGTACGCCGCCAACTGCACCGTCTGCCACGGCGCGCAGGGCGCCGGCGACGGCCCGGTGGTGCAGCAGGCCCGCGGCGCCGACGGCAAGTCGTACGGCCGGTTCCCGTTCGCCCCCACCCTGGTGGCGGGCGCGGCGGTCTCGCGCAGCGACGGCTACCTGTACGCCGTCATCGCCGAGGGCCGCAACTTCATGCCGCCGTACGGGGACCGCATGGGGCACGAGGACCGCTGGGCGCTCGTCCACTACATGCGCCGGCTCCAGGGCGCCCGCGGCGCGTCCGCCGCCGCCGCCACTCCCGCCGCTCCGGCGGCGACCCCGGCCCCCGGCACCGCCGCCCCGGCCCCGACGACGGCCACGCCCGAGACCGGCGCCGCCGGCCCGAGGACGCGCTAGATCCGCACCCGAGACGATCGACGATGGCTGCCCACTCTTCCGCGATTCCCGAGAACGTCCCGTTCCGGACCCTCCCCCCCCTGGCCGGGGGGACGAAGGTCGGGCTGGGGCTGCTGGTCCTGGTCGGGATCGCCAGCTTCTTCCTGGCGCCGGACGGCGAGACGCACGGGCGCGCCTGGCTGGCCCTGCACCACAACTGGCTCTTCTGGACCGCCCTGTCGCTGGGGATGGTCGTGCTGGCCGTGGCCTTCCACCTGACCAACGCCCGCTGGGCCTGGTCGGTACGCCGCTTCGCGCTGGCGGGGGTGGCGTTCCTCCCCATCTCCATCGTGTTGTTCGTGGTGGACTTCTGGGGTGGCAAGGAGTACAACTTCCACCACTGGACCCACTTCGAGAACGACTCGGTGCTCGAGGCCAAGAAGGCGTGGCTGAACGTGCCGGGGATGTTCATCCGCGACTTCGTGGGGCTGCTGGTGCTCTCGGCCATGGCGTTCGCGTTCGCCCGGCTCGCCCTGCGCCCGGACGTCTACGGCGCCGGCCGCGACGACCACCAGCGCGGCTGGTACCGTCGGCTGACCGCGAACTTCCGCGGCGTGCCCGAGGAGGCGGCGGACTCGGTGCGCAAGATGAACTTCCTGGGCGTGGCGTTCGCGCTCGCGTACGCGTTCATCGTGGGGATGCTGGCCATCGACCAGGCCATGTCCATGCTGCCGCACTGGTTCTCCACCATGTTCCCGGTGGCGTTCTTCGTGGCGGGCTTCCACGCCGGCATCTGCGCCATGGTGCTGGGGGTGACGGTCTTCCGGAAGCGCCTGGGTCTGGAGGAGTTCGTCACGGTCCGCCAGTACCACGACATGGGGAAGCTGGTGTTCGCCTTCGCCGTGTTCTGGATGTACCTGAACTGGTCGCAGTACGTGGTGATCTGGTACGGGCTGCTGCCGCACGAGCAGCAGTGGTTCGTCCAGCGCTTCCGCGAGCCGTTCTCCGGGCTGGCCGCGGCGGTGCCGCTGATGATCTTCGTGATCCCCTTCTTCGGCCTGTTCACCCGGCCGCCCAAGAAGGTCCCGGCGATCCTGGCGGCGTTCGCGGTGCTGATCCTGGCCGGGCACTGGCTGGAGCGGTACATGATCACCGTGCCGTCGGTGTACGAGGGCAAGACGCTGCCGCCGCTCTGGCTGCTCCCGGAGATCGGGATCGGGCTGGGCTTCATGGCCCTCTTCATCCTCTGCTACACCTGGTTCCTGCGGACCTTCCCGGTGCTGCCGTCGCCGGCGTCGATGCGCGCCATGGGGCAGGCCGAGGTGCAGGTGGCGGCCCCGACGGGCGCCGTGGCGCCGCACGCCTGAGGCTCCGCCGCCGGGACGGTCCCGCCGGCCCCGCGCCCCCACCCGGGCGCGGGGCCGGCTCCGTTCCGGCGGCGGAGCCGGATCCCCGCCGCGGGAACGGGGTTACACCCTTCGCCCGCGCCTGGCGCGGGGGTTGCACCCCGCGGCCCGCAGACGGCCGCACCGTGGTCCACGCACCCGAAGCAGAGATGTCCCCGAACCCGATCCGACCCCGCCCGGCGCGCCTGGCCGCCGCGGCGATGCTCCTCCTGGCGGCCTCGGCCTGCGCGTCGCTCCCCGGCCGCGGCGAGAGCGGCCCCGACCCGCGCGCCGCCGCCCCGCCGAAGCGCGACGAGCCCGTGCGCCCCGAGGGGAAGTACGTGGTGATCGACGTGGTGCAGAACGAGCTTCGCTTCATGGACGGGCCGCGAGTGCTCTGGTCCGCCCCCGTGGGCACCGGCACCGGCTTCCGCCTGCGCGGCAACGACACCGAGTGGGAGTTCACCACGCCCAGCGGGACCATGCACGTGCAGTTCAAGGAGCTGAACCCCACCTGGGTGATCCCGGACTGGTACTACATCGAGAACAAGCTCCCCATCCCCCCCGAGAGCTCGCCGCTGCGGCGGCAGCCGTACGGGCTGGGGGCCGCGGCCATCTACCTGGGGAACGAGATCGCCATCCACGGCACCGACAAGCCCGAGCTGCTGGGCCGGCGCGTGTCGCACGGGTGCATCCGCCTCTCCAACGCCAACATCCGCCGGCTCTACCACAACGTGCAGATCGGCACGCCCGTCGTGCTGGTGGGGGAGCAGGAGGTGCTGCAGGAGATCCAGCCCGACAGCGTGGCGCGCTTCACCCGCTCGGGCCGGCGCGCGACCCCGCCCCCGAACCCGTACGCTCGCATCCGCACCACCGACCTGCTGCGCCGCCTGGACCGCGAGCTGGCCGCGGCGGACTCGTCGTCGGCCGCGTGGACGGGGCCGGCCGGGGAGCTGGTGGAGCGCGGGGTGAAGAACGACTCGCTGGCGCTGCGCGGCGTGCTCTCCCGCGCCGGGAAGGGATCGACCGAGGCCCGCCGGGCGGAGTACGCCACGTACCTGGCCGACGCGTTCGCCCGCGGGGCGTTCCGCGCCACCGTCTCGCTCTCGCGCATCGCCGCCGCCGCGCGCGAGCGGGCGGCGACCGACATCGTGAACGCGACGATGGGGCTCTACCACGGGCCCCCCGAGGGGCCGGTGGCGCCCTGGCCGACCCGGCGGGTGCCGCGGACGCGGCTGGGGCCGCTGGGGCAGTCGGGATGGGACGCGCTGCTGGCGGCGGAGGAGGCGTACCGCGCCCGGTGGTTCGGCCCGCGCCCGGCGACGAGGGAAGCCCGTTGAGCGGCTCCGGGCTCCTGGGCACGCAGGACCTGCACGCGCACACCACCATGTCCGACGGCGACGTGCCGCTGGAGCGGGTGGTGGAGATCGCGGCGGAGCGGGGGGTGCAGATCGGGATCGCGGACCACGTCTCCACGCGCAACACGGATCGCTTCGTGGCGACCGTCGCGGCGGTGGAGTCGTACCTGGCGGCGATCGAGGACGCGCCGGTCTTCCGCTCGGCCGAGTTCTGCTGGTGCGACGACCTGTGGCGCACGCTGCCGGCGGAGACGATGGACCGCTTCGACTACCGCATCGGCTCCAACCACGGCTTCTGGCTTCCGGACGGGACCATGGGCTCGCCCTGGTGGAGGCGGCTGCCGCCCCCCTGGGCCGGACGCCCGCAGGAGCTGATGGAGGTGATGGTGGCGAACCTGTGCGACATGGTGCGGACGATGCCGGTGCAGATCGCCGCGCACTCCACGCTCACGCCGCCGGCGCTGCTGGAGATGGAGGGCGACCCCCATGCCTGGTGGACGGACGAGCGCGAGGACCGCTACGTGGAGGCGCTGGCCGGGAGCGGGGTGGCGCTGGAGATCTCCAACCGCTACCGTCTCCCCCACGACCGGCTCCTGCGCAAGGCGAAGGATGCCGGGGCCCGGTTCTCGCTGGGGAGCGACGGGCACACCGAGGCGCAGCTCGGGCGGCTGGACTGGGCCGTGGAGGCGGCGCGCCGGGTGGGGATCGACGACTCGGACCTGTTCGTCCCCGAGAGGCGGGGGCGTTGAAGCCGCGGGTCCCGCAGGGGGACCCGACACGTGCGGAGGAGGTGGTGATGACCCCTGAGGACGAGCACCGGCCCGACGGCCGCACCGACGAAACCATCATCGTGCGCCGGGAGACGTCGGCCCAGGCGCCGCGCGACGGAGGCCGCGACGCCCGTGAAGGGTCCCGCGGCGACGGCCGCGACACGCCCCGCGACGACTCGCGCGCGCGCCGCGACCCCTGGGCGATCCGCGCCGAGGACACCGAGCCGTACGTGGCGCTGCAGTACGTGGCCCGGCTCTTCAAGATCGTGGCGATGGTGGTCATCGTCGCCCTCTCGGCCGAGATCGTGGCCGGGGTGGTGTACGAGGGCGCCGACGCGGTGCTGCCGCTGATCGCCGAGGTGGTGAAGGGCGGCGTGCTGGCGGCGATCCTCTGGGGCGTGAGCGACCTGACGCTGCTGTTCATCGACGTGGGCCACGACGTGCGCGCGCAGCGGGTGCTGCTGGGGCGCCTCTCCTCGCGCTCGGGCGCCGACCTGGGCCCCGGCGGCCGCCGCGCGGTGGAGGGAGACGACGACGAGGACGGCGCTTGACGCTGCGCCGGGGCGCGCCGCTCGCGATCCTCGCCCTGCTCGCCGCCTGCGGCGGTGGCGACCGCCGGCAGGACGACCGGGCGGAGGCGGACTCCGCGACCTCCACCGCCGGCACCCCTCCGCCTCCTCCCGCCCCGGCGGTCGACACCGGCGCGACGGCGGCGCGGGACACCGGCTTCTCGGTCGAGGTGCTGCAGCCGCGCCCGCGGGAGCTCACGGTGAACGGCCGCACGTCGGTGACGCCGGTGGTGCAGGTGAGCGTGGAGGACGGGCACCGCGTGCTCTACGGGCCCGCCGAGGTCCCGGTGAGCGGGGGCGCCTTCCGTCTGGACCTCGTGCACGAGGCCACGGAGGCGCCCCGCGTGTTCGTCTACGTCTCGGACCCCGCCGGGCTGCACCAGGCGGTCGTCGCCCTGGCCCCCACCGACCAGCGCGCCACGCCCGGGCCGGTGGAGGCCGGACCCGCGCGGCCGTAGGGGCGAACGGGGGCGTATCGGCTCTCCGACGGGCGCGGGAGTCCCGCCGAACGCAGCGCGCGCAGGGGGTGTCCGCGCGATCGCCGACCGGCCGGATCTCAGCCCGCGCCGAACCCGCCGGAGCCGAGACGGGAGCCCGCCGTCCGGAGCACCCCTCCCCCCTCGTGGGGGTGGGGGCCCGCCGCGGACGAAGCAAAATCCCCGCAGGGGACCGACACCCGGTCCACCATCCGTGATCCACCCCACCGAACCACCCGACCCGGACGTCGTGAGCGAAGACCGCACCTCCAGACCGGACGACGGTACCCCCGGACGCGAGAGCCTGGACGGCGTGGTCGTGGTCCTGTGGCAGACGCAGGACCACGTGAACGTCGCGGGGACCATCCGCGCGATGAAGAACTTCGGCCTGTCGCGCCTGCGGCTGGTGTCGCCGGCGAGCTGGGACCCGTGGCGCATCGAGGGGATCGCGCACGACACCGGCGACGTGATCGCCGCCACCGAGCTGTACGACGACCTGGCGTCGGCGCTGGCGGACTGCTCGTTCGCGGTGGGGATGACCGCGCGCGACCGGCGGGCCAAGCGCTCCCTGGGCCGCCCCCGCGAGCTGGCCGGCGACCTGCTGCGCCGCGGGGCCGAGGCGCGCGCGGGGGGCGCCGGGCCGGTGGGGCTCGTCTTCGGGCGCGAGGACAAGGGTCTCTCCAACGAGGCGCTGGACCTCTGCCACCGCACGTGCATCATCCCCACCAGCGAGCACTCGTCGCTCAACCTGGCGCAGGCCGTCCTGGTGATGGCCTACGAGCTGTGGA
The DNA here is from genome assembly GCA_030146875.1 of Longimicrobiaceae bacterium. Taxonomy (GTDB): domain Bacteria; phylum Gemmatimonadota; class Gemmatimonadetes; order Longimicrobiales; family Longimicrobiaceae; genus JASLAX01. The sequence continues at coordinate 48,693 of JASLAX010000087.1, forward strand.
TGGCGGCGGAAGGGGAGCGCCAGCCCTTCCGCGATCCACGCCGGACGGCGCCCCCCGCGCCCGTGTCGCTGCTGGAGGAGTTCTTCGCCGACGCGGAGCGTGCCCTGTGGGCGGTCGACTTCTTCAAGACGCGCCAGACGGAGACGGTGATGCGGACCGTGCGCGAGCTGACGCGCCGCGCCGAGCCCGACCAGCGCGAGGCGGGGTTCCTTCGCGCGGTGGCCATCGAGGTGGTGAAGTACCTGCGCCGGAAGGGGGTCGTCCACCCCGAGGGCGGACCGGACGGGACGGGGAGGGCGGGCGGAGGGGCTGCGCCGGAAGTGTAGGGCGGCGGCGGCCGGAACGAGGACGGGCCGTCCCGCGCGGGGAGCGCGGGACGGCCCGTCTCCACGTGCAGGAGCGGCTCAGCTCGCGCCGATGCGGACCACGTTCTCGGCCGCGGGGCCCTTGGGGCCCTCGACGACGTCGAACTCCACGTCCTCACCCTCGGCCAGGCTCTTGAAGCCCTCGGCCTGGATGGCGGAGAAGTGCACGAACAGGTCCCTGCCGGACTCGTGCTCGATGAAGCCGTAGCCCTTGGCGTCGTTGAACCACTTCACTTTACCGGTCGAGCGAGACATCTCCTGCTCCTGCTGCTGTGGATGGCATCGCGGTGCGGAGGGTTCCGCTCCCGCTACGCGGGTCGCGCCGGATGGCGCGTTGGGAGGCGCCCCGCGCGGGCGCACGTCAGGTGTCGGGGAGGGTCGCGCCGGATGCGGCACCGCGGTCAGGCCGGGGGGATCCGGTCCGCCTGCTCCCCGGAGAGGGGCGCGCGCGGGGCCGGTCGGGCGGGGGACGGCGGGTGCATCCGGAGCGTGCGCGGCGAGCCGCGCACCCGAGGACGGCGAAATGGATAATCGCCCGCCGCCCCGATGTCAAGTTCTGTCGGTTACTGTGAGGCGATCCGAGCGCGCCGAGGGCGACCTCCGCGAGCGGGGTCAGCGCCGGACGAGCCGCTCCAGCGTGCGGGAGAGGGAGAGCAGGTCCGCCGGCTGGGGGATGACGGGCCGTCCCGTGCGACGCGCCGACTCCAGCAGCGCGTCCCCCGGCTCCAGGCGCGCCAGAAAGACGACGCGCTCCGCCGTCCTGGGGTCCAGGCGCGAGAGCCGCTCCCAGAGGCGCACGCCGGTGCCCTCGCACACCTCGGGGTCCAGCAGCACCGCGTCGGGGCGGCCGCGCATCAGCGCCGCCAGCAGCTCGTCCTCTCCCCCGCCGGCCGAGGAGACGCGGAGCACCTCGGCCCCCTGGTCCAGCAGGCGCGTCCCCACGGCCTCCTCCATCCCCGGCGCGCGCTCCAGAATCACCACCCGGTGGCCCGCGAGCGGGCGTCCCCCGTCCTCCTCTCCCCGCACGAAGCAGGGGAGGCGCACCTCGAAGCGGGCTCCGCCCAGCGCGCCACCGGCGCGGTGGTCCAGCATCCCGCCGAGCTGCGCCACCGCCCAGGCCGCGCTGCTCAGCCCCAGCCCCGTCCCGCCCTCCAACCCCCGCGAGAGGGGGAGGAAGAGCGCGGCGGCCTGCGACTCGGGGATGCCGGGGCCGTCGTCCTCCACCGCCAGCAGCAGCACGGCGCGGCCTCCGGCGGCGGAGGCGTCGTGGAGGCTCAGGTCCATCTCCACCCGCACCTCCCGGTCGGCGTGGCGGGCGGCGTTGGCGAGCAGGTTGCGCACGGCGCGCGTCAGGAACGAGGCGCGCCCCGGCACCTCCACCCCGGCGGGAAGGGAGGAGTGCAGGCGGATCTCCAGCGGGCGGCAGCTCGGCAGCATCCGCCGGATCACGCGCTCCACCAGCGGCTTCGCCTCCACCGTCACCTCGGGCGAGATCCGCTCCCCCCGCAGCACCTCCAGCACGTCGCGCAGCATGGCCCCGGCGTCGGCGGCCCCCTCCACCACGCGCTCCAGCTCGCCCAGCGACGGCCGTCCGGCGCGCGCCTCGCCCGCGGCCAGCCGGGCGCGCGCCTCCAGCGCGGTGATGTCGTTGGCCAGGTCGTGGACCAGCTCGCCCGTGATGCGGCCGAGCGACTCCAGCCGGAGCCTCTCCGCCAGGCGCGCGGCCTCGTCGGGGGTGGGGTCGTTGCGGTGTTCGGGCATCCGGCGCATGGCCTCCCGCGGGCGGCGGGTGGAAACGGGGGAACGCCGCCGACTCTCCTGGCGCCAAGCGAGCGCGGGGGAAGGTGGACGCGGCGGGTTCGGGGGATGATGGATACTAGGCCAAGCGGCCCCTCCGCGCCAGTCCCCGTACGATTCAGGGGGCCGCGGCGGCCTCCACCCGGAAGCGGCCGGCCAGCTCGTGCAGCGAGGTCGCGGTCTCGGCCGTGTGCTGCGAGGTGGCGGTGAGCTCCTGCATGGCGGCGGACTGCTGCTGCGTGGCGGCGGCGGTGCTCTGCGCCCGCTCCAGGGTGCCCGCCGCGATCTCGCGGATGCGGTGCATGTCGTCGCGCACGCCGCCCAGCGCCGCCGCCTGCCGGTCGATCGCGCCCGCGATCTGCTCCACGAAGCTCACGGTCTGCTCCAGGCCCGAGACCATGGCCCCTAGCGCCTCGCGCCCGCCCGCCGTCACCGCGCCCACGCCGCCCAGGCGCTCGCTCCCCGACCGCAGCCGCTCCCGCACCCCGGCGATGGCGGTCTGCGTCTCCTCCACCACGGCCGCCACCTCGGCGGCGGAGCCGGCCGACTGCGCGGCGAGCTTGCGGACGTTGTCGGCCACCACCGCGAAGCCGCGGCCGCCCTCTCCCGCGCGGGCGGCCTCGATGGCGGCGTTCAGCGCCAGGAGTGAGGTGCGCTCGGCGATCTCCTGGATGGCGGCCACGAAGCCGGCCACGCGCGCGCCGGCGGACTCCAGCGCGTCCATCGCCCCCGCCAGGCCGTGGTAGTCGTCGCCCACCTCGCCCAGCACCTCGCCCGCGCGGCCCACGGCGGCGGCCTGCGCCTCGGCCTGGGCCGCCAGGCCGCGGGCGCGCTGCGCGAGGAGGCCACCGGCTCCGCCGAGCGCGC
>JASLAX010000104.1 GCA_030146875.1 Longimicrobiaceae bacterium
GGCGTCCGGGGCCTGCCCCCGCGGGGCGTGGGTCTGCTCTGGGTCGGACATACGGAGGGTTCGGGCCGGGTCGCCGGCGCGGGGTCGCGCCGCCGTTGCTGCCGCGCTGCGCCGCGCGGCCGTTCCGGGGCCGCGCCATGCCGGCAGGCCCCGCGGCAGGGCGCCGCCGCGGGAAAATCTCTCCTCCGCAAGCGACGCTCCGTTCACGGAAAGGTAACGCCGCGGGAGCACCCGGCGCCCTCCTCCGCCCGCACCGTTGTCCCCGCCCGCCGCGCGACGTAACGTTTGCGGACGAAGCCCTCCGTCTCGCCCTCCGCCCTCTCCCACCCCGATGCCATCCTACCGAGAGACCCTCTTCGAGCGCCTGGGCGACGACGGCCCCATCGCCCTGCGCGCCATCGGGCTCAGCGCCGGCTTCGCCGTCGTCGTCGCCGCCGTGGTGGCCCGCGAGCTGGCGGGGGGACGCGGTGCGCTGGCCTTCCTGCTCGTCCTGGTCGCCGCGTGGGCGCTGGTCGTGACTCTCGCCGCCGCGGCGGTGGTCCTGGTCGTGAGCGGGGGCGCCGCGGGTTTCATGCGCTTCCTGCACCCCAGCGGCTCCAGCACGCCCGCGGTGCGCGACTTCTCGCTGCAGGACGCCATGGTGATGCGGGGCGACGTTCGCGGCGCCCTGGAGTCGTACGAGGCCGTCATCGCCACCGACCCCGGCGCCTCCGACGCCTGCATCCGCGCCGCGGAGCTGTACGCGAAGGCCGGCGACTTCCACCGCGCCCGCGACCTGCTGCGGGAGGCGCGGACCCGGCCGGGCGTGACGGAGGGCCAGGAGCTGCACGCCACGCAGGCGCTGGTGGACCACTACCTGGGCCCGCTGGACGACGAGGCCGCGGCCGGGCGGGAGCTGCGGCGCATCGCGGAGCGCTTCCCCGGCACCGCCCAGGCGGAGGGCGCCCTCCGCGCCCTCCGGTCGCTCGACGCGCTGCCGGAGCGGCGGGTGTAGACGGTTCTCGTCTCCGTCGGGACGGCCGTGCTCCTCCGCCGGCCCACGCGTCGTCCTTCCGGCGACGAGCTGCAGGGAGGGAGCTCACGGAGAACGCGGAGCTCGCGGAGGGGCCTCGGGCCGTACTCCTCGTTGTTGCCCCCTGAGCTCCGTGTACTCTCTTCCAACTCCGTGTCCCCTCTCTGGTCGCCCGCTTCACGCGAAGTCCCTCGCCGAAGCGGGCCGGGGACGGCCCGGGGCCGGTTGACGGGCGCTCCCTGCCGTCGTGCCGGGAGGGGACGGCGTCGGGCGCAACGAGACGCGGCCCCGGCGCATCCAATCGCCGGGCCGCGTCCGTCGGGCGGAGGGAGGTCAGCGCTGCGCCAGGTCGACCCAGGCGTTCGCGCGCTCCATCGCCTGCTGCGCCGCCGCGGCGCGGCCTGCGAGCTGCTCGGCCTGCGCCAGCGACATGAAAGCGTAGGCGTAGTGCATGGGGATGTTACGGGTGGCGTCGTCGGGCCAGCGCGACTTGGTGGTCAGGCCGTGGTCCTGCAGCACCTGCGTGAGCAGCGCGCGGTGACGGTCTACGTCCATGAACGCCCCCGTGACCGCCGCCAGCTCCGAGGCGGGGGGCATGGGCGTCATCCGGGCCGCCTCCTCGGGCGTGACCAGCTTGTACGCCATCCCCTGGCGAGCCACGTACGGCGCCAGCCCCAGGTCGGCGAAGACGTTGGTGGTTCCCGCGAAGAAGATGGGCCGGTCGCCCCAGGCGTGCTTCACGATGGTGAGCGCGAACTGGTCCGACGCCGTGAGCGCCGCGCCCTTGGGCAGCACCGCCGAGATGCCGCGCGCCGTGAAGGTCTCGTCCTGCCCCAGCACCATGTATCCCGGGTCGGCGATGGCCCGGATCTGCTGGTCGTTGTAGGGCAGGATGGCCCGCGCGGGCGCCTTGGGGTTCCCGTAGAAGCGGGGCGCGTTGGCGGGGTGGAAGGGGCGCTGGCAGACGATGCGCGTGGGCTGCTCCTTCCACGCGCCCGGCGCGGGGCAGGGCGAGCTGAGGTCGCGGAGCTGCTGCGCGTACCAGTGCGTGTTCAGGTACGACATGACGATCACCGTCACGTCCTTGCGCAGCCCCTCCACCTCCTGCAGGTACCAGAGCGGGAAGGTGTCGTTGTCGCCGTTGGTGAACAGCACCCCGTACGGCTCCACCGACTGCAGCAGGTTGTACGCGAAGTCGCGCGCCGCGTAGTCGTCGCGCCGCGAGGCGTACTCCCAGTTCAGGACCAGGGGGATCAGCGCCACCGCGCCCAGCACCCCCGTCACGCCCACGCGCAGCTCGCGGCCCTTCGCCTTCAGCGCCTCCATCGCCCCCAGCCACAGGGCGGTGATGCCGATGCCGGACCAGAGGCCCCACAGGGAGAAGGAGACCAGGAAGAAGTAGTCCCGCTCGCGCACCTCGGACATCTCCTGCGAGATCCCCAGGGCGCGCGCCTGGCCGTAGCCGTAGCGGAAGTTCATGTAGAAGGTGAGGCCCAGCGAGAGCGTGGCGAAGAGCACCGCCACGTACGCGAAGCTCTTGCGGTCGCGCCGCCAGTGCTCCAGCGCGCCGAAGATGCCCAGCGCCGCGAAGAGGAGCGTGAACAGCGGGCGGAACGGACCGAAGAAGCCCACGTTGCCCGAGATGGAGCGCGCCCACTGCCAGTCGAAGTACTGCAGGTAGTTCACGATCTGCGAGGCCAGCAGCTTCCCGTCGCGGGGAACGTAGTCGCGCGGCGCGTAGATCGGGTTCTGGAAGACGGAGGGCTTCTGGTACTGGTCGCGGTTCAGCGAGGCGGACAGGTCCGGGCACCCCTCGCCGGGGAAGGGGATCTTCTCGCCGTAGGTGACGATGCTGTGCAGCGCGGAGCCCACCGACGGGCACGTCGGGGCCGCCTGGTTGATGATGGGGTCCAGCCCCGATCGCAGCGGCAGGAACATGTGCACCGTCAGCGCCACCACGCCGAAGACGAGGGAGAGCGGGTAGATGCGCCAGTTCAGCAGCACCCGGGGCTTCACCAGCACCAGGAAGACGAGCAGGGCGGGGAAGGCCAGGAACGCCATCAGGTGGTTGGCCACCGAGAGCGCCAGCAGGTACACCATCAGCACGATCACGTTGTCGTCGTGCCAGCCGCGGGCGGCGCGCGCGTCGCGGTGCGCCTCCACGTGGTCGCGCCACAGGAAGGCGAGCCACGACAGGAACGCGATGGTGAGCATGCTCAGGGTGTAGACCTTCTCGTTCACGTTGGACTGGTTCCACACCGTGAACGCCGTGGCCGACAGCAGCACCGCCGCGCCGGCCCCCGCGCGCCGCACCCGCTCGTCCGGGGTGAAGTACGTCAGGATGCGGTGCGACATCAGGAACCAGAAGTACGCGGTCCCCGCGCCCATCACCGCCGAGAACAGGTTGATCTTGATGGCTGCGGTGATGCCGAACGGCGCCAGCAGCACCTCCCAGGCCCGCGCCATGATCACGAAGAGCGGGTTGCCCGGCGGGTGCGGGATCCCCAGGATGTGGGCGGTGGCGATGTACTCGCTGGTGTCCCAGAACGCGGTCGTGGGCGCGAGCGTGATCGCGTAGAGCGCGAACACCGCGATCCCCGCCACCAGCGCCGCGAGGTACGGCGGGCGCGGCGCCGCGGTGGCGACGGGCGCGGCGGCGGAAGCGGTCCGGTTCGTGGCTGCGGCGTGGCTCATGGAGTTCGGGCCGGCGGTGGGATCACGCGGGTCAATGGCAAAAGAGACCGAAAGATAAGCGGCGCCGGCCGGTTGTCGATAGCCCGGCGGCCGTCCTCTCCCGAACCGGAACGTACGATGGCGAAGACACCCCGCTCCCTCCTCCTCCTCCGGCCCGTGCTGGCCCTGGCGCGCGCGCCCCTCCGCGTCGCCCCTGCAGGCGGCCGCGGAGGCCGCGCACGCCAGGGCCAGCACGGGCCGGAGGAGGAGGAGGGAGCGGGGTGTCTTCGCC
>JASLAX010000216.1 GCA_030146875.1 Longimicrobiaceae bacterium
GCACCTTCGCCTGGTTCGGGCAATATCGTCGGCTCAGCAAGGACTACGAGGAGCGGACCACAGCCAGCGAAGCCATGATCCACCTCGCTATGATCCAGCTCATGGTCCGCAGGATCGACAATTCTTAAACACACTCTTAGAGCGGGAGCAGGGCGGCGGCGCCAGTTCCGGTCCTGGCCGGTAGCCACGAAACCCTTATTGCGCGAATGGTACCCTGCGCCCCGCCGGCGGGGGCGAGCAGCTCCGACGGCATCCGGCGGCGTCAGCAGGATGCGGCCGCCTCCCCAAGCCAGGCTACGCCGGAGGGGGCACGCCACGCCCACGCCCAGCTGGACCACACGACCGGGAGAAGGCCGTAGCAGCCCAGGCCAGGCCGCTGAACTGCTCGCCGGCTCGTCCACCCCCCGGATCCTGTCGCTTCGGCAGCTCACCGCCCGTTGCTCAACGGAGGTCACACCCACCAGGAAGGGAACGTGCGGCTCCAAGGCGCCCGCAGCTAATGCAGTTTTCTGGCCTACTTACACGCTAGGACGAAGGTCGCTGCGACGATTGCGTGGTCCGCTCGGCACGGCAGTCTCCAGCCAGCCGGAGAGCGCGACGGCGAGCGCCCGCTCCACCGTGGGCTGCACCTCCTCCAGCCAGGGGAGCAGGAGGGCGACGGAGCCGGCGTCCACCAGCGGGCCATACCAGTGGGCGGTCACGCGCTCGCCGTTCTCGGGATCGGTGCCCTGCACGGGGTCGGGGCGGAGGAGGACGGGGACGGCATCTTCCCCGCCCTCGCCGGCGCGGACGAGGAAGAGGTCGCCGGAGCGGGCGGTGATGAAGACGCGGTCGCCGGGGCGGGCGCCGAGCTGCGGGACGTGGTCGGGGGCGCGCCAGCAGCGCAGGCCTCCGTTGCCGCGGAAGGGCGAGATGGGGAGGCGCGGCGACGGCGGCTCGGCAGGCTCGATGCGCTCCAGGTCCGCCCGCTCGCGGAAGGCGTGCGGTCGGCCCAGGAGATCATCCGCGTCGATGCCCGCGTCCGCGCGGACCAGCACGAGCCGGCGGCGGAGCGGATCCCAGTGCAGCACGTCGCCGGCGGTGGCGCCCAGGGCGGGGAGCGGCCCGTCGAGCCGGCCCCGCGGAAGCTTTCCGCGGAAGCGGCCGGCGAAGTGGTCCATCAGCCGCAGCACGGCGGACTCCCCCGTCTCCGCCAGCACCACCACGTCGCGCGGCCACACGCCGAGCGAGGCCACGGCCGCCGTCGCCGTCCAGGCGCGCGCGCCCTCCCAGTCGGGTCCCTCCCGCTCCTCCTCGTCACGGTAGAGGTGGTCTCCGTCTTCCCGCATCTCTCCTCCGCTCGCGCTGTCCCTTCCGTCCTCAAAGAGAAGATAGCGCGCGGTCCCCACCTCCGCTCGCGCGGCGTTGCGTGAGCGGAGGATCGCCGGACGGGCGAGAGGCTGTCCCTTCGTTTGACGTCCGGCCCGCGTACGGCCTACACTCCCGCCCCCCGCCCCAGGGAGTCGAACCGCCCACACCCCATCCTCCGCCGAAACAACCGGGTGAACGCAGGACGCCTGGTCAGATCCTCGCCGGAGGCACGAAGACGGTGAAGCTCCCCGGCCGCTGGATCCAGAGCGACAGCCGCCCCGGCGTGGGCGTGCTCGTCGGGGCGGAGGAGCCCGTCCCGCACGTCTTCCTGCTCACCGAGGCCCGGTTCCGCCAGCTCTTCGAGTGGGGCTGAGGGCCGCGGGGCCGCTCGGATCAGAAGCCGACCGCCTCCTCCATCGCGGGCTCCAGGGCCTCGGCGGCTCCACCGTGCACCTCGGGCTCCCTGGGCTGGAGCGGGAAGCGGAGAGCGCGCGTCGCTTCCGCCGGAGACTCCGGGGTGCGCGGGCGGGCCGCCGCTCCATCTACCCGGAAAACGTCGATCAGGACGCGGAGCGTCTCCGCCTGCGCGGCCATCTGCTCCGCGGTGGCGGCGAGCTCCTGGGCGGCGGCGGCGTTCTGGTGGGCCACGCCGTCCACCCCGCGCATGGTGGCGTCGATCTCGGACACGGCGGCCGCCTGCTGGTGCGCGGCGGCGGTGACCTCCTGCACCAGCCCGGCCGTGTGCCGGATGGACGGCACCAGCTCGCGGATCGCGGAGCCGGAGACCTCGGCCGCGCGCACGCTGGCCCGCGTCAGCGTGTCGATCTCGTTCGCGGCGGCCTCCACCCGCTCGGCGAGGCGGCGCACCTCCTCGGCCACCACCCCGAACCCGCGGCCGTGCTCGCCGGCGCGCGCGGCCTCGATGGCCGCGTTGAGCGAGAGCAGGTCGGTCTTGCGGGCGATGTCCTGGATCACCGTGACCTTCTCCGCGATCGCGTTCATCATGCGCACGGTCTCCTCCACCGCCCGGCCTCCCTCTTCCGCGCCGCGGGCGTCCCGCAGGGCGGCCGTCTCCATCTGCCGCGAGTGCAGCGCGGTCTGGCCGATGGATGCGCTCACCTGGCTCAGCGCCGCCGTGGTGTCGAGGACGGAGGCGATCTGTCGCCCCGTTCCGTCCGCCAGGGCCTGCGAGGTGGAGGTGAGCTGGGCCGATGCCGACGCGACCGACTCCGCTCCCGCCCGCACCTCCGCGATGATCCCGGAGAGGCGTACGGCCATCTCGCGCATGGCCGAGCGCAGGCGTCCCACCTCGTCCGCCCCGCCGCTCGCCGCCGGGCCGGGACGCAGGTCGCCGGCGGCGATGGTCTCCGCGTGGCGCACGGCGCCCAGGATGCGCCGGGCCAGGCCCCGCACCAGCCAGGCGGAGAGGAGCATGGCCGCGCCCAGGGCCAGCAGCGGCCACCAGGCGAGCCGCAGGAGCTGGCGGTTGGCGGCGGCCACCGCGGCGCGGGCGTCGAGCGTCGCGACCGCCACCCCGGCGGGCACGGTCCCGTCCCCCACCACGGGCGCCGCCGCGACCAGGCGGTCGGCGTCGGCGAACCAGAACACGGGGGTGCTTCCCGCGCGCAGGTTCGCCAGCGAGTCGGCGAGCCCCTCCGGCGGCGTCCACGTCTCCGCGGCGGCGGGCGGGTCGCCCGTCCAGCGGGAGTGGGCCAGGACCCGGTAGCGCCCCCGCTCCGCCCTCACCAGCGCCACGCCGCCGCCGGTGGCGCCGGGATCGTCGGCGGGCGCCGACCAGAAGGTGCGCAGCGCCGTCCGCGCGACCACGTACGGCACCGTCGTCCGCGGCCCGGCCGCCGCGAGCGAGTCGACCACGTCCACGGGCAGCGACACGCTGGCGCCCAGCGCCACCGCGCTCAGCCGCTCCCGGTACGCCGCGGTCACCTGCGCGCGCGTGGTCAGGTACGCGGGCACCAGCATCAGCAGCATCGTCAGCAGCACCACGGCCGCGTTCACCAGCAGGAGCTGCCGGCGGAAGGTCATCGCCCGCCCCACCGCGCGGGGCAGCGCGAGCCGCGCCACCGCGAAGTTCCGCCACCTCGTCATCGTCTCGCCTCGTCGTCTGTGCGATCGGTTCCCGTCCCTCGCCGGAAGGATGCGCTCCGCGCGCCCCGGCGCCATCGGGAGCGGGTCACGCCGCCGTAACGCATCGGTCCCGCTCCACCCCGCCCCCCGGCCGTACACCCGGCCGCCGTCGCTGGACGCGGCGCACCCGCGGCGGATACCTTCCGCCCATGCTCTCCGCACTCTTCCTCGCCGCCGCGCTGCAGGTGCCGTCCCCGCCGGGGGTGCTGGTCGAGCGCCGGCTGGCGGAGCGGGTCCCGCTGTCCGTGGGCGACACGCTCCGCCTCCGCTCGCTCTCCGGCGGCGCCGCCCCCCGCCCCTTCGTGGTGGAGGGGGTGTTCGAGCGCGCCGCCGACCCCACCCGCATCGCGCGGAACGAGCTGGAGGTGCGGCTGCACCTGCCCGACCTGGAGGCCATGCTCCCGGAGCACGACCGCGTGGACCGCTTCGCCGTCTCCCTCGCCCCCGGCGCGTCCGCACCGGGGGCGGCGCGCTGGATCGAGGGGATCGCGCTGGGCTCGCGCGCCTACGGCAGCGCCGCGCTGGCGGAGGAGACCAGCGCCACCTTCCGCGTGATCTCGCGCTTCCACCGCGCCATCGGCATCGTCACGGTGCTCGCCAGCGGCATCTTCCTGCTCTGCGTGATGGTGATCCGCGTGGACGAGCGCCGCCGCGACATGGCGACCCTCCGCCTGGTGGGAGTCGGCCGCGGGACGGTGTTCCGCGCCATCGTCGTCGAAGCCGTCGGCATCGCCCTGGTCGGCAGCGCGGCGGGCGCGCTGATCGGCATCGTCACCACCAGGGGAGTGAACGCCTTCTACGCGGCTTCGTACGACACCACGCTGCGCTTCGCGCTGGTCACGCCCCGCATCGTCCTGGTCGCCGCGCTGCTGGGGCTGGGCCTGGGGATCGGCGCGGGGGTGCTGGCCGCGTGGCGGATCGTGAACGTGCCTCCGCAGCGGCTGGGGGAGCGGTGATCGTCTCCTCCTCGCTGCGGGCCCTGGCGCGGCGGCGCGGGCGCACCGGGCTGGCGCTGGCCGGCATCGCCGTCTCCGCCGCGCTGCTGCTGGACATGACCATGCTCGCCTCCGGCCTGACCCGCTCGTTCGGCGAGCTGCTGGGGGCGAGCGGGTACGCGCTGCGGGTCACGCCCCGCGGCATCCTGCCCTTCGACAGCGACGCCACCATCCGCGACGCGGACCGCGTGGCGCGCCGCATCTCCGCCGTGCCGGGAGTCGCCCGCGTGGCGCCCGTGCTGGGGGCGCAGTTCTACCTGGCGCGGCCGGACGGCAGCGCCGAGCCCGTCTTCACCACCGGACTGGACCCCAGGGCCGAGTTCCTCTACCGCATCGTGGAGGGGCGCGAGCCGACCGGGCCGGGCGAGGTGGTCGCCAGCGCCCCGCTGGCGACGGCGGAGGGGTGGCGGGTGGGGACGACCGTGCGGATGGCGGGCGCGGCCGACGTGTCGATGGGGCGCCCGCGGACCACGCGCCCCTACCGCGTGGTCGCGATCGTCGACTTCCTGTACGACGCCGCCGGCCAGCGCTCGCTGGCGATGCGGATCGAGGAGGTGCGCGCCCGCAGCGGGCGCGGCGACGAGGTCTCGCTCTTCGCGGTGGCCGCGGCGGCGGGGACGGACGACGGCGACCTGGCGAAGCGCATCTCCGCCGCCGTGCCTCAGGTCTCCACCTACTCCACCGCGGAGCTGATGAAGGAGATGGAGGGCCGCCTGTCGTACTTCCGCCAGCTCGCCACCATCCTGGGCTCCATCGCTCTGGTCGTCACCGCGCTGCTGGTCTCCACCATCGTGACCATCGGCGTCCGCGAGCGCTTCGGCGAGATCGCCACCCTGCGCGCGGTGGGCGTCGCGCGCGGCCGCATCCTCCTGGGCGTGGTGGCGGAGGGGCTCGCCCTCTCCGGCATCGGGTGCGTGCTGGGCTTCCCCCTCGGGCTGTGGATGGCCGGGCGGCTGGACCGCATCCTCCTGGCCTTCCCCGGCCTGCCCGCCAAGCTGACGTTCTTCGTCTGGGACGCGCCCCGCGTGGCCGCGGCGATGGCGACGGTGGTGGCGATCGGCGCGCTGGCGGGCCTGCTCCCCGGCCTGAGCGCCGTCCGCGCGCCGCTGGGCGCCGCGCTGCGCGAGGAGGCCGAGTGACGCGGACCATCGAGGCGCGCGGCATCGTGAAGGAGTACCCGTACGCGGGCGACGCCGTCCACGCCCTGCGGGGAGTCGACCTCTTGGTCGAAGCGGGCGAGTGGATCTCCGTGGTGGGCCCGTCGGGATGCGGGAAGAGCTCGCTGCTCAACGTGCTGGCCGGCATCGACCCGCCCACGTCGGGAGAGGTGCGCCTGCTGGGCCGCGACGTCCGCGCGCTGGACGAGGGCGCGCGCTCCGCGCTGCGGCTGCGCGAGGTGGGCTTCGTGTTCCAGCGCTTCCACCTGCTCGCCGTGCTGACGGCGGCGGAGAACGTGGAGCTTCCCATGGCGGAGGCGGGCGTGCCGAAGCGCGAACGGCGGGAGCGAGCGCGTGAGATGCTGGATTTCGTCGGGCTCGGACACCGGATCGGCCACCGCCCCCCGCACCTCTCCGGCGGCGAGCAGCAGCGCGTGGCCATCGCCCGGGCGCTGGCGAACCGGCCCAGGGTCGTCTTCGCGGACGAGCCCACCGGCGAGCTGGACCGCCGCACGGGCGAGGAGGTGCTGGGCCTGTTCGGCCGCCTGAACGCGGAGGGCACGTCGCTCGTGGTCGTGACCCACGACGCCGGCGTGGCGGACCGCGCTTCGCGCGTGGTGGAGATGGCGGACGGGCTGGTGGTCGGCGACCGGAGGCGGGGCGAGTGATCCTGCGCCTGGCCGTCGCGGAGCTTCGCCACCGGCCCGGGCGCGCCCTCTTCCTGCTGGGCGGCTACGCGCTGGGCGTGGCGGTGATGGTCGTCCTTCTCGCAGTCGGCGAGGCGATGCTGGAGCAGGCCAAGGACCGCGCGCTGGTCGGCGGCGGCGACGTGGTCGTGGCGCCGGCCGGCGTCTCGCCCGAGATGCTGAAGTCGGGGAGCGTGACGTCGATGTTCCTGGGCATCGACCACGCGCGCTTCCTGCAGCGCGAGGTGCTGGAGTCGCCCCGCGCACGGGAGGAGATCGGCGTCCGCGCCTCCTCGCCGGTGCTGGACGGGCGGCAGCTCGAGGTGCACGCCCGCGGCCGGGTGTGGAAGGCGCTCGCCTCGGCCGAGATCCCGTCGCGCGCCCGCATCGCCGGGGCCGCGCCGGACCTGATCTCCGGCTCGTGGCGCGACTCGGAGGCGGACCGCCGCTGGACCGCGCCCACGCGCCACGAGCTCTACCGGCAGATCGACCGCCTCCACCTTCCCGCCGGCCGGGCCCGCGGCGACTCCACCTGGGCGGAGTGGCACTACTTCAACGTGGTGCTGGACTCCGCGCGCTGGGTGTACGTGACGCTCTCCGTGGGCGGGCGCGTGGGCGAGCCCGGCCGCTGGGGCGGGCGCGTCCTGCTCACCGTGCGCTCGCCCGACGGCGGGCATCGCTCCCTCACGCGCGACTACCGCGACACCGCCGTCCGCTTCGACACCACGTCCCCCGACCTCCGCTTCGGAACGGACGCGCGCGTGACGATGGAGGACGGCGTCTACCGCGTGGTCGCCGGCGCGGGGGACGCGCGGGTGGACCTGCGCGTGGTCCCCTCGCCCCGCCGCTACTTCCCGCCCACGGACCTGGGGGGCGAGGCCCTGGTCTCCGGCTACGTCGCGCCCGCCCTGTACGCGCGGGCGGACGGGACCGTCTGCATCCCCCGCTGCCAGGCGGTGCGAGGGGCGCAGGCGTACCACGACCACAACTGGGGCGTCTGGAAGGGCGTGTCGTGGGAGTGGGGCTCCGCGTCGGACGACAGCGTCTCCCTGCTCTACGGCGTGGTCCGCGGCGACTCGGTGGGAACGGAGGGGATCTTCGCGTACCTGGTGGACGGGCGCGGCGTTCGCGGCGTCTACCGCCCCGGCCGCATCCGGGTGACGGAGACGCAGCCGGCGCGGGTCGGCGGGCGCACGGTGGGGGTCCCGAAGCGCTTCGCGTTCGAGGACCCCCAGCGCGGTCTGCACGTGGAGGTGGAGGTGGCCGCCACGCACCTCACCGACCTGGCCCGCGCCGAGCGGCGGTGGTTCGTGCAGATGCGCGGCCGGGCCACGGTGCGCGAGCGGGGACGCGTCGTCGGCCGGCCCACGGGGTTCTTCGAGACGTACGTGGACTGATACGGCGGGAGGCCGGATGCCGCACGACACCTTCACGCTGGACGGCTTCGCCGTCGGCCGCCTGGGGCCGGACGACGCGCCGGAGGTGCAGGGCCTGTGGGAGCGCTGCGCCGACTTCCACGAGCTGCAGGAGGGCACCCCGCCGCGCGCCACCATCGGCGCCGAGGAGCTGGCGGCGCTCCCTCCGGGCAGGACCCAGGACGACAAGCACGCCTTCGCCGTCCGCGCGCCGGACGGGACGACCGTCGGCTTCGTGGACCTGGTCCAGGGCTACCCGAGGGACGACGAGTGGTGGCTGGGGCTGCTGATGCTGGACCCCGCGTGGCGCTCGCGCGGACCGGGCGGGCATCTACCGCGCGGCCTCGACCTGGGCGCGGTCGCGCGGAGCGGCGGCCATCGGCCTCGGGGTGCTGGAGCGGAATCCCGGAGCGGAGCGGTTCTGGACGCGGCTCGGGTTCGTGGAGACGCAACGGAAGGACTGGACGTCGGACCGCGGCCACACCCAGCGCGTCATCCTCGTGCGCCACGACCTCTCGACGGGGGAGGAGCCGTCGCCCGGAGCGCGGGAGGGATGAAGCGATCCGGACCTCCTGGCGCGATTCGCGTCGTCCGGGGCAGATGCTTCGGGCACTCGCGGCAACGGAGACGACGGAGCCCGCGGCCACCATGGCCGCGGGCTCCTTCACGCTATGCCGTCGTCGTGCGGGTCAGCTCACCGTCACCGTGCCGCTGTAGGCCTCGGTGGAGCGCCCGCCGCCGGGGCTGTGGTTCACGATCAGGGTATACGTGCCGGGCGCCAGGTCCGAGATGCGGCCCGTGTAGTTGTTGTGCGTGACCACCTGCATGCAGATGCCGCCCGACGACGCGGATGACACCGTGACGATCAGCCGGCTCCCGCGCTGCGCGAGCACGGCGGAGACGTCCACGCACGGCGTGCCCGTGGTCATGCTGCCGGTGAAATCGACCGCGCCGGTGGTGCCGGTGGCCGTCTGTGGAGTGGACGTGTCGTAGCTCTGCGTGTACGAGAAGGTGAGCTGCCCCGGCGCGGCCGCGCGCGCGACCTGGGCGTCGGGCAGGAACGCGGAAGGCTGCGTGGGCATCGCATCGGAGCAGGCGGCCGTCGCCGCCACCGCCATCGCCGCCACCAGGCTCCTGAGGGTGCGCTGCATCTTCTGTCTCCCTGTGCTGGTCCAGTCGTCGGCGCCCCCTCGCCCGGTCGGGGGTCGCCGTGGGGAGGGGGAGGCCCTCGCCTCCGCCCGGTCCCCGCGCGTCGTGCCGGTCCGCGAACCGGCCTCCGACGGCGCGAAGGGCGTTTGCAAGCGACGGACCAGTTCCGGACCTAACATACTGAATACAATACACTTGCGTTGAGGCGGCTTGCCTCCCGCCGGCCATCGGGATAGCGTCAGATCGTATTCCGCCACCGGACCTCCACCCGCTGCCCCCATGCCCGTCTTCGTACACCTCGCCTCGCACCGGAGCATCCCGTCCATCCGCCGGAAGGGCATCGTCCCGTCGCGCCAGGCGGGCACGCCCGGCGTGTTCGCGCTGCCGGTCACGAGGAACTTCTACGTGTCGCACCAGTGGCTGCGGGAGCTGCGGCGGTGGGGACGGGGGACCATCGTGGGCGTGTACTTCCGCCTGCCGGACGACGAGCCGGTGACGGTGGGCCACTACGGGAAGGGCGGCGTGGAGATGACGGCGGCGGAGGCCGCCGGGATCCTCTTCGACGTCGAGCGGAACGACCCGGCGCGGGCGCGCGAGCGCGACCGGAGATCGAAGGCGGTGCAGCGGGGCCACCGCCTCCCCGTCTCGCCGGAGGGGATCGAGGTGGTGATCCCCCGCGCCATCCTCCCGTCGGAGATCGTCCGCCTCTCCGCGCTCCCGCAGGTGGTGGGGTGGCGGTACTACCCGGGGGCCAACGGACGCGCTCCCTGCCCCTGCATCTGCTGCCAGCGCGGGGTGCCGGGGATGGGCAAGCTCCTGCGGCGCGTGGAGGAGGCCGAGGCCGAGGACCGCCCCACGAAGGTCGTGGTCATGGGCCGCCCCGACGCGTCGTACGAGCGGGTGGAGCGGATGCGGCGGCGGAAGAAGGGGAAGGGCTGAGCGGGGACGGCGGCGGCGGGCCCCGGGCTGCGTCGGCGGCGGGCCCGGCAGCCCGCGCAGGGGGCTTCGTGCAGGTCCGAGCCGCGAGCTCATCCGCGGGCGGGAGGCCGGCGAGGGCCTCCGCCGCGGGAGGCGGACGAGAGCGAGGAGGGGGGCCGCATCGCGCGGCCCCCCTCCTCGTTCAGCCTCCTAACCGCCGCCCCCGTGGTGCGGCGGCGTCCCGCGTCCGGGACCCTAGTCGTTCGGGTCCAGGATCTCGCCGATGCGGTACACGGCGCCCTGCAGGTGGAGCTGCGTGGCGCGGTCCGAGGCGCGGGGGATGGCGCGCTGCAGGTCGCCGCGCAGGCTCACGAGCTGCCCGCGCAGGTGCGACTTCGCGTCCTCGGAGAGCGGCGCCGGGGCCGGGCCGAAGAACACCGTCTGCGACGCGTTGGCCGGCGGCGGCGGCGGGTTCAGCTTCCGGTCGATGATCGACAGGAAGTCGTTCTGCAGCTCGCGCCGGTACGCGTCGGTGGACGGCGCCCCGGCGTAGACCTCGGACCACACGCCGCGGCGCACGTCGTCGAGCATGGCCGCCAGCGTGTACGTGTTCGCGCGGCCCGCCAGCGCCTCCTGCTCCAGCAGGCGGTTCATGCGGCCGTTGTCGAACAGCGAGTTCAGCGTGCGGACCTGCGCGTTGTTGATGCGCGCGATCATCCCGCCCGCCTCGATCCGCGAGGCGATCTCGGGGCGGATCAGGTAGGTGGGGGTGCGGAACACGTTCTCGTTGATGAAGCGCACCGCCTCGGCCTGCCGGTGGCGGGGGAGCGGCGTGTAGACGGAGCCCGGCTGGCTGCCGGACTTGTACTGCACGGCGCCGCCGCCCACGAGCGTGGCCACGTGGTTGGCCTCGGTCCCCCACTGCCCGACCGTGCGGTCGTACAGCTCCTTCAGGTCCGAGTTGTCCTCCCCCGGGCGGATGGCGGCGCCGGCGATGTAGCCCACCACGCGCCGGATGTTGCGGAAGCCCAGGCCGGTGGACTTGACCGGGTCCGCGTCGCCCACCGCCTCGTTGAGCGTGCCGTACGCGCCGAACTCGTTGTTGGCCGAGAAGCGGTACCACGGGATGCTGTCCTGCATGCGCGCCCAGGAGTCCAGCACGGGGCGCTCCGCCTGCGGGGTGCGCGCGCCGGGGATGGGCTTGTACCCCCACATCACCGCGTACTTGTCGTACGGTCCGACCTTGGGGATCAGGTCGGCCAACGCGATCCCGTCCTCGGGCTGCGCCACGTAGTTGAAGCGCGAGTAGTCCATGATGCTGGGGGAGTGCCCCATGCGCGCCACCCAGGTCGGCGAGCGGACGCTGTCGGCCGGGTACGTGGACGAGCCGATCTGGTCGTGCTGCAGGCCGATGGTGTGGCCGATCTCGTGCACCACCACGAACTGGAGCAGCTTCCCCATGAGCGAGTCGGGGAAGGGGAGCGAGCGGGCGCGCGGGTCCACGGCGGCGGCCTGCGTGAAGTACCAGGCGCGCTGCAGGTTCAGGATGTTGTGGAACATCCGCACCGAGCCGTTCAGGATCTCGCCGGTGCGGGGGTCGTGCACGTGCGGGCCCACCGCGTTCTCGGTGGTGGAGGGCAGCCAGCGGATGACGGTGTTGCGCACGTCCTCGGGCGACCAGTCGGGGTCGTTGGCCGGCGGGTCGGCGGGCACGATCGCGTCCTTGAAGCCGGCCGCCTCGAAGGCGGGCTGCCAGTCCAGCACGGCCTGGCGCACGTACGGCTTCCAGCGCTCCGGGGTGGCCGGGTCCACGTAGTAGACGATGGGCTTCTTGGGATAGCAGAGGTCGCCCACGCGGCGCTCGGAGCACTCCAGGCGGTAGCGGGTGATGTAGCGGCGCTGGGCCGAGCGGTGCTCCTCCGTGCCGAAGTCCACCTGGCGGATGGAGAAGAAGCCCACGCGCTCGTCGAAGGGGCGCGGCATCATGGGCTGCTCGGGGAGCTTCACCAGCGACCAGTGCGCCAGCACGCTCTGCGCGGGCGTGGGGGCGCCGCCGGCTCCGCCCGGGGCGCCGGGGCCGGTGCGCGCGGGAACGCCGGTCTGCGTGGCCTCGATCTCCACGTTGTTGGGGAAGGCCACCGCGCGCTCGATGTACGAGCGGGCGGGATCCACCGTGCCGCGGATGGCCGCGATCTCGGGGACCGCGGTGGTGAACAGGCGCGTCACGTCCACCACGGCCGCGCTGTCGGGGCCGAACGCCTCCACGTTCAGCACGGCGACGATGGGCGCGTAGTTCGACGCCTCCACCGCGCGGTACACGGACTGCGCCGAGTCGGCGGTGATGTCGAACGACGGGGTGCGCAGGATCACGCGGTTGCCGTTGCGCTCCCAGCGCAGGGTGCGCTCGCCGAACTGGTCGCCGCCGAACGAGCCGAACCCGCCGCCCGGCTGGTTTGGGTTCGCGGCCGCCGCCCGGGCGTAGCGCCCCACCAGCAGCATGTCCTTGTTCAGCTCCCGCCGCGGGATCTCGAAGTACAGCTTGTCGCCCACGTGGTGCACGGCGAACAGCCCGCGGCGCGTGCGCGCCTCGGGGGTGATCACCCGCGAGTACGGACGGGGGCGGGGCGTGGCGCCGGCGCGGCCGGGGCCGCCGGTG
>JASLAX010000049.1 GCA_030146875.1 Longimicrobiaceae bacterium
CCTCGACCAATGGTGTGCGCTGGCCCACGCGAGCGGGATCCCGGCGCTGGCGACCTTCGCCCGCAGCCTGTGCCGGCACGAGAAAGGGATCCTGAACCACTGCCGCTATCCGATCCACACCGGCCGCCTGGAAGGGATCAACAACAAGATCAAGGTCATCAAGCGCCAGGCGTACGGCTTCCGCGACGACGCCTACTTCATCCTGAAGATCAAGGGTGCCTTCCCAGGCACGCTGCAACCAAATCCGCGATGAACCTTTTTTGTTCTGGTCGCTGAAGCTTTCAGACCCGCCGCGCGTCAGGAATCAGCGACTTGTGGATCCCCAGGGCGGCGCGGATGCCCTCGGAGGCGGCGCGCATGGCCAGGCGCGAGCCGGGGACGATGTCGCCGGCCGCGTACACGCCGGGGACGGTGGTCTGGAACTCCCTGTCCACGCTCAGGATCCCCTCCATCTCCTGGTCCTCCTCCAGCGCGCACCCCAGGTCCGCCGCCAGGGTGGACCCCGGGCCGCTGGCGACGTGGAAGAAGATGGAGTCCAGCGCCAGCCGCTCTCCGCCGTGGAAGATCACCCCGGTGACCATCCCGTCCTGGTGCTCGATGCTCTCGATCACGTCGCTGCGCTCCGCGATGCCGAAACGGTCCAGCGCCGCGCGTGCGTCGGCGGGCAGGTCGGGCTCGTGGCCGTGGGTCAGCACGGTGAGCTTGTCCGTCCAGGTGAGCATGTACAGGCAGAACTTGGCGATCCCCTTGCCCCACCCGAAGACGCCGACGCGCAGGTCGTTGACCGTGGGCCCGTCGCAGTCCGGGCAGTGCCAGACGCTCCTCCCGTAGCACTCCTGCAGCCCGGGGATCTCGGGGACGATGTCCTTCAGCCCCGTGCAGAGCAGCACCCGCCGCGCGCGCACCTCGCGGTCGTCGGAGAGCACGACGCGGAAGTCGTCGCACTCGCCGTCGATGCGCTCCACGGTGGCGGCCTCGAACACGGCGCCGGCGTCCATCGCCTGCGCCCGCCCGCGGCGGCGCAGCTCCAGCGGCGGGACGTCCGGCAGGCCCAGGTAGCCGTGCACCCCCCAGGTGGGGGCGTTGCGCGGGTCGCCCGAGTCGAAGACCCGCACCGTGCGGCGGTACCGCGCCAGCCACAGCGCCGCGGCCAGCCCGGCTGGGCCCCCTCCCACCACCACCACGTCCAGCTTCTCTTCGTCTGCCAATTCGGTCTCCTGATGGGTCGTGCCGTGTCACGCGAGGCGCGGTGCCGGGTGCAAGGCCCGCGCCCTGGCGGCCCGGGTGCGGACCCTGCATCATCCCCGTGGCCGGCGCGCGGCGCGCGGGGCGCCGGCGCGGCGGAACGGGGGAGCGTGATCCGGGCGATCGTCTTCGACTTCGACGGGCTGATCTTCGACTCCGAGCTGCCGGAGTACGAGACGTACCGCGCGCTCTTCGCCGAGCACGGCGCCGACCTGCCCATGGAGGTGTGGGGGCGGTGCGTGGGCCGCGACGCGGACTTCTGGGACCCGATGGCGTACCTGGAGGAGTGCATCGGCCAGCCCGTGGACCGGGAGGCGCTCCGCGCGCGGCGGCGCACCACGTACCTGGCCACGATCGCCGGCCAGGGGCCGCTTCCCGGGGTGGCCGAGGCGCTGGACGCCGCCCACGCGATGGGGCTGGGGCTGGCGGTGGCGTCCTCCTCGCCCCGCGCGTGGGTGGAGCCGCACCTGGAGCGGCTTGGGCTGCTGCCCCGCTTCGACGCCGTGCTCACGCGCGACGACGTGCGGCGCGCCAAGCCGGACCCGGAGCTGTACCTGCTGGCCGCCGAGCGCCTGGGGGTCGAGCCGCGGCACGCGGTGGCGGTGGAGGACTCGCCCAACGGGGCGCTGGCGGCGAGGCGCGCCGGCATGCGCGTGGTGCTGGTGCCCAACGCCGTGACCCGCGCGCTGCCGCTGCTCTGCGAGGTGGACGAGCGGCTGGAGACGCTGGACCGCGTGGACCTGGCGGAGCTCGTCGGCAGGCTGGCGGCGCGCGCCGCGGAGTAGCGCGCGGCGCCGAACTTTCCCTTCCCGGAGGCATTCCCGTGGCACCCAGAACGACGCTCGCGCTGCTCGGCCTCGCGGTCCTCTCCGCTCCCCTGGGAGCGCAGGCGCGCCCGCCCACCGCCCCGCCCGCGGGGGAGGGCGACCCCCGCATCCCCGCGATCGTCCGCGCGGTCTCGGCCGCGGAGACGGAGCGCACCGTGCGGGCGCTGGCGGGCTTCGGCACGCGGCACACGCTGAGCGACACCGTGTCGCGCACCCGCGGCATCGGCGCCTCGCGGCGCTGGCTCTTCCAGCGCTTCACCGAGATCTCGCGCGAGTGCGGCGGGTGCCTGGAGGTGCGCTACGTGGAGGACGTGGTGAAGGGGCGCGAGGGCTCGCGGATCCCCGTGGACACGCGCGTGGTGAACGTGGTCGCCATCCAGCGCGGGGCCACGGACCCGGGGCGCTACCTGCTGGTGCAGGGGCACTACGACTCGCGCGCGTCCGACGCCATGAACGCGACCATCGACGCGCCGGGCGCCAACGACGACGCGTCGGGCGTGGCCGCGGTGGTGGAGGCGGCGCGCGTCCTCTCCCGGCACCGCTTCGACGCCAGCATCGTCTACGCGGCGCTGGCGGGCGAGGAGCAGGGGCTGAACGGGGGGACGATCCTGGCCGCGCACGCGACCGCGGCGGGGTGGCGCGTGGGCGGGGTGCTGAACAACGACATCATCGGCAACACGCGCGGGCAGGACGGCGAGACGGAGACCACCACCGCGCGCGTCTTCGCGCCCGGGATCCCGGTGGACGCGCCCGCGGCGGAGCTGCGGCGCCTCCTCTACTCCGGCGGCGAGCTGGACGTGCCCTCGCGGCAGCTCGCGCGCTACCTGGTGCGCACGGCGGAGCGCTACGTGCCCACGCTGCGCGTGCAGATGATCTACCGGCTCGACCGCTTCGGGCGCGGCGGCGACCACACCCCCATGTTCAACGCGGGCTTCCCGGCGGTGCGCATCACCGAGACGCACGAGGACTACACCAAGCAGCACCAGGACGTGCGGGTGGAGAACGGGATCCGCTACGGCGACCTTCCGGAGCACGTGGACTACCCGTACCTGGCCAAGATGACCGCGCTGAACGCCGCCGCGCTGGCCTCGCTCGCCTCGGCCCCGCCGGCGCCCGACAGCGTCACCGTGGCCGGGCAGGTCTCCACCAACACCACGCTGCGGTGGAAGCCGGTGGCGGCGCCCGACCTGGCGGGCTACCGCGTGTACTGGCGCGCCCCCACCTCCGCCACCTGGGACCACTCGCGCTGGGTGGGGAACGTGACGGAGGCCACGCTGGAGAGCATCATCATCGACAACTGGTTCTTCGGCGTGGCCGCCGTGGACCGCGACGGCAACGAGTCCATCGTCGTCTTCCCCCGTCCCGGCCGGTAGGGGCGGACGTCCCGTCCTCGCCCGGCGGGGAGCACGCGCAGGGGCCGGCGGACGCATCGTCCGCCGGCCTCCTCCGTCGTCCCGGCGAGGGGGCGACGGCGTTCGCCGCCTCTCTCGGAGGTGAGGGTGTGACGGGAGCGGCAAGGAACGCCCGCTCCGGCCCTCTGCCCCCGGCGTCCCATCCCGCTATTCTTTGAGGTTCCTCACCGCGGCCGCCTGCCGGGCGCCCGCACCTCCCCTCTCCGAAGGACCCACCCATGCTCACCGAGCTCACCACCGCCGAAGCCCGCGCCATCACGGGCGGCATCGATCCCGTCGCCGTCATCGTCGAGGGCGTCAAGACCGCCGGCAACAACCTGGCCCTCGTGGCCAACGCCGTGATCGGCCTGTTCGGCTTCTGATCCGCGGCTCGCCGGGTGTTCAGCGGGGGCCGGCGGACGCGACGTCCGCCGGCCCCTCGTCGTACGTCCTCCCTGCGCTTGGCCGGGGAAGGAAGGAAAGGACGAGCGGGCGGATGTGACCGGAACGGCAAGGAACGACCGTTCCGCCCCACGGGCCGCTTCCGCTGTCCGGTTTCGCCGGGGTGGGGCGTTCCTCCATGTGCACGGCCGACCGGCCGCCGCTCCTCCCCCCCGAACGCGAAGGATCCCCCATGCTCACCGAGCTCACCACCACAGAGGCCCGCGCCATCCAGGGCGGCGACAGCGTCGGCGAGGCCGTCGTCGAGGGCGCGAAGAGCGCCGCGGCCAACCTGGCCCGCCTGGCGAACGCCCTGCTCAGCCTGTTCTAGGGCCGGGACCGGCCGGAACGGCGGAGGGGCCGGCGGACACCCGAGTCCGCCGGCCCCTCGTGCGCTCTGCGGCCGCCGCCTACTGGTACTGGATGTAGAGCGGCTCGGGCCAGAGCTGCAGCAGGTCCGTGGGCGTGGTGAGCGGGTCGCCCTTCTTGGTGTCGTTGTGGTAGAAGTTCTTCCACCCGGTGAACTGCGCCGGGTACCGGACCACGTAGTCGCGGTACGAGTCGTACTTCAGCCACGGCGCGCCCCATCCGTCCATGTGCATCACGAGATGCACCTCGGGCCGGAGCCGGACGTTCTGCAGGTCGGGCACCATGTTCCGCGTGAAGCGGTGGATGACCAGCACCTTGGGCGGCAGGTTGTTCTCCTGCACGATGCGCGTGAGCTCGTCCATCACGTAGTTGATGTCGGCCGCGTACATGGTCCCGATCCGGCGCCCCGGCACCACCCCGCCGCGCATGTAGAACTCCGGGTCCACCGCGAAGTGGATGTCGGGCTTCTTCAGGAACTCCGAGAAGCGCGGCATGATGCTGCGGATGTCGTCGGTGCCCACCTGCACGTCGATGAACAGAATGCCGTTGATGGACTTGGCCATCTGGTGGATGGAGTCCACCACCGCGTCCCGGATCTGGTTGCGGTACTTGCCCGACGGGCCGGGGTCGCCCTGCGCCACGACGGCGATCAGGTGCAGGCCGGGGATGACCGGCGTGCCCGGGTCCGCCTGCTGCCACTGGTCCGCCTGGCGGCGCAGGCGGGCCAGCATGTCCTCACGGG
>JASLAX010000067.1 GCA_030146875.1 Longimicrobiaceae bacterium
CCCGGCGACCGGCACGAGCGCGCCGCCCGCGCGGTCGGCGATGCCGTCGAGGGCGGCGGGAGCGCGCTCGGCCTGCTCCCCGCCGCGGCGGAGGCCTGCGCGCCCGCCGTGCAGCTCGAGGGCGAGGACGTGGTCCCGGAGCCGCTGGAGGTGACCTGGGGGAAGGACCGGCTGGAGGTGCGCTTCGAGCGCGCGACGGACGAGGGGATGGACGTCCTGTTCGTGTACGTGAAGTACCTGGGGCCGCACCCCGCCGACGCTGTCGGGCTCAAGGACGACGCCAAGCGGCTGCGCGCGATCATCGCGCCCCGCAAGCTGGCCGTGGAGCAGGTCTCCTCTCGCGAGGGGGAGCTGGTCTACGACCTGTACGGCGACGGGACGAAGATCCTGCGCCTCACCGACGACATCGGGTACGACGACCGGCCGGGAAGCAAGGGCCGCACGCACGACCTGGACCTGCTCCTCAACGGGCTCTACCAGGGCGGCGGAACCATGTGGGTGCTGGACCCCTCCGCCTCGGCGGCCGACGCGAAGCCCTTCGTCGCCGAGTTCCTGCCGGGGACGCGGGCGGAGTTCCAGGGGATCGCGAACATGGACGGGGCGATGGAGTTCACCGCCCGCCTGGACGGCGACGGCGACCAGCACCCCGAGCTGGCGTTCGAGCTCATCGGGGCGAAGTTCTACTCGTGGTCCACCCAGATGCAGGCCGTGGAGTCCATCACGGTGCGGATCGGACAGGTGAACGACCCGGGCGGCGCCGCGAAGCAGGCCGTCTTCGACGTCCCGGCGCCCGGGCCCGTGCCCGGCGTGCAGAAGGACACCCTGAACGCGCCGGCCGGCCCGGGGAGCACCTACTTCCCCAGGGTGGTGCGGCACACCGACGGCAACCAGCCCACGGTCGTGGAGCTGACCTCGCCCGCGTCGGCCGCCGCGACCATGCTCGTCTTCCCGCCCAAGCGTACGGCCGACGCGGTGACGTACCAGGTGGAGGTGGGGTCCAGGGCCGTCGTCTACTCATTCCCGCCGGAGAAGGGACCCCTCCACCCCGTCTTCGCGGCCACGAAGCGCGAGGTGCTGGGCCGCACCGTGTTCTGGGACGTGGAGATGGGGCCGTACGGCGACCGCTTTCGCCTGATCGTGGACACGGGCCGGAAGGGGAGCTCGGTCCTGGGGCTGGCCCCGGTCTCCGGCGGCGAGCCCTACGGCGGGCGCGCCCTGCCGCTCGACCGCGACGTGGTCCCCAGCGCCGTCACCATGTGGGGCAGCGAGGTGGCCCTGTTCGTGGACCTGGACGGCGACGGCACGGCGGACGTGGTGGTCAACGACCGGCTGGAGGCGCCGCCGGACGCGGCCAACACCACCATGGAGGGGCACCGCGACCACCACGTGCGCTTCAGCGGGCCCGCGCTGGGCGGGCACTACGTGTTCAAGTACGAGGTGCGCAACGGGCTGCTGATCGACGACCAGCACGGGAAGCACCTGCACGACGACGTGGTCCACGCCGCGGTGAAGGCCACCTCCGGCCTGCAGAAGACGCGCGCGGCCGGCGGCTACCAGGAGCGCCTGCTGGCCTTCGAGGGGGCATTCCACGGCATCCGGAAGAAGGCGGCCGACCAGGGGTGGATCTCGAAGGCGCTCTACGACGCGTGGATCGCGCTGTGGACCGACGTGGTGATGGTGCAGGCGCAGCTCAGCGCGGGGAGCGTGGACGCCACCCTGCAGGCGAGCGCGGCGACGCACGCCGACGCGCTGTACGCCCAGCTCAAGGCCGACACCTCGGGCGAGTTCGAGTCGCAGTTCACCATGTCGTCGTCGTCCTCGTCCAGCTACAACCCGTACACCGAGGAGAGCAAGACCTACACGGCCCTCAAGGTCTTCCACAGCGAGGGCACGGGCGCCACCATGGGCTTCCAGGCGCGCGTGGGCGACTGGGGCAAGGCGCTCGGAACGTACCGGAAGCTGGCGGACGGGCTGGACCGGTGGATCGTGGCCCGCGCGAAGGCGAGGGGTACGGCGAAGGAGGCGGACGAGGCCCGCGCGGTGGGCGCCATGCGCCGCGAGCTCGACGCCCTCTCGGGGAAGAGCCCCACCCGTCTGCTCGCCGTGATGCGCCCGGACGCGAAGTACCGCGACGAGCCGGGATTCATGGAGCAGGTGCCGCTGGAGCTGTACGGGTACCGGGACGGCGACACGTGGCGGGTGGTGGACCTGACCAACCCCGAGCGGCCCTTCCACGACTCCGTCGGCGCGGGCTCCACCGACGTGGAGTCGGTGAGCCGCCTGATGGCGGAGATGAACAACAAGGACCACTTCTGCCACGGCCGCATCTACTACGACTGGCCGGGGATCGCGACCGGGCAGGTGGAGGTGAACGAGCGCGTCACCTGGCGCGACTTCTTCACCTGGCTGGGGATGGGGCTGGCGGTGATCGGGGTGGGGCTGGTCACCTTCGGCACCGGGTCGGTGGCGGTGGCCGGGCTGTGGGCGCTGGGCGCCTCGGCGGCCGCGGGGGCCACCGCGTCCACGCTGAACCTGATCGAGGGGGCCAGGCACGGCACCAACACCACGCTCTCGGTGGTGCTGGACCTGGCGCAGATCGTGGGGGCCATCGCCGGGATCGGGGCGCTGGCGGCGGGGCGGGTGCTCTCGGTGGCGCGCACGGCCGCCGCGGCCAGCAAGCCGCTCACCGGGGCGAACTGGGCGCTCGCCGCCACGATGGCGCAGCGCTACGTGGTGCCGCTGGCCGTGACCAACCTGGCGTCGGACGTGGTGACGCTGGCCGCCATGAGCGCGCAGATCGCCGAGCAGATCGACGCCATCCAGAAGAGGCCGGGGTCCGCCGAAGCCAAGCGCCACTCCATCATGATGCTGCTGGGGCAGGCCGCGGTGACCGGGGGGCTGCTGGCGCTCTCGGTGCGCGGGAACGTGGCCGAGATCCAGCTCGGCCGCAGCATCGAGATCCACAACGTGGAGGGGCTGCCGGTGGTGGTGCCGGTGGGGATGTCCACCGCCGGCAAGGCCATCGCCGAGAGCGCCGCCGGGATCAAGGCCGCCGGGGCCGACGACGCGAAGATCCGCGCGGCCGAGGCCGCCCACCTGGGCACCATCAAGGCGAAGGTGGAGGGCGCGGGGGGAACGGCGCTCGCCGAGGTGGAGGCGATGGCGCTGGCGCAGAGGGCCGGCCGGCCCGAGGGCACCCTGGTGGCCGACGCCGCGGGGAACCTGAAGGCGGGCGGGGCCCCGTCGGGAACGCTGGTGGAGCTGGTGGAGAAGGTGGCCCGCGGCAACAACGCCTCCCGCGCGCACGGGCTCGAGACCGAGTACACGCTGCGCATCACCCCGGGGAAGAAGACGGGGGAGCTGAACGTGGAGGTGGTCTCTCAGGCGCGCCCCACCAAGGCGGCGCCCCCCGTCGGCCGCCTGTACGTGGACGTGGCGGCGCGCGCGAAGAGCGAGAACGCGCAGATCCAGCGGCTGCTGGGGCTGGACGCCGCGCTGCCGCCGGGCGACCCGCTGCGCGGCTCGCGTATCGAGGTGGGCGCGGACGGCATGGTGGTGGTGAACGGGGAGGTGCGCATCCATCCCGACCGCATGGCCCAGATCGCCGACGCCGACCTCACCAAGCTGCTGCGGGCCACGCGCGACTACGACGTCAACCGGAAGACCCCGGGCAGCATCGACAAGGCCAGCCGCGACGCGTTGAAGAAGCTGCAGGCGTCGGGCACCTACCGGCTGCGCTTCGAGGAGAACCTGGAGGCGGCGCGCGCGTGGATGAAGAAGATGGGGCTGGACGCGCACTACCCCAACCCCAGCGACGCCGAGCTGATGCGGGTGTACGACATCCCCAACGCAGGGGCGCAGCGCTCGTGGGACTTCTCGCGCGACTACGCGCTGTCGCGCAAGCCGGGGTCGCTGCGGGAGTTCGTGGAGCACTTCGAGTTCTTCGAGGCCGAGTACGGCCGCCGGCTAAGCGACAGGATGGCCCCCTTCCAGACGGAGCGCCGGGCCGAGATCGCCGCCTGGCAGGCCGCGAACCCGGGGGTCAAGACCAGGGACAAGGCCTACGGGAAGGCCGTGGGAGACATCGACAGGAAGCTGCGCGCGAAGCACAAGGTCCCCGCGACCGGAAAGGTGGAGGACTTCTACGCGAAGGAGCTGGACGACGAGATCGCCGACGCCGCCACCCCCGGGAAGCTGAGCCAGAAGACGACCGGCGAGGCCGCCGCGCTCTACGAGGCGAAGGAGAAGTCGGTGGGCACCAGCGTGGGCGGCGCCTCCATCACCCCGCGCCTGTCGCCGCAGCGCACGGTGGAGGAGATCAAGAAGCTCTCCGAGGTCACCTTCTCCACCAGCTCCGCCGCCGTGTACCACGCGCACAAGCACTTCGAGTGGCTGCCGGCGGCGGAGCGGGCGCGAGCGGCGGACCCGGTGAAGGCGTACCTTGCGTCCGCGAACGCCGCCATCAGGGGAGCCCCCGCGTCGGACGTGGCGGCCACGATGGCCGTGGCGCAGGAGGGCACCGGGCGCGCCTTCGCCTTCACGCACACCCTGCCGAGCGGCGAGAACATCACCGCCCGCGTCTTCGTGAGCAACGAGGGGCGCGTGATCCTGCTGACCCACCAGTGACCGCGCGGAGAGCCGCGCCGGAGAGGGGACGTTGACCGCAGACGAGATCCGCGCCGTGCGCGCGGCGCTGGACCGGGTGGCGGAGACGCCGGACGTGCGCGACGCGCAGGACGCCGCCCGCGCCTTCGTGGACGGGATGCTGCGGCTGGGCCTGGCCCGCCGCGCCGAACCCGCCCTCTCCGATCGTCCCGAGGTCCGCGCGCTGGTCGCGCGGGCGGAGGAGACGTTTCCCCTGGCCTCGCCCGCGCTGGAGCACTTCGCCTGGCGGTTCGGGCAGGCGCTGACGCGGGGGTGGGACGGCGACTGGGAGGGGGCGGCGCGCACCCGGTCGGGGATGGAGTTCGTGCTGGACCTGATGTCCGAGACGGGGATCGACTGGCTCCGCGAGTCCTTCCCGGTGGAGGAGATGGACCGGCACGTCGCCTTCCGCCGCGAGCGCGACGGCTACCTGCCCGACGGCGCGGTGCCCGCGGGGATCCCGCGCTCCCACTGGTGGTGGTGGGGCCCGGGCGACGAGCCGCCGGATCGTCCGGAGGAGAGATGACCGCCGCGGCCCTCAACCGCGTCCTGGACGCGCTCCCCCGCACGCGGCTGGCCCGCCACGGGCGCGAGGTGCCGGCGTTCCTGACCTGCGGGGTCACCGGCTTCTACGTGGCGGTGGTCGTCACCCTGGCCGGGGGGCTGGTGACCGGGCGCTCGCTGCTCGTGCTGTGCGTGATGGCGCTGGTGTGCGCGCTGTCGTTCTTCGTCTACGTCTACGCGCGCAGGGCGCTCACCGGGCGGGAGACGATGGTGCTGCTGGACCAGGTCTGGTTCGCCGAGGCGTGCATGGCCGGGGCGCTCGTCGCGCTGGGGGAGCCCGTGCTGGCGTACATGGACGTGGTCTCCGTGGCCATCTGCTTCTTCCTGGTGGGGGGGCGCACGGGGTGCCTGCTGGCCGGGTGCTGCCACGGCAACCCGTCGTCGGTCGGCATCGTCTACCCGGACGCGGCGGCGCGCGATGGCTTCTCGGCGCACCTGGCCGGGGTCCGCCTCTTCCCCGTGCAGGCGGTGGAGGCGGCGGGGCTGGCCGCGATCGGCGTCTCCGGCTTCGCGGCGCTCCCCTTCGCGCGGCCGGGGGCGGTCCTGCTCTGGATCATGTGCGCCTACGCGGTGATGCGGTTCGGGCTGGAGGGGCTGCGCGGCGACGTGCGCTCGCACCTGCTGGGCCTCTCCCGGGCGCGGTGGATGGCGCTGGCGGAGCTCGCCTTCGCGGTGTGGATCGCGGAGCGCGCGTACGGCGGCGGCATCTCCACGCGCGAGGCGGTGCTCGGCGGCATCCTCCTCGCCGCCCTCGCCGGGGGGCTGGTGGCGCGCTGGGCGTTCGACCGGCGCCGCGTCGTGGGCTCCGCCGCGCACCGCCGCGAGGTGGAGGCGGCGGCGCGCGCCCTCCTCCCCACCGCCCTGCGCGACGGCCCGGGGGAGGCGCCGCCGCTGCGCACCACCGCCCGCGGCGCCACGGTGGCCGCCTCGCTCGTGCGGGTGGACGGGCGCGACGCGCTGCACGTCTCGCTCGCCCTTCCCCAGGGCGTCCGCGACCTCCCTCTCCTCTGCTCGCTCGCGGCCGGCGCCATCCCCGGCGCCTCGCCCACGGCCGCGCGCGTCTCCGACGACGGGGTGCTGCACCTGCTCCTCCGTCCCCCGTTCGTGGCGGAGCCGGCGGAGGGCGATGCGGCCGAGCGGCTGGGCCGCACGATCTACGGTGCCGTGGTCCGCGCCCTCCAGCGCGCCGAAGCGCCCGCCCCGCCGTCCTCCACCCCGGAAGCGGGGAACGCCGGGGAGCCGGCGGAGGCCGCGGCCGCCCTGCCGGACCGCCGCGTGGCCTACTTCGGGCGGCGCGCGGCGGACGGGGCACGGGGATGAGCCGGCCTCCCGCGACGGGCGCGAAGGATGCCACCCCGGACGCCGGGGCGGGGAAGGAGAAGACCCCGCCCGCGGCCGCGCGCGACGTTCCCGCCCCCGCCGAGTGGCTGGCGCTGGCGCAGCGGGCGGACGGCGCCGCCCCGGCCGCCGCGGGGGAGGGCGCGAGCCCTCGCCTGCGGACGACGACGCCGGCGCTGCGGCGGGAGCCCGACGGCGCCGCCGCGCCCGCCGGAGCGGCCCCCGTCGCGCGGACGCTGCTGGTGGAGGACGACGCCGCCCCCGGACCCGGGCAGATGGCGCGGCGGGCGTTCCTGGACCGCCTGAGGACCGCGGCCTGCGCGGGGGCGGAGGAGGCGCTGGCCGGCTCGCTCTGGTCCGTGGCGGCGTGCCCGTACATCGAGCGCGCCTTCACCCGCATGGAGGGCTACTCCGCCGCCCGGCTGGAGCGCGGGCTGCGCACCTACGCGCCGGAGACGGCGGGCGCGGCGTCGGCGGAGGACTACCTGCCGGCCGTGCAGGCCCGCGTGCGGACCGGCGTGGCCCGGTGGAGGGAGACGGGAGAGGTCGCCGGCCTTCCGCCGGAGCTGATGGGAGGGGACGCCGCGACGGAGCCGCCGGGCGCGCTGGAGACGGCGGGCGGCCTCCTCTCCGGCCTCTTCCGCATGGCGGACGGCCCCGCCGCGCCGGGGGTGTCCGTCGATCCCGCCGGGGTGGGCCAGGCCCTGGGCCCCGGCCGCCCGGTGGACGCCGCCGTGCGCGCGCCGCTGGAGCGGGCCATGGGGACCAGCTTCGCGGGGGTGCGCGTGCACGACGGCGAGGCCGCGGCGTCGCTCTCCACCCGGCTGGGCGCGCGGGCCTTCGCCCTGGGCGACCAGGTGGCGTTCGGGCGCGGGCAGTACCGGCCCGGCACGCTGGAGGGCGACGCCCTGCTGGCGCACGAGCTGGCCCACGTGGCGCAGCAGGGGGGCTCCGCGCCCCGCGCGGGCGAGCGGATGGAGGTGCGGGACGACCCCGCGGTGGAGGCCGACGCCGACCGCGCCGCCGTGGGCGCGGTGATGCGGATGCGCGGACTGGACGCCGGGACGGCGCCGCTCCCGCTGGCGCGGGCGCGCCTGGGGCTGCGGCGCTGCGGGGACGGCTGCTCGCCCGCACCCCCCGCGCCCGCGCCGGCGCCGGCGCCGCCGGTGCCGGCGCACCCGCCGTACGCCACGGCGGACCTGCAGGCGAAGGTGGACGGGGCCGACACGGCGGATGCGATCGCCGCGTGGATCCGCACCCTCGCCCCGGCCGACGTGGAGCGCGCCACCGCCGACCTGCAGGGGATGCGCGTCTCGCTGCAGTCGCAGCTCGACGGCGACGAGTCGCTGCGCCCGACGCTGGAGCCGAAGATCCAGAAGGCGGACGACGCCCTGCACACGCTGTACGGCGCCACGGCGGCGCTCTCCTCCGCGGGGGTGGGCGCGCCGCCGGGCGGGCGCTGGGCGGCGGGGAGCATCCCGCCGTCGCTGCTCGCCGGTACGCACGCGCTCAGCGCCGCCGACCGGGCGCGGGTGGGGCCGGCGATGAGCCCCGTCGCCACCGTGGGCGGCGTGGCGCCCACCTTCCGGCCCACCATCCCCGGCCAGCCGCCGTACGACACGCGCATCCGCAACCGGATCTCGGCGTGGATCACGGCACACTACGCCTCCAACGTGGCGGGAAAGGGGCCCACGGAGCACGCCGATCCCACGAAGACCCACTCGCTCCCGCGCTTCCAAGAGATCGGCAACGCGGCGCGGGACGAGGTGAACGCGGTCTTCGGCAGCTACGCGCAGGGGCCGTCGTTCAGCCCGGGGGTGAACCTGTTCGACGCGTGGGAGCAGTACGACCGCCGGGTGTGGGGAACGCCGGGCGTGGG
This sequence comes from Longimicrobiaceae bacterium, assembly GCA_030146875.1. GTDB lineage: Bacteria > Gemmatimonadota > Gemmatimonadetes > Longimicrobiales > Longimicrobiaceae > JASLAX01. Next base: position 8,426 of record JASLAX010000067.1, read on the forward strand.
AGGCGTGCGCACCGGGGCCATGAACGCGGCCGGGCGGCGGGACCTGGCGCGCGACCTGATCTCGTACGCCCTGAACGCCGACTCCGATCCCGGCGGTCCCGGGGTGGCCCAGATCAACGCCCAGCACGGCGCGGTGCCCACCCGCACCACGCCCCCGCCCACCGGCGGCGATCCCGAGGCCACCCGCCTGGACCGCATCCGCGACCACTTCGCCTCCACCCAGGAGACCCGCCTGCTGGAGATCGACCGCGGGTGGCCGGCCACCGCGGGCGGGGGGCGGGTGAACTTCCAGCTCTGGCGCGCCCCCACGGACGACGGCAACCGGCGCATCTTCTGGGACGCGTTCCAGACCTTCATCCACGAGTACCTGCACACCCTGGCGCACCCCGACTACGAGGCGTACGCCGACACCTTCGGCTACGACGCGCCCGAGTACAACACGCTGATGGAGGGCGTGGACTCGCTCCTCACCGAGATCGCCTGGCGCCAGGTCTCCGGCCGGGCATCGGCCCCGGCGCTGCGCGCCCGCGTGGAGGGGGCCGCCTTCGCCGCGCTGCCGTGGAACGCCGCCCTCGTTCCCCCCATCACCAACCAGCGCTATCCGTCGTACTCGCAGGCGCTGGCGCTCGTGGACGTGGTGGGCATCCGCAACCTGTACGCGGCCTACTTCCTGGGCCGCGTGGACCTGATCCGAGGCTGATGAGCGCTCCCGATCCCAACCAGCCCTGCGCCCGCGCGGCGCGCTGCCTGGCCGCCGGCGACCTGGCCGGCTGGCGCGGCCTGCCCCCCGCGTGCCGGCCCGAGGAGCTGGCCGCCGCCGTGGGACCGCTGCTGGAGGGCGAGGGGCGCGGCCGCCTGGGGCGCGGGGAGGCCCTGTTCCGCGCCACGGCCGATGCCGGCGGGCTGCGCCGCCTGCGCCTGTGGCTGGAGGAGGACGGCTCGGTGGCGCTGGTGGACGCGGAGGTGGGCGGCACCCCTCCGCCGTCCGGCCTGGACGAGCCCGAGGCGCGCCTGGACTACCGCTGGCGCACGCTCGCCGTGGAGGCGGGCGAGTGGGTGTGGCCCGAGCGCGGGCTGGCCCTCTTCCTCTCCGACGGGGGCGACGTGGTGCACGCGGCCGGGTTCGTGGCGACGACGCTCGAGGACTACCTGGAGCGGCTGCGCCCCCACCTGGGCGAGCGGCGCCTTCCCGGGGGAAGGCGCTGATGCGCGCGCCCCCGGCCCCGGCGGCGCGAAGCGCGAGCGGCGCCGCCCGCGACGGAACGATCGAGTAGCCGCCGGGCGCCTCCCGCGGCGCCTCCGCACCCCCCGCACCCCCGCCGCATGCACCCGAAGTCGCACGCGCCAGCCCGGGCCTCCCCGGCGAAGAAGGCGGCTGCCAAGGCCACCGCCCGCCCGGCCGAGCCGCGCGCGCAGGCGGTGGAGCCCGCGCGCGAGGTGCAGGTGGC
>JASLAX010000101.1 GCA_030146875.1 Longimicrobiaceae bacterium
GAGGAGCGCGCCGCGCTGCGCCGCGCCTCGGGCGACCGGCTGGGCGCCGCGCGCGACCTCTGCCTGGCGGCCGTCCGCTACGCCGACCCCGTGGACCGCTCCCGCGTGGCGCACGCCCTGGCGGGGCTGGCGCTGACCGCCGGCGACCCGGCCGCCGCGCGCGAGGCGCTGCTCGTCGCCCTGGCGTGGGGCGACGCGGGGCAGCGCGACCACGCCCGCGCCCGCCTCCACACCCTCTCCCGCGACGTGGCCGACGAGGTGGGGATGCGCCGCTGGCGCTCGTTCAAGCGCCCGTCCATCGTCTCCCTCTCCGCCTACCGCCCGCGACCCGGCGTGGGCCCCGTGCTCCCGCGGCTCGCCCGCTGGCGCCAGGCGCTGGAGCGCCGCGAGGGCACGGAGGCGTAGCGGCGTCGTCGGTCGACATCGTCGGACGACGGAAGAGGGGGCGCGACGGGATCTCCGTCGCGCCCCCTCCGGTTCTCCCGTCCGGGCACGCGGGTTGGCGGCGCGGGCCGCTCCGCCCTATCTTGTTCGTCCCCATCGCACGTCCATCCCCCGCAGGCGGGGGCGCACGCGAAGCACGACCATGGCCACGACCCGGAAGATCGCCGCCGTCCCCCGCTCCCCGGATGAGGCGGAGGCCGCGCACGGGGAGCGCAACCCCGGCACCCCGCTCGACCTGGACTGGGTCGAGGCGGTGCGGGTGAACCGCAGCGCGGTGGAGCGGCGCGCCGCCACCATCGGCACGCGGCGCACGGTGAAGAAGGACTGGCAGGCCGCGTGGCTCCTGCGCGCCATCACGCTGATGGACCTGACCACGCTCTCCGGCGACGACACGCCGGGGAACGTGCGCCGCCTCTGCGGCAAGGCGCGCAACCCGGTGCGGCAGGACCTGCTGGACGAGCTGGGCGCGGCGCACCTGCCCATCCAGACCGCTGCCGTCTGCGTCTATCACACGCTGGTGCCCACGGCGGTCGAGGCGCTGCGGGGCTCCGGGATACCGGTCGCCGCCGTCTCCACCGGCTTCCCCGCGGGCCTCTCGCCCTTCCGCCAGCGCGTGGAGGAGATCCACGCCTCCGTGGAGGAGGGCGCGGAGGAGATCGACATCGTCATCACCCGCGCGCACGTGCTGACCGGCGACTGGCGGGCGCTGTACGACGAGGTGAAGGCGTTCCGCGAGGCGTGCGGCCCGGCGCACCTGAAGACGATCCTGGCGACGGGAGAGCTGGGAACGCTGCGCAACGTGGCGAAGGCGTCGCTGGTCTGCATGATGGCGGGCGCGGACTTCATCAAGACGTCCACGGGCAAGGAGTCCGAGAACGCCACGCTCCCCGTCTCGCTCGTGATGGTGCGCTGTATCCGCGAGTACCTGGAGCGCACCGGCGCGCGCGTGGGCTTCAAGCCCGCCGGCGGCATCCGCACGGCCAAGCAGTCGCTGGAGTTCCTGATGATGATGAAGGAGGAGCTCGGGAACGACTGGCTGCGCCCGGACCTCTTCCGCTTCGGCGCCTCGTCGCTGCTCACCGACATCGAGCGGCAGCTCGAGCACCACGTCACCGGCCGCTACTCCGCGAACTACCGCCACCCCATGGGCTGACGCCCGCGGACGGCGATGGACGAAGCGAGGCCCCGCTCTCCCCCGTGGAGGGCGGGGCCTCGCCGCGTCGGTGCCGCCGGCGGAGGACGGCGTCGGCCCCGCCACCGCCACCGTGCGCTGCGCCGGAGGCCGGGCGCCGTTCGGCATCGGACGGGAAACGTACCCCGCGGATGCGCCGGTCCCGTCGCCGCAATGCCCCCGGTGGGGGAAAGGATTAGAATGAAGGGCGCGACCGGAAGCTCCGGTCCCGCCCTTTCGCGAACCCTCCCCACCGCCCGGAGAGCACCCCATGCGCACCACCCGCAAGCTCGTCGCCGCCGCCTCGCTCACGCTGCTCGCCGCATGTGGATCGGACCCCGTCTCGGTCGCGCCGCCATCGGGGCACTCGCGCGAGGTCCGCGACCACCGCGAGGGCTCCGAGGGCCCGGTCACCCCCACCGAGGGGGACGCCCTGAGCGGAGACCGGGAGTGCGGCCTGGGGTGGTGCGGCTCGGGGACCTAACCCGCCGCCGACAGCGCGCTCTCCAGGGCCCGGGCCAGCTCCGGGGTGCCCGTCCCCGCGGGGGCGGGCGCCCGCCCCCGGTCGCGGAACACGGCGCGCGCGGCCTCCTCGGCCAGGGCGCCGCCGCGCACCGCCTCCAGGATCGACTCCGCCACGAGCCGCGCCTCGCCCTCGCGGCGCTCGGTGGCGATGCGCTGCGCCTCGGCGGCGGCCTCCGCAGCGCGGGTCCAGTCGCCCAGCGAGCCGGCGCCCAGCGCGAGCTGCACCAGCGCGGCGGCGTGCCGCTCGCGGCCGGCGTGCCGGCGCACCAGCTCCCACGTTCCCGTCCACCCGCGCTCGAACTCGCCCCGCAGCCCCGCCCCCGCTGCGGCGCGCGCCAGCGACGCCAGCAGCATCACCCGGTGCGGCGGCTCGTGGATGCGGTCCAGCAGCGCGCCGAAGACCCGCGCCGCGGCCGCGAACTCGCCGTGCCGGTCCATCCACATCCACGCCACGTCCTTGGCGATGCGGTGCACCCGCTCGTGCCCCGGGCCGTACGCCTCGATCGCGCGCCGCACCAGCCGCGTCCCCTCCGCCGACTCGCCGAAGGCGAAGGCCAGCCCCGCCAGGTCGTACAGGGCGTCGCCCTCCTGCACGCGCAGGCGGTGGCGGCGCGCCAGGCGCAGCGCCACCTCGTGCTGCCGGCGCGCGCGGGGCAGGTTGCCGCGCTGCCGGAAGACGTTCCCCAGCCCCGACGCGCAGAGCGTGGCCACCTCCCACCGCCGCTGGTGCCGGGCCACCCCGTCGGCCCAGCGCAGCCACCCCTCGGCCGCGTCGTACAGCGCCAGCTTGCGGGCCACGCGCCCCACGTCGTAGCCCAGGCGGGGATCGCCCGCGCACAGCGCCTGCGCGGCCACGAAGAACGCCGCCGCGGTGCTCACCGCGCCCGCCCCCTCGGCCCACTCGCCCACGCGCGCGCAGGCGGCCGCGACCTCCGCGGGCGCGCCCCGCGTCGCGGGCGCGCGAAGGCGGGCGTCCAG
>JASLAX010000112.1 GCA_030146875.1 Longimicrobiaceae bacterium
ACGACCTGCTCGACGAGACGGCCGAGGGGCGCGAGGCGGTCGAGGCGCGGAACTGCTACGTGTGCAAGCGTGACTACGCGGAGCTCCATCACTTCAACGACCAGCTATGCCCGCCATGCGACGAGCTGAACTACCGGAAGCGGACCGAGCTCGCGGACCTGAGCGGCCGCGTAGCGCTGCTCACGGGAGGGCGCGTGAAGATCGGCTACCAGGCGGGGATCAAGCTGCTGCGCGCGGGCGCCCACCTGATCGTGACCACGCGGTTCCCCCGCGACTCCGCCGCGCGGTACGCGCGGGAGCCGGACTTCGCCGAGTGGGGACACCGGCTGGAGGTGTTCGGGCTGGACCTGCGCCACACGCCCAGCGTGGAGGCGTTCTGCGCGCACCTGCTGGCCACGCGCGACCGCCTGGACTTCATCGTCAACAACGCCTGCCAGACGGTGCGCCGCCCGCCCGAGTTCTACCATCACATGATGGAGGGCGAGACGGCGGCCGTGCACTCCCTGCCGAAGGAGGCCCGCCGCCTCCTGGGCGCCTACGAGGGGCTGCGTGGATACCAGATGCTGCCGGAGGGGGCGGACGATGCGTCCGCGCTGGTCGCGTCGTCCTCCGCCGTGCCCGTCCTGCCCGGGCTGACGCACGCGGCGGAGCTGTCGCAGGTGCCGCTGCTGGACGAGGAGATGGCCGCGCGCGGCCACCTGTTCCCCACCGGCCGACTGGACGCCGACCTGCAGCAGGTGGACCTGCGCGACCGCAACTCGTGGCGGCTGCAGATGGCGGAGGTGCCGTCCGTGGAGCTGCTGGAGGTGCACCTGGTGAACGCCGTCGCGCCGTTCGTGCTGAACGCGCGGCTCAAGCCGCTCATGCTGCGCACCCCGGAGCGCGACAAGCACATCGTCAACGTCTCCGCCGTGGAGGGCCAGTTCTACCGGCGCTTCAAGACCACGCGGCACCCGCACACCAACATGGCCAAGGCGGCGCTGAACATGATGACGCGCACCGCCGCCGCGGACTACCACGCCGACGGCATCCACATGAACAGCGTGGACACCGGCTGGGTGACGGACGAGGATCCGGCCGAGATCGCCGCGCGCAAGACGGCGGAGCACCGCTTCCATCCCCCGCTCGACATCGTGGACGGCGCCGCGCGGATCGTGGACCCCATCATCGCGGGGATCAACACCGGCGAGCACGTCTGGGGGACGTTCCTGAAGGACTACCGCCCGGTCGCCTGGTAAGGGACGTCGGGCGTGGCCGGGGGCTCGACGGCGGGCCGCCGCGCAGGTGCGCGGCGGCCCGTCTCCGCGTTCGGGAACGGTCGTTGCGCCGGAGGAGCACGGGCGGACGCGGACGCGTCTCGCTCGACGCCTTTCCCCTCGCGCGGGACGGAGATGCTGCGACGGATGCTGGCCGGATGGGTGGACGCGCTCGTGGACCGGCTGGGCGGCAACGGCGTGGAGCACCGGCGGATGCACGGCATCCCCGTTTCCGTGCGCCCCTCGTCCGCCGAGGCCGATCCGCGGGTCCCGCTGGCGACGCTCGGCGCGGCGATGGACCTGGTCGCGCTGTACAAGCCCGAGTGGATCCGGCGGATGCGGCGCATGGGCCTGCGCATCGACGTGCTGAGCACCCCCGGCACGCGGGCCAAGCTGATCGACGCCACCACCGCCGTGCTGGACGAGTACTTCGTCACCAGGTTCCTTCCCTCGCAGGTCGCCGCGTCGGTGGTGCACGAGGCCACGCACGCCATGGTGCGCGCCCGCGGCCTGGCGCCCACGCGGGCCACGCTACCGAAGGAGGAGCGGATGTGCCGCCGCTCCGAGATCCGCCTGGGCGAAGCGATGCGGGCCGCCGGGGTGCAGGGCGCCGACGCGGTGCTGGAGCGCGCCCGCGCCGCCCTTGCCATGTCGGACGAGGACGTGGCGCCGGTGGTGGACTGGAGGGAGCTGAACGCCGCGCGGGAGATCGCCCGCATAGGCGGCCTCTCCATCCCGCTCGCCGCCAAGCGTGAGATGGCGCGCCGCGCGGGCCTGCTGGACACCGCCGCCGGGCGCGACGCGTTCCGGGAATAGCCCGCTCCTCCGCCCCCTCGACCTCTCCCGCCATGCCCGCACGACCCGCCGCGAAGCCCGCCGCCTCCCGTTCCGGGGATGTGCTCGGCGCGCGCGCGCTGAACCGCGCCCTGCTCGCGCGGCAGATGCTGCTGCAGCGCAGGGAGATGGCGCCGGCGGAGGCGATCGAGCACCTGGTGGGGATGCAGGCGCAGGCGCCCTGGCCGCCGTACGTGGGGCTGTGGACGCGGCTGGAGGGCTTCCGGGCGGAGGAGCTGGCGCGGCTGCTGGAGGAGCGGAAGGTGGTGCGGGTCGTGCTGATGCGCTCCACCATCCACCTGGTGACGGCGCGCGACTGCGGCGCCATCCGCCCCGTGGTGGAGGCGATGCTGGACCGCGCCTACCGCGGCAGCCACGGGCGCTACCTGGAAGGCCTGGACCTGGACGAGGTGGCGCGGGCGGGGCGGGCGCTGGTGGACGCCGAGCCGCTGACCTTCGGCGAGATCGGCGCGCGGCTGGCGGAGCGCTGGCCGGGGCGCAAGCCCGAGCCGCTGGCGCACGTGGTCCGCGCGCGGGTGCCGCTGGTGCAGGTGCCGCCGCGCGCCGTGTGGGGCAGGAGCGGACGCGCCGTCCACACGTCGGCCGAGGCGTGGCTGGGGCGACCGCTCTCGGGCGGGATCACGGTGGACGGCCTCGTGCTGCGCTACCTGGGGGCGTTCGGGCCGGCGAGCGTGGCGGACGCGCAGACGTGGTCGGGGCTCACCCGCCTGCGCGAGGTCTTCGAGCGCCTGCGGCCGGGGCTCCGCACGTTCCGCAGCGAGGGCGGCGCCGAGCTCTTCGACCTGCCCGACGCGCCGCGGCCGGACGCCGACACCCCGGCGCCCGTCCGCTTCCTGCCCGAGTTCGACAACGTGCTGCTGTCGCACGCGGACCGCTCGCGCATCCTCTCCGAAGGCAACCGGGCGCCGGTCTACCTGAACGGCATCGTCCGGCAGACGCTGCTGGTGGACGGCTTCGTGGCGGCGACGTGGAAGGTGGAGCGCGAGCGCCGCTCCGCCACGCTGGTGGTCGACGCCTTCGAGCCGCTCTCCTCCGCCGCCCGCGACGCCGCGGCGGAGGAGGGCGCCGCCCTGCTCGCGTTCCTGGCGCCCGACGCGGAGGCGCGGGAGGTCCGCTTCTCCGGATCCGCGTGATGGACGGCAGCCGCTGACCAAGGCCGACGTAGTCGATCGCCTGGAGGGCGCGCGCGAGCAGATCCGGGCGCTCGGCGTGCTCCGCGTGTCGCTGTTCGGCTCCGTGGCGCGCGGGGAGGCGCGGGTGGACAGCGACGTGGACCTGCTGGTGCAGTTCGACCCGGAGCGGAAGACGTTCCACAACTTCATGGATCTCTGCTTTCTGCTCGACGACCTGCTCCAGCGCCGCGTGGAGGTCGTGACCACCGAGGCGCTGAGCCCGTTCATCGGCCCCCACATCCTGCGGGAGGCGGAGGAGGTACTCGTCGTCTGGTGACCGCATCGAGCGGGGTCCGCTCGCGGCTGCGCGGGACGCCCGTTGCTCGTCGTCCGCCCTTCCGCCATCTTCGGAGCTGGCTCCGCCGTTCCCCGTCCCCGCGTTCCTCTTCCGCATGACCTCTCCGCCCCCGCCGCGCTCTCCGTCCGCGCCGTCGCGGAGGACGTGAGGTGACGCTGATCTGGATCGCGCTGAGCGCGCTGGTCGCCGCCGCCGGGATCCGCTACGTGCTGCGGCTGCGCGCCGCGTCACGCGGTACGCGAGTGGACGACGACACCATCCGGCAGATCATGGAGACGGGGCGCGTGAGGCGGCGCGACGACGCGCCGCTGGACATGGCGGACGCCGCCGAGGCCGAGGACGAGTTCTGGTCCGAGAGCTGGGACGAGCCCGAGGAGTACCCCCGCTGACACCCCGCCGCCGGTCCGTCCGTAGGGAACGGACCCGGCGCCCGCCGTCCGTCCGCGACCGGGCCCGCGACCCCTACCGACGACCCCACGATCAGGAGACCGTCCCGTGCGCAGCTTCGTCCTCGCCGCCAGCCTTCTCCTCGCCGGACCGGCCGTGCTCCCCGCGCAGCAGCCCGCGCCCGCAGCCGCCCCCGCCGCGGCGGCGCCCTCCGTGACGCTCCCGGCGGAGCTGGACCGCGTGCTGCGCGACTACGAGCGCGGGTGGGTGGCGCGGGACGCGCGGGCGCTGGCGGAGCTGTTCTCGCACGACGGGTTCGTGCTGCGGATGGGGAGCCCCCCGGTGCGAGGACGCGCGGCGATCGAGGAGGCGTACCGGGGCGCCGGAGGCCCGCTGCACCTGCGCGCGCTGGCGTTCGAGAGCGACGGATCGGTGGGCTACGTCATCGGCGGCTTCTCGTCCGCCGCGGGACGGCCGGACGACGGCAAGTTCGTGCTGACGCTGCGGAAGTCGCCCGCGGGGCGGTGGGAGATCACGGCCGACATCGACAACCCCAACTCCATGCGCCGCCGCGGACCCGGCGGCGCGACGGCCGCACCCACCGCCCCGACGCCCTCCGCGCCTACCCCGTGACGCAGCCGAACCTGCTGCTGGCCTTCAACCCGGCCGGCACGCACGCGGACGTGGAGGCGGTGCCGGACGGGGTTCCGGCGACGGGACGCAAGCACCTGCTGCGCCTGCTCTCCCTGGTGGCGGGCAGCGTCGCGAGCATCATCGTGCACGGTCGACCCACCGCTGTCCTCCTCCACCTTCCACCACCCGAACGCCGATGACCGGAGTCGCCGTCGTACTGATCTCCATGCTGGCGGTCGCCATCGCCACCGGCTCCATGGTCCGCGCCGGGCGGATGACGAAGGCGCAGCAGATCGGCATCCTCGCCGTGTTCGGCGTGGTCCTGCTGGTGGTGGCCGGGCTCGCCTGGCACAACTCGCGGGCGTGAGTCGGCGGGTGCCGCGTCTCCGGCGTGCCCCATCGCCTCAGGCGCGGACGCCCAGGTAGTCGCGGCGGAACAGCCAGTCGCGCCGGGCGGCCTCGGGGGTGCCGAGCGGGTGCGTGGTGCCGGAGTGGATCCACGTCACCCGGTCGGCCACGGACAGGATGAACGGGACCTCGTGCCCGGTGACCACGACCGCCGTTCCCCGCCGGGCCAGCGCGCGGAACGCGGCGACGAACACCTCGGTGTCGGCCGGCGTGATCCCCAGGAACGGCTCGTCGGCCAGCAGGCAGTCGGGCGCGCGCACCATGGCCAGCGCCAGCTCGGCGCGCCGCCGCTCGCCCCCGGAGAACGTGCCCACCTTCCGGTCCAGCAGGTGGGTGATCTTCAGCTCCTCCAGCGCGGCGTCGGCGGGGGGCAGCGCGAACCGGAGCCGCAGCGCGCCCAGGTGCTGGCGCAGGGTCAGACCGCGGATCGTGGTGGAGCGGTCGACCGGGAGCAGGAAGAGCCCCTGCACCGCCAGCCGGCACAGGCGGGTGCGGGTGTACACCCGGCCCCGGAAGCGGATGATGCCGTGGTCCGGCGCCATCAGCCCGGCCATGATCCGCAGCAGCGTGCTCTTGCCCGAGCCGTTCCTGCCGATCAGCGCCGTGACCACGCCCCGCTCGGCGTGCAGGGTCGCCGCGGAGAGCACCGCGAGATCGCCGAAGCGCTTGCCGATGCAGTCGGCCGTGAGGATGGGGTCCGTCGCGGCGTTCACGGGCCCAGCACCCCGCCGTGCCCCGCCAGCGGCAGCGCCATCGACGCCGCCAGCGCGGCCCAGCCGAAGCGCGCGACGGCGAACGCCGCCTCCAGGGCCCCGGCCGGCACCAGCAGGTACGTGGCGATCGTGGGCCAGCCGTAGCCCAGGTTCGCCAGGAACAGGTCCTCGTCGCTCCGCCGCGCCTGCAGCATCCCCAGGCCCACCACCGCCGCGGGGACGAGCGGATTGCCGCCGGGCAGCAGCTCCGCCGGCTCGATCGGCACGCCGCTGATGACGGCCGCGGCGAGCAGGAGGGCCGCGTAAAGAATGTGCAGCAGCACCCAGTACGCCACGGCGCGCCGGAGCAGCAGCCCGGGGAACGGCGGGACGAGCAGGTAGCTCGGCTTCTGCATGGGATCGGGCACGTGGTCCCGTCGTCTCGAGGGGTGATCTTCGTTCAAAGATGTCCGCCGTGCACGCGGACGCAACGGTCTCCTCCTCGGCAGCCGGCGAATGTCCGACGGCGGCGCGGCCTGCCGCCGCGCCGGGACTGTACGCCGCGGCGGCTCGCGCGTTACCTTTTCGCCGCCCGTGGCCGTCCCCCTCCTCCCGCCCCCGAGCCCCTGCCATGGCGCTGATCGCCTGCCCCGACTGCGGCAAGGAAGTCTCCGACGCAGCCTCGGTCTGCATCCACTGCGGCCGCCCCATCGCCAGCGATCGGCCGCGTACGTACGAGCCGGGCCCGCCGCCGACGTACGAACCGGACACCCCACGCCCCGCCCCCGCGACGCACCCGGGGAGGGACCTGCGCGCGGCGAAGGCCAAGCGGAACGCGACCATCACCTACGCGTTGCACGCGCTGTCGTTCCTCGTCGGCATCACCGGCCTGGTGGCGCTGGTCCTGGGCTACGTCTTTCGCTCCGACGCCCGCGGGACCTGGGTGGAGTCGCACTTCACGTGGCAGATCCGGACCTTCTGGTGGGGCGTGCTCGCCATGGTCGGGCTGACGGTGATGGCCGTGGGGCTGAGCCTGAGCGGGCACGAGGCGACCATGCTCGCCGGCGTGGGGGCCACCACGCTGGGGGTCTTCGTCGTGATCGGGTGGGCCATCTATCGCGTGGGCCGTGGGTGGATCCGGCTGGAACGCGACGAGCCGATCTGAGCACCACCCGCCGCCCCGCGGAGCACGTTCGCCCTCCGCCCGAGCTCTCCCCCCGGCGCACCGGAACGATCGAATGGCCCTGATCCCCTGTCCCGACTGCCGTCGCGAGGTGTCGTCCGCCGCCTCCGTGTGCATCCACTGCGGGCGTCCGCTCGCGGCCGCCGCGCTGGAGAGCGCCGCTCCGACGCCCCCGCCCCCGCTGCCCGCGGCGCCGGCGCGTACGGAGGTGGACCGCCGGGTGGCCGGCGCCAAGCGCAACGCGACCATCGCCTACGCCCTGTACGCGCTCTCGTTCGTCTACGGCGTCACCGGCGTGGTGGGCCTGGTGCTGAGCTACGTCTTCCGCTCCGATGCCCGCGGCACCTGGGTGGAGTCGCACTTCGACTGGCAGATCCGGACGTTCTGGTGGAGCCTGGTCGCGATGATCGGGCTGGCGGTCGTGGGGATCGTGCTGAGCCTGAGCGTGGCCGGTGGCGGCGGCGGCGAGGAGGGACTGTTCGCCGGCGTCGGGTTGGCGACGGTGGGGATCTTCGCCGTGGTCGTGTGGGTCATCTACCGCGTGGCCCGCGGGTGGGTCCGGCTGGCCGACGACCGGGAGGTCTAAGCGGCGTCGGTGCGGGCCCGGCGAGGGCCTGTACGTCGTGGCGCCCGCGGCATACATTTCCGGTCCGCTCGAGCGCGTTCCTCCGCACCTCCTCCGCAGCATTCCCATGGGCCGCACCCTCCTCGCCCTCGCATTGCTCGCCGCCGCCGCGCTGCACCCCGCCGTCCGCGCCCGGCTCCGCCCGGTGATCGAGCCGGTGCTGGGCCCCGTGCATCGCGCCAACGCGAAGTACGAGGCCAACCGCATCGCCGCGTTCGTGGGCCGCGAGATGGCGCGCACCGGCGAGAAGCCCGCCACGCAGCGCGACTACGCGGCGCTGCTCCGCCGCGTCTTCCCCAACCGCGCCGACGTGGCCCGGGACCCCTGGGGCTCCGCGTACGTGCTCCAGCGGCGCTTCGACGCGCTGCACGTGGGCTCTCCGGGCGCCGACCGCTCCTGGGGCACCAGGGACGACATCGTCTCCAAGCCGGTGAAGGTCGTGGGCCGCTGAGGCCGGGCCCGGGGAGGCGAGAAGGAACGGAGGACGGCGAGAGGGCCCGCGGACGCACCGCGGGCCCTCTCGCGTTTCGCGTCCCCACGCGCGCCGCCACGGGGGCTCCGGGCGGCGGGATCCGTTCGCGGGGGCGGGCGCCCGGGTGACACGGAACGAGCCTCCTCGGCGTCTCCACCCCGTCGCGTGACCCCGGCGGGTGGAGGTCGGGAGCAAGCAGTTGGCACCGCACCGTTTCGGGTCGCGGAGCGCACCATTCCGCGCATCGGGCGGTGTCGTGAATCGTACGTTTCCCCGCCGTTGCTGGTCTGTCGCCGTGGCGCGATGGTTGCGCGCAAACATTCGTTCGCCTCCGCCGCTCGGCGGTGCGGCGCCCGCTCCCCTACCCGGTGGATCCATGCGAAACTCCGTCGCCCTCACGCTGCTCGGCGTGGCGCTCGTCAGCGCCTGCGCGGACCACCTGCCCGGACCCGTGGCCCCGGAGGCCGGCCCCCGCCTGGCGGTCGCGCCGCTGGGTCCGCGGCTGGTGATCAACGAGGTGATGCCCGATCCCAACGCCGTGAGCGACGACCGCGGCGAGTGGTTCGAGGTGCACAACTGGGGCGACGGCGCGGCGAACCTGCAGGGGTGGCGGATCGCCTCCGGCAACGACGCGGTGCACACCATCTCCGGCTCCGTCTCCATACCCGCCGGCGGGTACGTGGTGCTGGCCCGCAACGCGACGCGGAAGCAGAACGGCGGCATCAACGGGGCGTACCCGTACGGCACGGGGCTCACGCTGGCGAACGGCGCCGACTGGCTGGCGCTGCGCGACGCCGCGGGCGCCACGGTGGACTCCGTCGCGTGGAGCGCGGCGCCGGTGGGCGCCACGCGCGGCGTCTCCGATCCCTCCGCCCCGCACTCGGCGGCGAACGGGACCAACTGGACCACGGCGACCAGCACGTACGGCTCGGGAGACCGGGGCACGCCGGGGGCGCGGAACGACGCCTACGCCGCGCCGGTCACGTCGGTCTCGGTGACGCCCGCCAGCAGCGACGCGGCGCCGGGCGGCACCGTGCAGCTCTCCGCCGCCGCGAGCACCCCCACGGGCACCGCCGTCTCCACCTCCTTCACCTGGAGCACCTCCGATCCCGCGGTGGCGACGGTGGACGCGGCCGGGCTGGCCACCGCGGTCGGCCCCGGCACGGCGGCCCTCCGCGCCACGGCGCCGAACGGCGTGTACGGCGAGGCGGCGCTCACCGTCACGGTGCCCACGGGCGGCGGCGGGACCGGCGCGGCGAAGCTGGTGGTGAACGAGGTGATGGCGAACCCCAGCGCCGTGACCGACGACGCGGGCGAGTGGATCGAGGTGCACAACTGGGGCGGAGCGGCGGCGGACCTGCGCGGGTGGAGCGTGGCCTCCAACAACGACGCGGCGCACGTCGTCGCCACGTCCGTCGTCGTCCCCGCCGGCGGCTACGTGGTGCTGGCCCGCAACGGCGGCTCCTCCGCCAACGGCGGCGTGACGGCGCACTACGCCTTCGGCACCGCGCTCACGCTGGCCAACAGCGCCGACTGGGTGGCGCTGCGCGACACGGCGGGGGCGACGGTGGACTCCGTGGCCTGGTCCAGCGTGCCGACCGGCGCGTCCCGCGGCCTGCGCGACGCCTCGCAGGACAACACCGCCATGGGCGGCACGGGGTGGATCACGCAGAGCACCGTCTTCGGGTCCGGGGACAAGGGGACGCCGGGCGCGCGCAACGACGGGTGGGTCTCGCCCGTGCCGCCGGGGCCGGCGGTGGCCGTCTCCGTCTCGCCCTCCTCCGCGGGGGTGGAGGTCGGCTCCGGCTTCGGCTTCTCCGCCGTGGCGACGGACGCCGACGGCGTCGCGACGCCCACCACCTTCGCCTGGCAGAGCTCGGCGCCCGGCGTGGCGACGGTGAGCGCGTCCGGCGTCGCCAGCGGCGTGGCGGCGGGCACGGCGACCATCACGGCCACCTCGGCCAACGGCGTCTCGGGGAGCGCGCTCCTCAGCGTGACGGCGGCGCCGCCGGGCGGGAGCGCGTCGGAGCTGGTGGTGCAGGTGCTGGACATCGGCCAGGGCGACGCCAACCTGATCCGCAACGGCACCAGCCGCGTGCTGATCGACGGCGGCCCCGACACCCTGCGGATGGGCGTGCTGCTCGACTCCCTGGGGCTGAACAACTCCACCATCGACGTGGTGGTCCTCTCCCATCAGCACTACGACCACCACGCCGGGCTGCGCGAGCTGTTCCGCGCGTCGCGCAACATCCGCGTGCGCTACTTCTTCGAGAATGGCGACGCCTACACCAACGCGGCGCTGCAGCAGCTCCGCGACTCCGTCTCGGCCCGCGCCGGCCGCGGCGAGCTGATCTCGCGCGACACCGACGACCCCTGCGCCACCGGCGCCACGCTCTGCACCGTCACCATGACCGGGGGCGCGAAGCTCCACGTGCTTCGCCCCAACCCGGCGGGCACGTCGCCCAACGACCGCTCCACGCCCGTCAAGCTCGTGGGGCCCGACTCCGCCAGCTTCAGCATGTGGTTCTCGGGCGACGCGGAGCACGAGGCGCAGGACTGGTTCGTGGGGGGCGCGAACTACGACGTGTTCCCGGGGATGCGGGTGAACGTGGTGAAGGCGAACCACCACGGGAGCTGCAACGGCGTGCGCACCAGCTTCGTGGAGGCCACCCGCCCCGACTGGGTGACCTTCTCGCTCGCGCCCAACAACACCTACGGGCACGTTCACGACCAGACCAAGCAGATGTACGGGGCGTACGGGAAGCCGTGGTACCGGACGGACCAGAACGGCACCCTCACCTTCCGCTCGCCGGGCACCCCGGGAGGCGGCTACACCGTCTCCGTCCAGCGCGGCGGGGTGAGCACCACGGGCCCGGCGGACCGCGCGTCCACCTCCGCCGGCTGCAACCCCATGCCGTAGGGGGGAGGACGGCGAAGGAACCGCCCCCGGCGCCGCGTGGTGCCGGGGGCGTTCTCGTCCAACGCCCTCCACGGAAGAGGGGATCAGAGGACGATGTCGCCGCCCGGGTCGGGCCCCCGCGGCGCCGCCTCTGCCGAGGCGCGGGAGGCCTCCATCGCCGCCCGCGTCGCGTCCGCGTCGATGCGGATGCGAATGGTGAGGCCCCCCTCCGACGCCTCGCGCTCCACGCGGAGCACGTCGCCCTCCCCCACGCCGCGGGGGAGGAGGGCGAGGGGGACGTGGAGCATGCGCCGCCCGTCCTCCTCCACCCTGGCCACGCCCTCCTCGATCCCGTCCACCGTCCAGGTGCTCCGCTCCGCCATCTCGCTCCTCCCTCCGTGGGTTCCCTCCGTAGGCCGGGAGAACGGCGCACGTCGCGGCCGCGCCCCGGTCAGAAACGTGCGGCACGAGGCGTTCCAGTGCACGCGCGCCCGGCGTGCGTGACCTCCGTGGCTGCAACCCATCCCCCGGATCGAGCCGAATGCCCCGCTCCGCGCTCTCCGTGCTCGTCGCTTCCGCCCTGCTCGCGGCCGCTCCCGCGCACGCCCAGACCGTCCGCGGCACCTTCGCCGACGGCGCCGGCCGCGGCGTGGCCGGGGCGATGGTGGTGCTGGTGGACAGCGCCGGCACGCCGCGCGGGAGCGTGCTCACCGACCCGGCGGGGCGCTTCACCGTGTCCGCCCCCGCGCCCGGGACGTACCGCCTGCACGCCGAGCGCGTGGGCTTCGAGCGCACCGTGTCCCCCGCGCTGCCGCTGGCGTTCGGCGAGACGCGCCAGTACCGGCTCGCCGCGCCCCCGAAGGCGGTCGCGCTGGAGGGGATCGTGGTGGGCGCCGCCGCGCGCCGCTGCACGGTGCGGCCGGACGGGGGGGCCACGGCCACGCTCTGGGAGGAGGCCCGCAAGGCGCTGGACGCCACCGCCTGGGCCGAGGCGCGCCAGGTCTTCCGCTTCGAGGCCACGCGCTACCGGCGCGAGCTGGACCCCACCCTGCGCCTGAAGGCCGAGGAGCGCGGCTCGGTCGTGGCCGTCACCCGCCACCCCTTCGCCTCGCGCCCCGCCGCGGAGCTGGCCACCAAAGGATACGTGCAGGCGGCGGACGACGGCGCCACCTACCACGCCCCCGACGCCGCCGTGCTGCTCTCCCCCGAGTTCCTGGAGGGGCACTGCTTCCGGGTGCAGGACGGGCGCGGCGAGACGGCGGGGATGATCGGGCTGGCGTTCGAGCCCGTGCGCGGGCGCACCCTGGCCGACGTGCGCGGCACGCTCTGGGTGGACCGCAGGAGCGCCGAGCTGCGCTGGCTGGAGTACCGCTACGTGAACCTGCCGGTGGCGGTGGAGAGCCGGTACCTGGGCGGGCGGGTGGAGTTCGAGCGGCTTCCCGGCGGCGCGTGGATCGTGCGCCGCTGGTGGGTGCGCATGCCGGTGGTGGACGCCGAGCAGGGGGTGCGCCCCTCCGCCGCCTTCGGCCGCAACGAGGTGTACCGCCGCGACGTGCTGCGCGGCTACCGCGAGCAGGGGGGCGAGGTGGTCTCCGCCCGCGCCCGCGACGGCTCGGTGCTGGCCGAGCGGACCCTGGCCACGCTCACCGGCACCGTGCGCGACACCACCCGCGGCACCCCGCTGGGCGGGGCGCGCGTCTTCATCTCCGGCACCGCGCACTCCGCGGTGGCCGACGCCGAGGGGCGCTTCCGCATCGAGGGCGTGCCCGAGGGGAAGTACGTCCTCTCCTTCGGGCATCCGCGGCTGGACTCTCTGGAGGTGACGGCCCCCACCCACCAGGTGGACGTGGGGACGGACGCCGTGCCGCCCCTGGCGCTCGCCGTGGGCACCCCGCGCCCGCTGGGCCGCCCCGGCGGCTCCGTGGCCGCCGCCATGGAGACCCCGGGGGCCGCCCTCCGCCTGGAGCGGGTGAGCGTGCGGGCGCGGCAGAGCGAGTTCGACGCCTTCCGCCGCCGCGTCTCCACGGGGAACGGCCACTACATCACCCGCGAGATGATCGAGCGCGAGCGCCCGGCGCGCACCGTGGACCTGCTGCGCCGCGTGCCCGGCATCGAGGTGCTGCCCGGCGGCATCCGCCTGCGCGGGTCGGAGGTCAGCCGCGTGGGCGGGCTGGCCACCGCCGGGGTGGCGAAGAAGGAGCAGGAGGCGGCGGAGGCGGCCACCCCGGCCCCGCGCCCGCTCGACTTCCCCATGGACGGCAACCCGCTGGAGCAGCAGGGCGGCGGCTCGGGCGCGCGGCTGGTGGACTGCACCCCGCTGATCTACGTGGACGGCGTGCCCAACGCCATGCCCGCCGGCGACGTCTCCCGCATTCCCCCGGGGCAGGTGGAGGGGATCGAGGTCTATCCCCGCGCCGCGCATGCCCCGGCGCAGTTCCGCCGCTTCCACGCGCACTGCGGCATCATCCTGATCTGGCTCCGCGCGCGGGACTGAGCGCCGGTCGCGTCAGAACGCGGGGGCGCCGTGCGTTTCGTTCCCGGACCCCGTCCTCACCCCCTTCCCCTCCCAGGAATGCACGCCATGCGACGCATCCTTCCCGCCCTTCTCCTGCTGGCCGCCTCGCTGGCGGCGCGGCCCGCGCTCGCCCAGGCCGTGCGGGGCGAGCTGCGCGCCCAGGGGGGCCGCCCCGTGGCCGGCGCGCTGGTGTCGCTGGTCGACGCCTCGGGCCGGGTGCGCGCCACCGCCATGACCGACGCGGGCGGGCGCTACGTGGTCCAGGCCCCCGCGCCGGGCACCTACACGGTGCGCGCCGAGCGCGTGGGCTTCCAGACCACCGTGTCGCCCGCCATGGCGCTGGCGATGGGCGAGACGAAGGAGTACCGCCTGACCGAGCCCCCCAGGGCGATCGCGCTGGAGGGGCTGGTGGTCGGCGAGGCCACCGGGCGCCGCTGCGAGGTGCGCCCCGACGGCGGCGCCGCGGCGGCGCTCTGGGGCGAGGCGCGCAAGGCGCTGGCCGCCACCGCCTTCGGGCAGGAGCGGCGCTCCTTCCGCTTCCAGGCGGTGAAGTACGAGCGCGACCTGACCACCGACCTGCGCGTGGTGGCCGAGCAGCGGCACCCCGCCACCGGGCTGGGCGACCGCCCGTTCGCGTCGCTCCCGGCGGAGAAGCTCGCCAGCGGCGGCTACGTGCAGACCGACGAGCGCGGCACCTTCTACTACGCCCCCGACGCGCACGCCTTCCTCTCGGACCAGTTCCTGGAGACGCACTGCTTCCGGGTGAGCGAGACGCGCTCCGACTCGCTGGTGGGGCTCACGTTCCAGCCGGTGAGCGGGCGGCGCCTCCCCGAGATCGCGGGGACGCTCTGGATCGACCCGCGCACGGGCGAGCTGCGCACCCTGGAGTACCGCTACGTGAACCTGGACCTGGGGGTCAGCACGGACCTGCTGGGCGGCCGGGTGGACTTCGAGGCGGTGCCGGGGGGCGGATGGATCGTGCGGCGCTGGTACGTGCGCATGCCGGCGGTGGACGTGAAGCAGGAGACCCGCCGCTCGAACGGCACCACCGGCATCGACGTGCACCAGCGGCAGACGCTCTCCGGGATCCGTGAGGAGGGCGGCGAGGTGACCGCCGTGCTGACCGCCGACGGACGCCCCGTCAGCGCCGCGCGCTACGCGGCGCTGGAGGGGATGGTGGTCGACAGCGCCCGCCGCGCCCCGCTGGCCGGGGCCCGCGTCTTCGTCTCCGGCACCGAGTACACCGCGGTGACCGACGCCGGGGGGCGCTTCCGCATCGACGGGATGCCCGAGGGGAGCTACACGGTCTCGTTCGCTCACCCGCGCCTGGACTCGCTGGGCGTCTCTCCCCCGGCGCAGGCGGTGAGCGTCTCCGACGGCGTCGACGCGCAGGTCGCGCTGGCGCTGGTGGCGCCCGCCGGCCGCCCCGCCGCGGGGCGGGGGCAGGTGGCGATGGCCGACGACCGGGGCAGGGCGATCCCGCTGGAGCGCCTGCAGGCGCAGGTGGCGCGCGGCTCGTTCGGGGGCTTCTACGACCGGGCCGCCCGCGGCAACGGCGCCTACATCACGCGCGAGGAGATCGAGCGCCTGCGGCCGCACACCACCAACGACCTGCTCCGCCGGGTCCCGGGGATGGAGGTGACGGCCACCGGGATCCGCCTGCGCGGCCAGGACACCCGGTCGGTGAACGGCCTGTCGCTGATCACCCCCGCGTCCCAGCTCGGCCCGGGGCAGAGGCAGCCGGGCGACGAGCAGAACCAGCGTCCCGGGGGCCAGCAGAGCAACGGCAACGCCGAGCTGGACGTGCCCACGCCGAACCGCGAGCGCGGGCCCGGCACGCTGGGCGACTGCATCCCCGCCGTCTTCGTGGACGGGCAGCCGTGGGACACCCCGGACGGCAACCTCTCCTCCATGCCCCCGGGCGACATCGAGGGGATCGAGGTGTACGCGCGGGCCAGCCAGGCGCCGGCGCAGTACCGGCGGCGGAACGCGGAGTGCGGTATCATCCTGGTCTGGCTGAAGCAAGGCTAGCCGGGCCGCGCGGCCGGGGGTGTCACACCCCCCGGGGGAAGGACGTTGTAAGGGCGGGCAGGACGCCGGGGGAACGGCGCCGCCCGCCCTGTCCCGTCCCGCCCACCGGAGCCCCGAGCCGCGCGATGACGTCGATGGCCCTTCCCGGCGTGCCGGGGACGCTGCTTCCGGCAGCGGCCCGCGCCCGCCCGACCCGGAACCCCGAGACGGCGGTCGCGGCGGCCCACGTGGACTTCGATTCCCTGTTCCGGCGGCTCTACCCGTCGCTCCACCGGTACCTGCACCGGATGACGGGCGATGCCGACCTGGCGGACGACTACGCGCAGGAGGCCTTCGTGCGCCTGCTGAAGCGTCCACTCCCCGACGAGGAGGCGCGGCTCTGGCTGTTCACCGTGGCCACCAACCTGTTCCGCGACGGGGCGCGCACCGGGCGGCGCCGCGAGCGGCTGCTCTCGGTGGCCCCGGTTCCGCAGGCGCCCGCCCCGGCCCCGGACACCCAGGTGGAGCGGGGGGAGAGCGTGGCCAGGGTGCGCGCGGCGCTGGAGACCCTGGCGGCGCGGGACCGGCAGATGCTGCTGATGCGGGAGGAAGGCTTCCGCTACGACGAGATCGCCCGCGCGGTGGACGTGGCCCCCGGCTCGGTGGGCACGCTACTGGCCCGGGCCCTGCGGCGCTTCGCCGCCGCATACGACGCACATCCGGAGGAAAGGCCGTGAGCCACGTGGACGAGGGGGCGCTCCAGGCGCTGATCGACGGGGAGATGGACCCCGCCGCGCGCGCCGACGCCGAGCGGCACCTGGCGGAGTGTCCGCGCTGCGCGGCCGAGCTGCAGAGGCTGCGCGCGGTGGCGGCCCT
>JASLAX010000133.1:0-30000 GCA_030146875.1 Longimicrobiaceae bacterium
TACGTCGCTTTTTTTTTGTTTTAGGTGTGGCTCCAGGCCCTGCGAACCCAGGCAGGCCGCGTGTAGGGGCACGGGGGGGCGGCCCACTGCGGCCCCGCCGCCGCCCGCTCCCGCCCGCCGCCTCCCTCTGCCTCCCCCCGACCGACCGAAACGCCCCACCACCCCCCGTCCTGCCCACCGGCGCCGCGCCCAGCGTGGCGCCGTTTGCCGTCGTCCCCGCCCGGTGCGTAGATTCGGCCTCGGCCGACGCGTCCGCGCCCGCCGCGTTCCGATCCACCCGACGCACGACCCCGGGAGCCGCCGTGACCCGACCCGACGCCCGCCTCCTCCGCGCCGCCGCCCTCGGCCTCGGCGCCGCGCTGCTCGCCGTGCCCGCCGCTGCGCAGCGGAGCGCGGCCCGCGACGCCGTCTCCGTGCCCGACGGTCACCCGAGGGTGCGCCGCGCGGTGGAGCACGCCGCCCGCACCGAGCCGCAGGCCATCGAGGAGCAGATCGCCATCTGCCAGATCCCCGCTCCGCCGTTCAAGGAGCAGGCGCGCGCCGAGGACTTCCGCCGCCGCCTGCAGGCGCTGGGGCTGCGGAACGTGCGGATCGACGCCGAGGGGAACGTGATCGGGGAGCGGCCGGGCACGCCGGGCGAGCCCACCGTGGTCGTCTCCGGGCACCTGGACACGGTCTTCCCCGAGGGGACGGACGTGACGGTGAAGCGGGAGGGGACGATCCTGCGCGGCCCGGGGATCGGCGACGACTGCCGCGGGCTCTCCATCCTCCTAGCCGTCGCGCGGGCGCTGGACGCCGCGCAGGTGCGCACGCGCGGCACCATCCTGTTCGTGGGGACCGTGGGCGAGGAGGGCGCGGGCAACCTTCGCGGCGTGCGCCACCTGTTCGAGCGGGAGCTTCGCGGCACGGTGGACTACTTCATCTCCGTGGACGGGACCGGGCTGGGGCTGACCAAGGACGCCGTGGGCAGCAACCGCTACCGCGTCACCTTCGAGGGGCCGGGTGGCCACTCGTACGGCGACTTCGGGATGCCGAACCCGATCCACGCCCTGGGCCGCGCCATCGCGAAGATCGGGGACCTGCGCGTGCCCGAGTCGCCGCGCGTGACGTACAGCGTGGGGATCGTGCAGGGAGGCACGTCCGTCAACGCCATCGCCGGGAAGGCGAGCATGGACGTGGACATGCGCTCGGTGGACGCCGGCGCGCTCACCGCGCTGGACGCGGATCTCCGGCGGGCGATCCAGGCCGGCCTGGACGAGGAGAACGCCCGCTGGCCCGGCGACGCGCGGCTGACGATGCGCATCGACACCATCGGCATCCGCCCGGCCGGCGGGCAGCCCGCCGACGCGCGCATCGTCCGCGCGGCGGTGGAGTCCGGGAAGGCGCTCGGCTTCACGCCCCCCGCCGTGGCCTCCAGCACCGACGCCAACGTCCCCATCGCGCTCGGGATCCCCGCCGTGACCATCGACGGCGGCGGCGAGGGCCGCGGCGCCCACTCGCTCGACGAGATGTTCGACACCCGGGGGAGCGAGAAGGGTACGCAGTGGGCGCTGCTCTTCGTGCTGACGCTGGTGGGGGTGCGGTAGGACGGGGGAGGCCTGGGGGGGCCGTCCCACGGCGGAGGCCCTCACCCGCGGGCTCGGGCGGCGGGGGGTGCGTTGCCTCGGCGCTCGTGAGAGCCCGCCACCCTCTCTCGCGAGGCGGGAGAGGGGGAACCCCACGGCGGGAGCCCGCGGGCGCTCACCGGCGGTTGAAACCGCTGCAACGACCACACGAAGCCCGCCTTCGCGGGCTGTCGTCCTTTCGGATGCGCCGATCCTCCGTCCCACGCGACATGCGCGGGTGATCCGCGGCCGGACCTCCGTCGCGACCGACGAGGTGGCGGACGCACCGGAGGCGGAGTCCGCACCGCGGACTTTCCCCGTGGTTCCAGACGGCGAATTCTTCATTCCCTGGCTGGCGCGCGGTGCCGACGAGGTTCGGCGTGGCCCCTCGATCTCAGGAGCTCGATGATCTCCGCACCTTCCTGGCGTCTGGCCGGGCTGATCTGCCTTCTCGGCGCGTGCGGCGGCGATCGCACGGTGGAGGACGCCGCGTCCGACCTGCAGCGCGGAGCGCCGCCTCGGCCCGATCCCGCCGCCGCGCCGGGATCGGCGGCTCCTGCGGCCCCCCGGGCGCCGGCGCTCGTCGCGGATTCCGCGGAGGCGGGCGATCCGGGTCCCGCGACCGACTCGACGGCGGGGATCACCAGCGTCTACACGTCGCTGGCGGACGCCGATTGCCGGCTGGTGGAGAAGGACGAGGAGACGGGGGCGACCTCGTCCCGCTGCCCGGGAACCGCGGGATACGCGCTCCTGGTGCACGACTACGACGCGCGGATGACGGTGGACGTCGTCGCGCCGGACGGCCGCAGGCACCGGCTGCGGTACTCGGGCGTGATCACCGCCGCCTTCTCCAGCCTGGGCCCCCGCGCGGAGTGGCGGACGCGGAACGGGAAGCCCGTCGCGCTCGTCGTGCGCGTGAACGCGTTCGAGAACCCGGAGGCGCCCAGCCGCGCCACCTCCTATCTGGCCGTCGCGAAGATCACCCCGCGCGAGACCTGCGTCACCGACCGCATCCCGCCCGCGGCGGGCGCCAACCAGGCGGCGCAGCAGGCCGCGGACCGATCCGCATCCCGCCCGTGCATGCGGGACCTGGCCGAGCAGCGTTGATTCGTTGGGTCGGGTGAGAGGGGTGCCGGTCGTGGGGGCGCCGCGGACGCCGAGTCCGCGGAGGCGGACTCGTGCTTTCCGCAGACGCGAATTCATCCGCAGGCTGGAGGCGGCTCCGGCTGATGCCGCGGTCCGTTCTGGCCTGAGACCGACATGCGAAGAGGGCGCCCCCTCGCGAGGGCGCCCTCTTCCGTTGTACCTGCCGTTCCACGCCCGCCGGGGTGCGGTCGGCGGTGCGTCGATCCGGCGAAGTGCTACCGGCGGATGCTGGACGAGGCGCTGAGGCCGAACGAGAAGATGAAGCCCTCGCGGTCCACGCTGTTGCTGGTGCCGCCGTTGTTGACCCGGGCGATGCCGAGCTGCACGGGCCCCAGCGACAGGCCGCCGCTCAGCATCGTCGCGTCCTCCATGTCCGACGCCAGGCCCAGGCGCAGCGTGCCGATGGGCAGCTTCTGCTGCACGCCGGCGGCGATGCTGCTGGCCCACGTTCCGCTCAGGCGGCCCTCCTCCAGGTCGTCCGTGTAGGAGGCGGCCAGGGTGGTGCCGGGAAGCACCTGGAACGACGCGCCCGCCCGCAGGGTGCGCGGGAACTGGTTGTCCTCGATGCCCGCGCGCAGCTCCGTGGCCAGCTTGCGGATGCTGTCGCCGGCGGCGGCGTCGCTGTACGGGCCCTCGCTCGTGTCGTAGCGGTCGCGGATCTCGCTCAGCTCGCCGTTCTCGAAGTCGTTGCGGTTCATCACCACTCGGCGCAGGGTCAGGTCCTCGTCCCAGTCCATGTTCGAGACGAGGTTGGCCACCGACGCGCTCAGCGTCAGGTTGGGCATGGGCTGGAACGCCGCGCCCACGTCCAGGCCGTACCCGCTGCCGCCCGTCGAGGAGATGCCCGCGTACTCGGCCTGGATGTCGACCGCCGCCACGTTCTGCAGCGTGTAGCTCACGTTGGTCAGCCCCGAGCGCGCCATGGAGCGGCCCATGTAGTAGTGGGCCGTGGCGCCCACGCTCACGGGGCCGATGCTGCGGCCGTGCGCCAGCGCGAAGTCCACCCAGGTCGCCCGGTCGCCGCGCGTGTTGCCGGTGACCTGGTAGTTGGTGCGGCCGGTCTGGTAGCCCTCCAGGAACAGCTCCACCAGGTCGCGCGCCGCGCCGTGGCTGCCCACCGCGTTGTAGGACACGCCGAAGGCCACGTTCCCGCGCTGCACCGCCAGGAACGGCGCGCGCACGTCCGCCTCCAGCCCCGTGCCGCTGGCGGGGATGTTCGCCAGGATCTCCTGGCGGCGGGCGTCGTCCAGGTCGTCGTAGTTCAGGATGTCCTGGATGTCCTGCAGCTCCACGCCCACCGAGGAGGCGCCGATCGCGACCTGCGGGAAGGCGATGGACCAGCCGGGATTGCCGGCCAGCCCCAGGTTGGCGGCGTTCAGGAACACCGTCTCGTGGCCGCGGGCCACGGCCACGTAGGCGCCGCCCATGCCCAGGGCGCGGGGAGTGAGGGGTACCTGGGCCGAGACCGACGAGGCACCCAGCGCGGCCGCGGCCGCGCAGAGGATGCCGACACGCATCGAAGTCATGTGGAGTTTCCGGGGTTGCACGTACGGGAAGGACCGTCGGGCGGCCGCGGGACGTGAGGGACGTCTGGCCCCGCGGGGACCGCCGGGAGGGAAGATACGCACGGGGGGCGGATCGTGGCAACAGCGGCGTTCCGGCGGCCGCCCGCGGGGGGCGGGCTTTCTCGGGGCCCGCTCGGGCGGTATCTTCCACGCCTGTCCCGGTCCGGGAGAACGCACCCATCGCGAGACGTGGCCTTGCGCATCGAGCATATCCGTAACTTCTGCATCGTCGCCCACATCGACCACGGCAAGTCGACCCTGGCCGACCGGCTCCTGGAGACCACTCGCACGCTGCAGCTTCGCGAGATGAAGGCCCAGGTGCTGGATTCCATGGACCTGGAGCGCGAGCGCGGGATCACCATCAAGCTGAACGCCGTGCGCATGCTGTACGACGCGCGCGACGGGCAGACCTACCAGCTCAACCTGATCGACACCCCCGGGCACGTCGACTTCACCTACGAGGTGTCGCGCTCCCTGGCCGCGTGCGAGGGGGCCGTCCTGGTGGTGGACGCCTCGCAGGGGGTGCAGGCGCAGACGCTCTCCAACCTGTTCCTGGCGATGGACGCGGGGCTGGAGATCATCCCCGTGATGAACAAGATCGACCTTCCCGGCGCGGAGCCCGAGCGGCGCCGCGACGAGCTGGTGGAGCTGCTGGGGGTGGACCCCGCCGAGGTGATCTTCGCCTCCGCCAAGGCCGGCATCGGGATCGAGGAGATCCTGGAGTCGGTCGTGCGCAACGTGCCGCCCCCCGAGGGCGACCCGCACGCCCCCCCGCGCGCCCTGATCTTCGACTCGTACTACGACAAGTACGTGGGCGCCGTGCCCAGCGTGCGCGTGATCGACGGCGTGTTCCGCAAGGGGATGCGCATCGGCTTCGGGGCCAACGACAACGTGTACCCGGTGGACGAGGTGGGCCACCTGCAGCTCGGCCGGCAGCCCGCCCACGAGCTGCGCCCGGGCGAGGTGGGCTACATCATCGCCGGGATCAAGCGCGTGGCCGACACCCGCTCCGGCGACACCATCCTGAGCGCCGAGAACCGCGCCACGGAGCTGATCCCCGGCTTCCAGGAGGTCAAGCCCATGGTGTTCGCGGGGATCTACCCCACCGACACCGAGCAGTACGAGGAGCTCCGCGACGCGCTGGCCAAGCTGCAGCTCAACGACGCCTCGCTGACGTACGAGCCCGAGACCTCGCTGGCGCTGGGCTTCGGCTTCCGCTGCGGCTTCCTGGGGCTGCTGCACATGGAGATCATCCAGGAGCGCCTGGAGCGCGAGTTCGACCTGGACCTGATCACCACCGTTCCCAACGTGAAGTACCACGTGGTGATGACCGACGGCGAGGAGCGGTGGGTCGAGAGCCCCAGCGCCCTGCCGGACCCCACCAAGATCGACCGCATCGAGGAGCCGTACGTGGCCGCCCGCATCATGGTGCCGGCCGAGTACATCGGCGGGGTGCAGAAGCTGGCGCACGAGCGGCGCGCCGACTTCAAGGGGATGAGCTACCCGGACCCGCAGCGCGTGGAGCTGAGCTACCAGCTCCCCCTGGGCGAGATCGTGCTGGACTTCTACGACCGCCTGAAGTCCGCCACCCGCGGCTACGCGGCGTTCGACTACGAGTTCTCGGACTACCGCTCCAACCCGCTGGTCAAGCTGGACATGCTGATCAACGGCGACGCGGTGGACGCGTTCAGCGTCATCATCCACCGCGACAAGTCGTACGAGTACGGCCGCAACATCGCCGAGAAGCTGAAGGAGCTGATCCCGCGCCAGATGTTCGAGGTGGTGATCCAGGCCGCCATCGGCAACAAGGTCATCGCCCGCGAGAGCATCTCGGCCATGCGGAAGAACGTGACCGCCAAGTGCTACGGCGGCGACATCTCCCGCAAGCGGAAGCTCCTGGAGAAGCAGAAGGAGGGGAAGAAGCGGATGAAGCAGGTGGGCACCGTGGAGATCCCCCAGGAGGCGTTCCTCGCCGTGCTCAAGGTGGGCGACTGAGGCCGTTCCCCGGACGCTTCGACGCGCGCGCCGCGGAGCGCCCCCGGCCGGCCGGCGCCCGCGGCGCGGCGCCGGTGGTTTCGGAGAGGGCGCCCCGGGCGTTACAATGTGAGCCTACGGGGCCCGGTCCGCACACCGGCGGCGGGCCCGCCTCCACGTGAGATCCGAACGCGTGCGACTTCCCATCCTGGCGGGCGCGCTGCGGGGGCGCTGGTGGCTGCCGGCCAGCCGCGGCAAGGTCCTGCGCATCCTGAACGGCACCTACGAGCGGGAGCAGAGCCGCCTGTTCCGGGAGCTGCTCCGGCCGGGCGACACGGTGCTGGACGTGGGCGGCCACGTGGGCTACTACACGCTCCTCTCCTCGGTGCTGGTGGGGGAGCGCGGGACGGTGTGGGCCTTCGAGCCGAACCCGCGGAACGCCGGCTTCCTCCGCCGGCACGCGGAGATCAACGGCCGCCGCAACGTGCGGGTGACGCAGGCCGCCGTCTCGGACCGAGAGGGTACGGCGCGTTTCGACTTCGGCACGGGGAGCGGCACGGGGCACCTGGCCGAGGGCGGCGCGCTGGAGGTGCGCACGGTCGCGCTGGACGAGTTCTGCCGCGAGCACGCACTTCGTCCCTCCGCGGTCAAGATCGACGTGGAGGGCGCGGAGCTGGCGGTGCTGCGGGGCGGCGAGGAGACGCTCCGCCGCGACCGCCCGGTGATCTTCCTCTCCACGCACGGCGCCGAGGTGCACCGCGGCTGCACGGCGTGGCTGCGCGAGCGGGGATACGCCCTGCGCCCCATCCTGGGCACCGACCTGGAGACCGCCGCGGAGGTGCTCTGCACGCCGGAGGGGCGGTAGGGTCCGGGCCATGCGCATCTCCGTCGTCGTCTCCACCTACAACAAGCCGCACTTCCTGGAGCGGGTGCTCTGGGGCTACGCGGTGCAGACGCTGCGCGACTTTGAGCTGGTGGTGGCGGACGACGGCTCGGGCCCCGAGACCGCGGAGACCATCCGCCGCGTGGCCGCCCGGGCGGGGCTGCCGGTCCTGCACGTGTGGCACGAGGACCGCGGGTTCCGCAAGACGGAGATCCTGAACCGCGCCATCGCCGCCTCCGCGGGCGACTACCTGCTCTTCAGCGACGGCGACTGCATTCCCAGGCGCGACCTGCTGGAGACGCACCGGTCGCTCGCCGCACCGGGACGGTACCTGGCCGGCGGCTACCTGAAGCTCCCGCCGCACGTCAGCGAGGCGGTGAAGGTGGACGACGTGGTCTCCGGCCGGGTCTCCGAGCTGGCGTGGCTGCGGGCGCAGGGGTGGAAGCCGCGGCGCCGCGCGCTCCGGCTCTCCCGCTCGCGGCGGCTGGGGGCGCTCTTCGACCTGCTGACGCCCACCGCCGCCCACTTCCACGGCAACAACGCCTCGGTGTGGCGCGACGCCCTGCTCCAGGTCAACGGCTTCGAGGGGGAGATGGGATACGGAGGGCTGGACAAGGCGCTGGGCTACCGGCTGGTGAACCTGGGGGTGCGGGGCCGGCAGATCCGCCACCGCGCGGTCTGCCTGCACCTGCACCACGACCGCCCCTACCGGAACGCGGAGACCCTGCGCCGCAACCGGGAGATCCTGGACCGCATCCGCCGAGGGGGCGAGTTCCGCGCCCGCCGCGGCATCGCCGAGCTGGGGCGCGATCCGTCGGTCCGGATCGCACGGGTGCGCACCAACGGGGAGATCGAATGATCGAGGGCGCGGCCGACAAGCGGTGGATCGCCGGGGTGGACCTGGGCGGTACCAACGTGGTGGTGGGGCTCATCCCCATCGAGGGGGGCGAGGTGCTGGGGCTGCGGACGCTGCCCACCGACGCCGTGCGCGGCGCCAAGTTCGTGGTGGACCGCATCATCCACATGGTCGAAGAGGCCATCGTGGAGGTCACGTCCGCCCACGGGGCCACGCGCGACGCCGTGGCCGGGGTGGGGATCGGCTCGCCGGGGCCGCTGGATCGGGTCACCGGCACCGTCATCAACACCCCCAACCTGGGGTGGCGCAACTTCCCGCTGCGCGACCTGATCGCCAACGCCGTGCACCTGCCGGCCACGCTGGACAACGACGCCAACTGCGCCACCTACGGCGAGTGGTGGCTGGGCGCCGGCCGCAACGTGCAGACGCTGGTGGGGCTCACGCTCGGCACGGGGATCGGCGGCGGGATCGTGCTGAACGGCGAGATCTTCCACGGGTGCGCCGACGTGGCCGGCGAGGTGGGGCACATGACCATCGAAGCCAACGGGCGCCGCTGCAAGTGCGGCAACTACGGCTGCCTGGAGCAGTACGCCTCCGGCCCCGCCATCGCCACGCGGGCCGTGGAGGGGATCGAGACGGGCGCCGAGTCGATGCTCGTGGAGATGGTGAACGGGCGGCTGGAGGACCTGACCGCGGCCATCGTCTACGAGTGCGCGGTGGAGGGCGACGCCTACGCGGGCGAGGTCATGAAGGACACCGCCAAGTTCCTGGGCGCCGGCGTGGCCAACCTGCTCAACATCCTGAACCCGGAGATGGTGGTGATCGCCGGCGGGGTGACGCGCGCGGGCGACGTGCTCTTCGTGCCCCTGCGCGCCGAGGTGCGCCGCCGCGCCTTCAAGACGGCGCAGGAGTGCTGCCAGATCGTTCCCGCGACCCTTCCGGGCACCGCGGGCGTGGTAGGCGCCGCGGCGGTGTTCAAGAAGGAGCGCTTCGGGCACGTGTGAGCGCTCCGCGAGCGAAGCGGCTGGGGGTGCTGGGCACCCTCTGCTGGGACACCATCTGGACGCGGGAGGACGTGGAGCGCGGGCGGCCCTTCCAGGCCTGGGGCGGGATCGCCTACTCCCTGGCCGCCGCCTCCGCCGCCGTCCCCGACGGGTGGGAGGTGGTGCCGGTCGTCACCGTCGGCGCCGACCTGGAGGCCGAGGCCCGCGAGTTCCTCGCGGGCCTGCCCGGCGTGCGCGTGGGTCCCGAGCTGCGCGTGGTGCCGCAGCCCAACAACCGGGTGGAGCTGCGCTACACGGACGACGCCCGCCGCGCGGAGCTGCAGAGCGGCGGGGTGCCGGGGTGGCCGTGGGACGACCTCCGCCCGCGGGTCGCGGGGCTGGACGCCCTGTTCGTGAACTTCATCTCCGGCTTCGAGCTGGAGCTCCCGGTGGCGGAGGCGCTCCGCGCGTCGTTCAGCGGGCCGCTGTACGCGGACCTGCACTCGCTCTTCCTGGGCTGCCCCGCGGGGGGAGCGCGGGCGCGGGAGCGGCGGCGGCTGCCCGACGCGGAGCGGTGGACGGCGTGCTTCCACGCGGTGCAGATGAACCACGAGGAGCTGGCGACGCTGGCGGAAGAGGGGGAGGACGTGCGCGCGACGGCTGCGCGGCTGCTCTCTCGTGGGACGTCGATCGTGGCGGTGACGCTTGGAGGGGACGGGGCGGCCTGGGCGGCCCGGGCCGGCGTGGCGGGGGCGCCGATGGCGGCCTTCGCGTCGGGGGCCGGGGGCGGGGGGGAGGTGGAGACGGGGACCGTGCCGCCTCCGGACGGGGCGCGCGAGGGGGACCCCACGGGGTGCGGCGACGTGTGGGGCGCGACGCTGGTCTGCGGGCTGGTGGGCGGGCTCCCGCTGGTGGAGGCGGTGCGGCGGGCGCACCGCGCGGCGGCGCTCAAGCTGACGGTGCGGGGCGCCACGGAGCTGCGTCCGCGGCTGGCGGGGCGGGGTTCCGGGTGACTTTGCCGCGGGCCGGCGCGGGTGTTACCTTGCGGCCCCGAACCCCGTTCACCCGCGGCGCGCCATGACCCGTGTCCTCGCAGTGCCCCCGACGCTGGACGACGCGGCCTTCGAGACCCTGATCGCCGAGGCGGCGGGGGCGGGCGACGAGCGCCTGCTCTTCGACGCGCGCCACGTCCGCTTCGCCGACCCGTACGGCCTGGTGGGCCTGCTCGCGCTGGGCGAGCACGTGAAGCGGGACGGGCAGCAGTCCATCCTGCAGCTCCCCTCCACGCCCGAGGTGGCCGCGTACCTGCAGCGGATGTCGTTCGTCCGCGCGGCGGGCGACACCTTCGAGCTGCACAACGCGCCGCGCCCCCGCGCCGCCGGCGAGCCCTCCGACGTGCTGCTCCCCATCACCCGCATCGGCTCGCACGACGACGTGCACGGGGTGATCGACGAGCTGAACGAGGGGCGCATCTCCGCCATCCTGGCCAGCCAGCTCAACTACTCGCGGGCGGACGCCATCGGATTCTCGATGCTCCTCTCCGAGGTCTCGCAGAACATCATCGAGCACGCCGACGCGGGCGGCTGGGTGGGGATCCAGACCTACAACTGGACCCGCCGCCTGGGCCGCCGCGTGGCCGTGATCTCGGTGATGGACCTGGGGGTGGGCTTCCGCGGCTCGCTGGCCAAGGAGCACGCCGCCCGCTTCGGCGACCGCTGGGGCGACGACACCGCGCTGGAGGCGGCGTTCATCCACGGCATCACGCGCTTCCGCGACCCCGGGCGCGGGCAGGGGCTCAAGCAGATCCGCAAGAAGGTGGGGCGCTGGGGCGGCAAGATCGCCATCCGCAGCGGCACCGCCCGCATCGCCGACGTGCCCGAGTGGGACGCGTCGCCGCCGCTGGAGAAGGACCTGCCGTTCCTTCCGGGGGCGCAGATCCTGATCGTCCTTCCCGCCAAGGTGTGAGCGGGGGCGCGTTCCCCCGCCCGCCCGACACGCACGAACACGAACCCAGAGGAGAGGTCCCGATGGCGAAGACCGCGACCTTCGAGACGAGCCAGGGAAGCTTCACCGCCGAGCTGTACCCGGACGAGGCGCCGGAGACGGTGGCCAACTTCGAGAAGCTGGCCAAGGACGGCTTCTACGACGGCATCATCTTCCACCGCGTGCTCCCCAACTTCGTGGTGCAGGGCGGCGACCCGCTCACCAAGGAGCTGGGGCTGGAGCACCCGCGCGTGGGCACCGGCGGCCCCGGGTGGCAGATCAAGTGCGAGACGGAGGGGAACCCGCACAAGCACCTGCCGGGCGCGCTCTCCATGGCGCACGCGGGCAAGAACACCGGCGGCAGTCAGTTCTTCATCGTGCTGACCGAGGAGGCCACCCGCCACCTGAACGGCGTGCACACGGTGTTCGGCCGCGTGACCGAGGGGATGGACGTGGTGAACCGTCTGAAGCGCGGCGACAAGATCGAGAAGCTGACGGTCGCCGACTCCTGACCGGCGTGCTGCACGGACGCAGGGTCGCGCCGCTCGCGATCGACCTCTCCCACGTCCACCGTCGGTCGGTCACCTCGCTGTTCAGCAACCTGGTGACCCGGCCGACGGGCCGCGCCATCCGCACGGGCGTGGAGAGCCAGATCGCGGAGATGGAGGGGGACCGCGCCGCGGTCTTCCTCTCCGTCCTGGACTTCTCGCAGGTCCGGGTGCTCGACTACTCCTGCGCCGACGAGATCGTGGCCAAGCTCCTCCTCCGCTTTCGGGGGGAGGAGCGTCCGGCCGAGGCCTACTTCCTGGTGCGCGGGGTGGACGAGCACCACCGCGAGGCCATCGAGGCCGTGCTGGAGCGCCACGAGCTGCTGCTGGTGGCGCAGGAGGAGGACGGGAGCTGCGTCCTGCTGGGCGCCGCGGACCCCGTGCAGCGCGCGCTCTGGGACGCGCTGGTGCGGCTGGAGCGCGCCGGCCCCGTCCAGCTCGCGCGCGAGACCGGGATCGCGGAGGAGGCCGTCGCCGCGACCCTGCTGGCGCTCTGCGCCCACCGCGTGGCGGCCCCGCACAGCGACGGGACCATCTCCCCCCTCTCCTTCCTGCTGAAGGCACCGGCATGACCCAGCACGCGGACGGCGGCCCCTCCACCCGCGCCGTGCACGCCGGCGGCCCCGCGCGCCGGGCGGGCGGGCCCGTCACCAACGCCATCTACCAGACCAGCACCTTCTTCAGCGAGCGCGACGGCGAGGGCGAGGTCCTGTACTCCCGCTACGGCAACGGCCCCAACAACCGCGTGCTGGAGGAGCGGCTGGCGGCGCTGGAGGGGGCGGGGGACGCGGTCGCGGTGGGCAGCGGCATGGCGGCGATGGTGTGCGCGCTGCTGGCCAACCTGGCGGCCGGCGACCACGTGCTGGCCACGCGCTCCATCTACGGCGGCACGCGGCGGCTGCTGGAGACGGAGCTTTCGCGGCTGGGCATCGAGACGACGTTCGCGGACTTCTTCTCGCCGGGGTGGGAGGACGGCTTCCGGCCTACGACGAAGGTGGTGATCGGGGAGATCCCGTCCAACCCGCTGATGCGGGTGATGGACCTGCGCCCGGTGGCCGACGCGGCGCACGAGCGCGGCTCGGTGGTGGTCGTGGACGCGACGTTCGCCTCGCCGGTGAACTTCCGGCCGCTGGAGCACGGCGCCGACCTCGTGATGCACAGCGCGACCAAGTACCTGGGCGGGCACTCGGACGTGACGGCCGGGGTGATCGCCGGGAGCCGCGAGGCGGTGGCCGGGGTGCGGGCGCGCGCCGCCATCTGGGGGCCGGCGCTGGACCCGCACGCGGCGTGGCTGCTGGAGCGGGGGATCAAGACGCTGGCCGTGCGCATGGAGCGCCACAACCGCAACGGGATGGAGGTCGCCCGCTGGGCGGAGCGCCAGCCGGGGATCGCCGCGGTGATGTACCCCGGCCTGCCGTCGCACCCCGACCACGAGACGGCGACGCGGCTGCTGGACGGGTTCGGGGGGATGGTGGGGATCGAGCTCGCCGGCGGCGGCGAGGCGGCGTCCCGCTTCGTTCCGGCGCTGAAGCTGGCCGCGGTGGCGCCCTCGCTGGGCGGTGTTGAGACGCTGGTCTCGGAGCCCCGCTACACCTCCCACGCCGCCATGCCGCCCGCCGACCGCGAGGCGCTGGGGATCCGCGACGGCTTCCTCCGCTTCTCGCTGGGCATCGAGGACGCCGAGGACATCATCGGGGACATCGAGCAGGCGCTTTCGTCCGCTGCGGATTGAAGAACCGGCGGGCGAGGAGCTGACCGCGGCGCGGCGCCGCGGTTCCCCCCCCCGCACACCCTTTCTCCAGACTTGTACCGTAATCCGGTGACTGGCGGGGCTCCGGGCGACCGCCCGAGTGCCTCCTATGCGTTCTTTGTTGTGCGACGGGGTGAGGCAATCTATGTTCGTGCGGGTAGCGGAGGTAGGTAGTTCGTGATGTTGGCAACAGCGGTGAGGAGAGTCCGCACCTGCCGTTGAGCAAATCTATAGATAGACACGCGCTTTCGCGCGTCGGAGGCAATTGTCCTCACGCTCTAGTCGTGAAGACCTCCCCGCGGTCGTTATTCAGCGAGAATACGTTAGCATACGATCTCAGCTACCCCTCGCCGGGCGGAGGCCCTCTCAGGCCCCAACTCGTCGCCTTCCGGTATTCTTTCCTTTCAAGATTATGCTGAGAGCAGTCGATCAAGCCCTCCGGACCGCCCTGGCCGAAGCCGAAGCTGAAGACCCTACCGTTTGGTCGTGCCCAGACCGAGATCCTCGTGAGAGCGCCCACTCGCTGTTTCAGTATCCGGCGATGATGGTTCCGGAAGTTCAACGGCGCCTGGTCCATGCTGTTCACTCGGTCCAGCAGGGGGTAACGTCAGTATTTGACCCGTTCGTGGGCGCGGCCACGTCCCTCGTCGCGGCCATGCCATTCGGGCTCGACTGCTTTGGGTCCGACATCAACCCCTTGGCCATTTTGGTTTCGCAGGTGAAGACTGATCCGTTGCCGAGGACAGAATTGGAGCCCGCTGTTGACGCTGTCCTAGGACGTGCAATGGAGGATCAGAGCCGTAAAATAGGGGCCCGATTTCCAGGCCACAGGAAGTGGTTCCAGACCAACGTAGCCGTGGAACTCTCACGGCTGCGCCGGGCGATTCAGGCGGTG
Organism: Longimicrobiaceae bacterium; assembly: GCA_030146875.1. Classification (GTDB taxonomy): domain Bacteria; phylum Gemmatimonadota; class Gemmatimonadetes; order Longimicrobiales; family Longimicrobiaceae; genus JASLAX01. Next base: position 14,188 of record JASLAX010000133.1, read on the forward strand.
GAAGACTCCCGCCAGCGACGCTTTCTGTGGATTTGCCTTGCGGAGACGGTGCGCCTCACTAGCAACGATCGTACGTCTACATTCAAGCTGCACGTGCGACCGCAGGTTGAGATCGCGAAGCGAAATCCTTCACCAATCGAAAACTTCAGAGTAATTGCACGTCAGAATACAAAGGACGTGGAGGAACTGCGGCGAATGCTGGAGGAGCGGGGCCGCTGGACGGCCAACGGCTATGAGCGCCGGGTATCGCTGAACCTCGGGGATTCCGCAGCATTGTGTGCGGGGGAGGAGCGTTACGATCTGCTGGTTACGTCGCCACCATATGGAGATAACTCGACGACTGTGACTTACGGTCAGCACTCCTATCTCCCACTTCAATGGATCGACTTGGCGGACATCCACCCGGACGCTGACGCCTCTTGCCTGCGGACAACCCACGAGATTGATTACCGCAGCTTGGGTGGTAAAGTATCGGTGCGGGAGTTTAAGCGAATTTCCGAACCGTTGCGCGAGCGCTCGGTAAGCCTCTCGGACACGTTGGCCGCACTTACGGACCAGCCTGGCAGGCTGTCGGCGAAGATCGCCGTCTTCTACCGTGACCTCGACCTGGTACTTCGGAAGGCCGTTCAGGCGATGAAGCCAAACGCCTATATGTTTTGGACGGTGGGTAACCGCCGCGTAGGCGGGCTCCAAGTTCCTACTGACGACATCCTCTGCCAACTCCTGGAAGAGCACGGTGCTGTTGAAGTTGGGCGACTCGGCCGCGACATCCACTTTAAGCGGATGCCCACGCGCAACCGTGCCTCGGACACTATGGCGAAGGAAACCATTCTGATCCTTAGGAAAAGCACCCTCACCCAGGGACCCGCGTGAGGCGGAAGCGACCCTTCGAGATTAGCGCCGTCGTCATCAAGCAGCTGGGTGAGCAACTCATCTCCGATGAACTCACTGCGCTGATGGAGTTGGTGAAGAACGCCTTTGATGCGGACGCGTCGTACGCGCGTATCGTTGTAGACCTCGAGAACAAGCACCCCGCGGCTTCCCATCCAGCGCCCGGTTTCATCTTGATCGAGGACGACGGGACGGGTATGGACGAGACGGACATAGAACAGGGCTGGCTCGTAATATCGCTCTCGTCCAAACGGGAGATGAAGCGGAGAGGAGAACTCACTCCCAAGCACGGCCGTACACCTCTCGGTGACAAAGGCCTCGGACGGCTAAGCGCCCAGCGCCTCGGCTCCCGATTGGACATGGTAAGTGTTAAAGAGCGGGTCGGACCCAACCAGCTCAGCCTCTTCGCGACCGAGCAGTACCGCGTGTCCGTGAACTGGGACGAGTTCCACGAGCAGGAGCTCCTCAGTAAGGTCGAGGTCACCATTGATGACAGTCCACGCGATCCAAATCGAAGAGGAACGCAACTCGTAATCTCCGGGCTCCACAATCTGGAGACTTGGAAAGGCGAGAAGGCGCGGCGCGAGCTTGTAGACCGATTGACCCAACTTATTTCCCCGTTCGCCCAGTCGAGACCCTTCCGTGTCTTTCTGACGATTGGGTCGGAGACTTTTGACTTTGAGGCAGTCGCCACCCAGCTACGTAGCACCGCGTTGTCTACGCATTCTTTTCAGTGGGACGGCAAGTCTCTTCGGGTCTGGGGCCGGATTAAGCTGAACGCGGTGCGGGGCAATGACAGCGCAGACATTTTCCGAATCGCGGTTGGAAATGACGTTGGTGAGGACTTCTATCGCTTCCTTGAGCGTCAGCGAAAGATCCCCGGAGTCAGTAGGGAAGGGAGTTCTTGGTACGTCAGCTACTCGACCGAGCGTGATATACGATCAATCGGGGGTCTTGCAACGGTGCGAGGAGATGAGCAGTCCACTGCGATCGATGACCCCGGCCCATTTGCCGGTGAGATTGACCAATTTGGTTATCGCGAGCCGGACAACGTGTCAAACGTTTTCAATAAGGAGGCGTCGTACAAGCAATATGTGAAGACACATGCAGGCGTCCGGGTGTACAGGGACGGGTTCGGAATTCCTCCATTTGGGATCGGAGAGAATGATTGGCTGGGGCTGCATCGTGGACAGACCTCTGGCGGCTCGTTTTATGGCCTACGGCCCAGGAACACCATTGGATACGTAAACATCTCGGCACTGAAGAACGCCCGGCTAGTTGAGAAGACTGACCGTGAGGGCTTCTCGCGTACGCCCGCGTCTGACAACTTCTTCCGGCTGATGGCTGAAGTCGTTGAGGTCATCAACCAGACACTGGAAAACCTGAGGCGCGCGTACAACGACTATAAACGGAGCAGGGAGGAGGACTTCATTGGGTTTGCTAACCCCAAGGCACTCCTCCACACTGTCCGTTCAATCTCCGCCCAAGCGCGAAGTATAGACATTCCCGCAGCAACGACCCGAATGGAGCGGGCGGCGCAGAGTGTGGAGGAGCTGGTCGTGCGCCTCAATACGCTTCCGGGCAGGGGCGGGGCTGAGGGCGAAGAACTGCGACACGTTCTTCAAGACACGAGTTCCCGCATCGAAGAGGCGCGGGCGATGCTTCGCCAAGTGCAGGAGTATCGTGATCAGAGCCAAAACCTTGCACGCGCTGCGGATTACCTGGAGCAGCGGGTTGAGACGCTACAGAGTCAGTTAGAGGAGTTTTCAGAACTTGCTGGTTTGGGAATGACAGCGGAGGCAATAAGTCATGAGCTTTACACATGGGTGGATCGGATGGGCGTGGAAACGCGCGCACTCACCCAGACATTGAGGGCCCATGGCAGTGCCCTTCCTGAAATCTTTGTATACACTGCCCAAGTCCGGAGCGGCCTATCTGCAATTCGCCGTCAGCTTCGGCATTTGGCTCCGTCACTACGCTATGCGCGTGAGAACGTAGACATAATCAGCACTGCCGCATTCTTCGAATCAAGCATTAAATACTATTCCCGCCTCGCACGTTTTACTGAGTTCGATATCCGGCTGGAGCGGAAGCTGCCATTCGAAGACTTCGAACTTCGCATGAATCGCGGGAAACTGACTCAGGTAATCGACAACCTCGTGCTAAATTCCGCGTACTGGTTAGCCGAGGGGAGCCGCCGCGGGGAGACGACTGAGCCGCGGATCCGGATTGGGTCCGTGCGCCCTCGGATAACCGTGGAGGACAACGGGCCAGGGGTCGACCCGAGCGTAGAGAGTATGCTCTTTCAACCCTTTGTGACCACGAAGCCAAAGTCCGTGGGCCGTGGGCTTGGCCTCTATATTTCGCAGCAACTCCTCGACTCTGTGGGATGCGAGATCGCGCTGTTGCCCGAAAGAAACGAACACGGCCGGAAGTACATCTTTGAGATCGACTTTTCCGGAGTGCTTAATGGCTAAGGCGCAGGGGCAGGCAAAGCAAGCAGGCGGCGATCCCCTTGTGAGTGCGCGCCATGCGATTGAGCGGATCTTCGGCGAGTTGCACATTACTCGCGTTGTATACGTAGACGATCTCTTTGAACGCGGAAATGATGATCGCGTGAACGTGGTGGTCGGATTGCTGGGGCAGAATCCACAAGTAGGTCCCGAAGTGCTTCCCAATATATCCTTCGACCGGGACCAGGATCTCTGGGAGATCGACGTCCGGCGCTGGTGGGATGAGGCGCAAGATGATGTGAAGGATGGCATAACACGGCGTATCGGCGAGGCGGTCCAATGGCAGAACCCAGTTCTTCTCGATCACGTCGCGCGAAGTGCATTGCGCACGCTACTACCGGCCGCTATCGCCGTTGAGGAGATCGCACCGTCGGATTGGCTGGGAAAGCGGGAGCTGTTGACTACAGCGACGGCTGATGCACGCATCTTGTGCTTGTTCGATCGTGAGTTAGGAAACTTCGAGGTCGCGGGACGCCTGACGGATGGGATCGATCTCCTCGTGGAAGCTGTCGAGTCAGTGCCAAACGGGGAAGTCATCTTTGGCTTGTTTTCACACGGATTTGCGCCCGGAGACGAGCGCCGTGAGTGGGAACGCATCGCTCGCGAGCGGAGCCTAAATCAAGACCAGTTTCTCCCTCTTTCCAAGCGCCGCCAAGCCGACCCCGCGATGCTCGCCGCGGGCTTGGAAACGATGACGCTGAACATGTTCTGCGACCGCCTCAAACATGCCACCGTCGAGGCATTTAAGAAGGCAGTGGGAATCGCTGCTGAGAAATTTTGCGAATTGGATGTTTATGAGTTCGAAAGCATGGTTCTGCGGTCTGCATGGGACGAGGGTGTCTGGGAACCGGAGTTTCTGCTACGGCTTTTCCAAGTCTTTCATCGTGACGAGGTCCATCGTATCGTCTCGGAAGATGCTTTCGCGGCACGCGTTAACGCCGACGTGCGCTTTGCGCGTGCAGTGAGCCTCAATCGGCCGACCACGCCCACGCGCGAGCCCGCAGAACGCTGGCTCGTTAGGCATCGGGAGCTCTTTGAGAGCGAGTCTCTGCTCAACGCAAGCCATACGCCTCTCCGAACGGGAGATCTATTCGAAGCGGCCGGCAAGCTCTATGTCCTCCTAGCGCAGCCGTGCGACCTCGCTGTTCGTTCGAAAACGGGACGGAGGAAGAGTTTCGTTGTTCCGCTGGTACAAATGAGTCCGATGTCCGCATACGCATTCGCGGAGTGGCGAAAGAAGCGCCTGGCCGAGGGCGAAGATGTACTCGCTACACGCGGCCTAATGCAGTACTTCAAGGAGGACACAAACGACGTTGCCCTAGTAGAGTTCAAAAGCGCCTTCCCAGTCTCTACTGATGTTTTGGACTTGGCAGTATTGGGTCGCGACGGCGCATGTTCCATTGACCTATCGGCGGGTTTCGAGCCGCCCGTCCAGCTTACGAATGGGTGGCGGCTACGCGCTGAGGCTGTGGTGAACAACGCACACGTGTGGCGCAGCAAACTGGACGAATACCAGACACCTGTTTCGAATGTAGCGGACGAGAAGCTACGGGAGCGGCTGTGGCGAGATCTGATGCCAAGAGCAGCGCCCGCCGAGATGCCGTTGGATCCCGAACCGTACAAGCGTGAGGGTAGGTTCGATTTTGGGCTTCGTCGAATCGCCCACTACCGGCAACCGGGCTCAACGCGCCTCTTGGCGAACTACAGCCGTTATCTGTCGCGGGATGCGGAGGAGTACGATATCGGTCGGCTGTAGAACGGCGAATGCTCCGGCGAGCGGCACGGAAGAGGGTGTGCCACTCGCTTGCTTTACCGAGCTATCGAGGCAGCGCCGTAATAATTGTGTCGTCCGGAGGGGTTCGTTCCAATCCTCACTAGGTTGAGCCGCGGTCCTGATGGGTCTTTAACTCGCGGGGCGGAGACTCGGCGAGGTGATGGTCCCGGCCGGTTAAAGCTCGTCGAGGTGGGGCGCGGAGCATGGTACCGCGGTCGCTGCGGACGAGGACCATCTGGTGCGGTATCAGCAGACTGAGCCGAAGGGGTGAGGTCGCGGCGATTTTCCAAGGCAGGCCAGCACCCTCCGCGATCGGCCCAAGCGCCTAGCCGCGGTCGTTCTTCGCCTCCGGCAGTGTTAGGGTGAAGACGCTCCCCTCGCCCGGCACGCTCTCCGCCGTAAGGTCGCCGCCCATCGCGCGGGCCAGGTCGCGGCTGATCGCCAGGCCCAGCCCGGTCCCTTCGCCCGTGCGGGTCAGGTCGGCGCGGACCTGCACGAACGGCTCGAAGATGCGCCCGAGCTGGTCGGCGGGGATGCCGATGCCGGTGTCGCGCACCAGGATGGCCACCTTGCCGTCCCCCGGCCGGCACCCCAGCTCCACCCGGCCGCCGGGCGCGGTGAACTTGATGGCGTTGGAGAGCATGTTGAGCAGGATCTGCCGCAGCTTGTCGCCGTCCGCCCGCACGGCCAGGCCATCGGGGCAGGGAGCCACCCGCAGCTCCAGCCCGCGCGCCCCCGCCTGCGGCGTGACGAGAGCGGTGGCGGCGACCAGGGCCTCGCGGACCCGCACGTCCTCCAGGTCGAAGCGCACCGCGCCGGACTCGAGCTTGGCGTAGTTCAGCACCTCGTTGATCAGCCCCAGCAGGTGGCGCTGGCTCTGCTGGATGCGGTGCAGGTCCTGGCGCTGCTGCTCCGTGACGGGGCCGCGGATGCCCATCTCCAGCAGCTCCGCGTAGCCGCCGATGGCGTTCAGCGGCGTGCGCAGCTCGTGGCTCATCACCGCCAGGAACTCGCTCTTGGCCCGGTTCGCGGCCTCGGCCTCGGCGCGGGCGGCGTGCTCGGCCTCGAAGAGCCGGGCTCGCTCCACCGCGAGGGCCGCCTGCTGCCCCAGCGCCAGCAGGAACGCGCGCTCCTCTTCGGGGAAGTCGCGCGGCTGCGAGAACGCGAAGGAGATGACGCCCACCGGCTCCCCGGCGACGATCAGCGGGACGAACGCCGCCGAGTTCACGCCCAGCCCGTCCCACACGGGCGCGATGGGCGGAAAGCGCGCGTCCAGCCCGTCCGGCCCCTCGCGCCCCTGGAGCCAGACGGGGGCATGGGTGCGGAAGCACTCCGTGAGGGGGCTGCGGAACTCCAGCGACTGCCGCCGAACGCCCGGCGCCACGGGCTCGGGGAAGCCGACGGTGCGGAGCAGCAGCAGCGCGTCGCCCTCCGGCGCGCGCGCGGCCAGCGCCCCGGTGCGCGCGCCCAGCGCCTCGACCATGTCGGCCACCACCACCGTCGCCACCTCGTCCACCGTGCGGGCGCCCGCCAGCGCGGCCGTGAGCGCCTGCAGGCGCTCGGCGCGGTCGCGGGCCAGCTCCACCTCCTGCCGGCCGCGCACCTGGTGCGTGACGTCCGTGCCCAGCGCCACGATCCCGGTGCACGTGCCGTCCGTTTCCGTCAGGGGGACGTACGCCAGGTCCAGGAGGCGCTGCTCGGGAGGAGCGCCGGGGGTGCGCTCCAGCCACACCGGCAGGCTGCGGCCCGTGAACGGCTCCCCCGTCTCCATCACGCGGTCCAGCAGCTCCTCGAAGCCCTGCCCGGCCGCCTCCGGCACCGCCTGGAAGAGCGGCCTGCCGACGACCGCGCGATGCCCAACGAGCTGCTGGTAGGCGTCGTTCGCCAGCTCCACCACGTAGCTGGGCCCGCGCAGCACCGTCATGAAGGCGGGCGCGCGGCGGATCACCTCCACCAGCCGCGTGCGCTCCACCTCCAGCGTGGCCAGGAGGCGCTCCCGCTCCGCCTCGGCGGCCTTCCGCGCGGTGATGTCGTTGAACAGCACCCCCACGCGCCGCTCCTCCGGCTCTCCGACGCGGAACGCGTTCACGTCGAACCAGCGGCCCATCGCCGCGGCGTGGTCCTGGAAGCGCGTCGGCTCGCCCGTCAGCGCCACGCGCCCGTACGCCTCGACCCAGAACGGCTCGATCCCGGGCACCAGCTCCCGGATCGTCCTGCCCAGCGCGTCGTGCATCCCCGTCTGCCGCTCGAACGCGGGGTTGATCTCCACGTACCGGTAGTCCACCGGGTGCCCCGCGTCGTCGAAGATCATCTCCAGCACGCAGAAGCCCTCGTCCATCGACGCGAACAGGGTGCGGTAGCTCCCCTCGCTCCGCCGCAGGCGCTCCGCGTGCTCCCGCAGCGTTCCCGCGGACGTCTTCTCGCGCGTCACGTCCTGCACCGTCCCCAGCCCGCGCACCGCCCGCCCGTCGGCGAAGTAGACGCGGCCGCGGACGCGCAGCCAGCGGACGGAGCCGTCCCGGTGCACCGCGCGATACTCCGTGGAGACCGGCGCCCGGACCGCGGGGTCCAGCGCGCCCGCCACCTCCCCGCCCAGCCGCTCCCGGTCGCCCGGGTGGACGAGGCGGAAGAACTCGTCCTGTGGGACCACGCGCTCCGCGCCGTACATCTCGCTCGCCCGCACGTCCAGGTGGAAGGTCCCCGCCGTCAGGTCGTGCTCCCAGATGCCCAGGTCCGCGGCGTCCAGCGTCAGGCGGAGGCGGTCCTCGCTCTCGCGCAGCGCCTCCGCCACGTCCCGGTCGGAGGCGCCCTGCCGCGCGTCCGCGCCGCCCGTGGCGGGGATCTGCGCACCGGTCTCACCCAAATCGGACCTCTCCACTGAGCGAATGGGGCGACGGCGCGCGCGACGCGGCGTCCAACTCTGGCGGCGCCAGCCGCAGGATCGCGGCCAGGGCGCGCGCGCCGCCTCCGCGCGACCACCGCTTGTCCCCCGCGCCCCGCCGCCCCACCTTTCGGCCCGCCGCTTGCCCGCGCGTCCGGAGCGCGGGAGCGGACGTGAACCGACGGGAGGATCGACGTGGACGACGTGCTGGACATCGCCGTGGTGGGCGCGGGGCCGTGCGGGATCGCGGTGGGGGTGGCGGCGCGCGACCGGGGGCTGCGGTGCGTGCTCTTCGACCGCGGCGCCGTGACGCAGGCGATGATGGACCACCCCACGTACACCACGTACTTCTCCGGCCCCGAGAAGCTGGAGATCGCGGGCGTGCCCTTCACCACCGCGGGCGACAAGCCCACGCGGCGCGAGGCGCTGCGCTACTACCGAAAGGTGGTGGCGTACTTCGGGATCCAGGTGCGGCAGTACGAGGAGGTGGTCTCGGTCGACGGCGCCGCGGGCGACTTCCGCGTCCGCACCCGGCGGCGCGACGGGCCCGAGGGCGAGTGGCGGGCGCGCGCGGTCGTGATCGCCACCGGCTACTACGACACGCCGCGCCGGCTGGACGTGCCCGGCGCCGACCTGCCCAAGGTGCTGCACTACTTCCAGGACCCGTACCCTTTCTTCGACCAGGACGTCGTGGTCGTGGGCGGCGGGAACTCCGCGGCCGACGCGGCGCTGGTCACCTGGCGCGAGGGCGCGCGCGTCACCGTGGTCCACCTGTTCGACGCACTCGACCGGGGCGTGAAGCCCTGGGTGCGGCCCGACATCGACAACCGCATCGCCGAGGGGGCCATCCCGGCGCTCTGGCGGCACCGCGTGGTGGAGATCCGCTGGCGCGAGGTGGTGGTGGAGAGCCTGGACACGGGGGAGAGGACGACGCTCCCCAACGACTGGGTGCTGGCGATGACGGGCTACGTTCCCGACCCGCGCCTGCTGACCTCGCTCGGCGTGACGATCGACCCGCAGACGGGGATCCCGGCGCACGACCGGGAGACGATGGAGAGCGACGTTCCCGGCATCTACGTGGCGGGCGTGCTGGCCGCGGGGTACGACGCCAACAAGATCTTCATCGAGAACGGAAAGCTGCACGGCCCGCCGATCGCGGCGCACGTGGCGGCCGGCCGGTAGCGCTCCCCGCCCGCCGTCTTCACAGCCGGGCGGATCGTCGTTATCATCAAAAGACGGAGGGACTCCCGTCCCCCCGCCGCACCAGGCGACACCCGCAGGACGCCCGCGCGCCGCCGCCCTCTCCGGCGTCCGCGATCCCGAGGCCACCCCGCGCAGTGCCCCGCGTACGCCGAGCCCGGCCCGGCCGTCCGACCCCTGCCGGTCCGCCGCCGTTCCGCGGTCCGTCCGCTCCAGCTCCGACCTCCGCACCTCGTAGACGCCGCGCGCCTCCGCGCCGGCCGCGCCCACGCACGCCTCCCCCGCCATGCCCGCCCGCCTCCGCGCCCTTCTCCTGGCCGCCCTGCTGCTCGCGCCCGCGACCTCCGCGGCCGCGCAGTCGCCCAACCTGCGCGCCGTGCGCACCTATCCCGCGTGGAGCGGGATGCCCGAGGCGCGCTTCCGCGTCACCGAGCCCATCTTCGCCGAGCGCATCGCCTCGCTGGCGTACCGCTCGTCGTTCGCGCGGGCGCGGCTGGACGCCATCGGCCGCAGCGGCATGCGCGTGTGGGTGACCACGCCCGAGGGGCTGCGTGCCATCGCCCCGCGGGCCACGCAGCTCCGCGCCGGGTGGGCCGCGGTGCTGGACGGCGGGCGCGACGCGGTGGCCGTCGTGGACCTGCGCTGGCTGGAGCGGCGGGTGGAGAACGGCGAGATCACGCGCGACGAGTTCCTGGCCGACCTGGATCTCCTCATCGGCCACGAGCTGTTCGTGCACGTGGGCTCCATCGGCCCCCGGCGCGACCGGCGCACGCTCTGCGCCGACCCGGACCCGGTGCCCGGCGCGATCGGGTGCAGCGTGGTGGAGGAGAACCTGTTCACCCATTCGCTGGACCGCGCGCGCCCGCTGCGGCGGGACTACCGGCACACGCCGCTGCACGCGGACGGCCCCGGCACGGCGCTCCCCGGCACCGCGCGACTGGCCGCCTTCTACTTCCCCGAGCTGGAGGCCGACGGCTGGGAGGCCTCGCCGTACCGCGCCGCCCTGCGGGCGCTGCCCGACCTGGACGACGACACCGAGTTCCAGCGCGCCATGCGCGAGCTGTGGGAGGCGGGGGAGCGCGAGCGGCTGGAGGGGCTGTGGGGCCGCTTCCTGGACGACGTGGGCGCGGGCCGGGTCCAGGCGGTGGTGGAGGCGGAGCTGATCGCGGAGATGGCGCTGGCGCACGAGCCCTCGGCCGGAGACCGCTTCCGCATCCGCGAGCTGGAGTTCATCCGCGCGGGGAAGCACGACCTGGCCCGGCGGATGGCGCGCCGCCGCCTGTCGCTGACCACCGGCCGCCGCGCCGTCGCCCTGGACGAGGCCTCGCTCCGCGTGGTCCGAGAGATGGAGGGCGTGCCGCTGGAGCCCGAGGACTTCGTGGAGGTGGTGGAGGAGCTGTACCGCCGCGGCCTGACCGACTGGGTGCGCGCCGCGTACGACCGCTACCTGGCCGGCCTGGAGGCCAGCGAGGACGAGGCCGCCGTGCGCGCCCGCGTCTTCCGCGAGGTGAAGGCCTGGGTGCGCGCCGCGCCGGCCCTCACCCGTCCCGCGGATTGAGCCGCGCCGACGGCCGAAGGTGGAGCAGGGGTGAACGGAGGGGGGCGGCGCCGCGTGGCGCCGCCCCCTCTTCGCGTCCGACGACCTCCGACGGCCCGAGGGGACGTTCGACGACTCCCGAGGGACGTGCGGCGAGCGCCGGAGCGTTTCGTCTCCGTGGGGGCGCGCGGCGACCGCTCCGCCGCCGGCCGTCTCGTGCTGCCGGCGACGACCGCAGGAAAGGAGTTCGCGGAGCACGCGGAGTTCGACGCGTCGGTGCCGCGAGCTCTCCTTGCGGGCTCCGCGGCCTTCGCTTCGCCGCCCGCCGCGCGAGAAGTCCTCCGCCGAAGCGGCGCGAGGGGGCGAGACGCGCGGAGGGCCGGGGGACGTCGTGTCCCCGGCCCTCCGTTTCGCCAGCTTCCTTCGCGGACGTCAGTTCTGCTGGCGGAGCAGCCCTTCCTCGAACGCGTCGGTCTCCAGCACCATGATCTGGACCAGGCGTCCGAAGTACTCGCTGTCCACCAGGTGGAACTCGGCGTTGTGCATGAACGAGAAGACGCGCTTCCCCGAGATCTCCTCGATGCACCAGAAGCCCACCTTCATCCCCGCGTTGCGGCGGAGCATGGCGGTGGAGAGCGCGCCGGGGATGTCGTCGTCGGAGTCGAACATCGCGCCGCTGGGCACCGAGAACTCCAGCGTGGTGTCGTAGCGCACGATGTACAGGCTCTGCGTGCGGCCCGACTCCATCCCGAAGCGGATGACGGCGGACTGCCCGTCGGCGTTCGCGGGGCTCCAGCCGTGCTCCTCGCAGAGGCGGCGGACGGTGCCCTCGAACTCCTCGCCCGAGAAGGGTGACTCCTGCGACATTCGCGGCTCCCTGCGAAGTGCGTGGTGCGGCGGGGAGTCTCCCCTCCGCCCGGTGCGGCTAGCTGCGGCGGCCGCGGCGCTCGTCGATGCGGACCATCCAGTTGCAGGCCAGGTACACCACGAAGGTGATCAGGGAGTAGCCCGCGATGTAGGCGAAGAGTCGGGCGGTGTCGCTCATCTTCTCGGCTCGTGCAGGGGTCGGGGTGGCTCGGACGCGGGAATCTACGGCCCCGCGCCCGGTCGTGCCAGCGGGTCAGCCCACGGTGATGCGCCCGTCCACGGCCACGCCGCCGCCGGGGAAGGCCAGCCAGGGGTTCACGTCCAGCTCGCGGATGGACTCGTGGTCGCCCGCGAGCTGGGAGACGCGCTGGATCAGCTCCTCGATGGCGGCCAGGTCCACCGCCGCCTCGCCGCGGACGCCCTCCAGCAGGGGCAGCCCGCGGATGGAGCGCACCATCTCGCCCGCGTCCACGTCGGTCACCGGCTGCACGGCGAAGACCACGTCGCCCAGCGCCTCCACGTAGATGCCGCCCAGGCCGAACATCAGCAGCGGTCCGAAGCCCGGGTCCACGTGCATCCCCACGATCGTCTCGCGGCCGCCGCGCACCATCGCCTGCACCAGCACGCCCTCGATCTCCTCCGGCCCGATCCCCGCCTTCGCCGGCACCTCCACCCGTATGCGGCGGTACGCGGCGCGCGCCTCCGCCTCGTCCGCCACGCCCACGACCACGCCTCCGACGTCCGATTTGTGGACCACCTTTCCGGAGACGACCTTGAGCACGGCGGGCCAGCCGACCTCCGCCGCGGCCGCCGCGGCCTCGTCCTCCGTCCGCACCATCCGCCACGACGCCACGGGAATGCCGTACGCTTCCAGCACGCGCATCACCTCCGGCTCGGAGAGCTTCTGGCGCCCCGCGGCCTTCGCGGCGGAGAGGATGCCCTCCACGGCGGCGCGGTCCACCTCGAACGCCCGCACCTGGCCGGCCGGCCGGTCCAGCCAGCAGCGGTGGCGGTACATGGCGGCCAGGGCGCGCGCGGCCGACTCGGGGAAGCGGTAGCCGGGGATCCCCGCCGCGTTCAGCTCCGCCAGCCCCTGCGGCAGCCCCTCGCGCCCCATCAGCACGGCCAGCACCGGCTTCTCCCGCGCCCCGCCGGCGGCGCCCACGATGGCCTCGGCCACGTCCTCCTGCCGCACGCCCAGCGGGGGGACGAAGGTGGCGATCACCGCGTCCACGTTGGGGTCGGCCAGCACGGCCTCCACCGCCATGCGGTACGACTGCGGCGTGGCGGAGGCGATCATGTCCACCGGGTTGCGCGTGGACGCCTCCTCGGGGAGCCGCTGGGCCAGGTAGGCGCGCGTCTCCTCCGTAAGGTCGGTCACCGCCAGCCCCGCGGCCTCGCAGGCGTCGGCGATCAGGATCCCCGGCCCCCCGGCGTTGGTGACGATGGCTACGCGCTTGCCCCGCGGGATGGGCTGGTGGCTGAACGCCATCGCCAGGTCGAACATCTCCTCCACCGTGTCGACCCGCAGCACGCCGCTCTGGCGCAGCAGGGCGTCCGTCGCGGTGTCCGCCCCGGCGAGCGAGCCGGTGTGGGAGGACGCCGCCCTCGCCCCCGCGCCGGAGCGGCCCGACTTCACCACCATGATGGGCTTCTTCCGGGTGATCTCGCGGGCCAGGCGGGTGAACTTGCGCGGGTTCCCGAAGTTCTCCAGGTACATCAGGATCACGCCCGTCTTCTCGTCGTCGGCCCAGTACTGCACCAGGTCGTTGCCGGAGACGTCGGCCTTGTTGCCCACGGAGACGAATTGCGAGATGCCGATGCCGTACTCCGCCGCGTAGTCCAGGATCGTCACGCCCATGGCGCCCGACTGGCTCATGAACGCCACCGGCCCCGCGGGCGGCATGGTGGGCGCGAAGGTGGCGTTCATCGACATCCCCTCGGCCGTGTTCAGCACGCCCATGCAGTTGGGGCCGACGAGCCGGACGCCGTGCGCGCGCACCAGCTCGCGCAACGCCCGCTCGCGCTCCTCGCCGTCGCCGCCCACCTCCTTGAAGCCGGCGGAGATGACGACCATGCCGCCCACGCCCTTGCGGCAGCACGACTCCGCCACCGACATGACGTGCTGCTTGGGAACGACGATCACGGCCAGGTCCACGTCGTACGGGATCGCCTCCACCGAGGGATACGCGCGGATGGAGTGCACCGCCTGGGCGGTGGGGTTCACGGGGTAGACGGCGCCGGCGTAGCCGTGCCGCACCAGGTTGTCCAGGATCTGGTATCCGATGGTGCGCGGGGTCCGGCTCGCGCCGATCACGGCGATGGAGCGGGGGCGCATCAGGGCGTCGAGCATCTATGTCTTTCGGTCCGGGTCGGTCGATCGATGCGAGAGGACGGCCGGCGGGGCTCCGTCCGGGCCGGCAATCTACGTCCGCGCGCCCCCCGTCTCAACCGGAAGACGGCCGACGCTTCGTGGGGGATTTCGCGCTTTCGCCCGGACGCGCCGGCGCGAAGGGCGACGGCGGATGGCCTCGACGGCGCTCCGGCCGGCCTGCGCGGAGGCGCCGCTCCCTCCACGACCTCCACGCCGTGGTGGGCACCGTCGAGAGCTTCGTCCATCGAGGAGGACAGCCCCTCGCGCTGTCCCGGCCGGGAGACACGCGCTGGCCGGTGCGGGAGACGACGGAGGTCGTCCCACGTCGGGTCGATCGGTGGGCGCTGGATGGCGTGGTGCGCCGTATCTCCTTGCATTGCAACGAGATGCCCGAAGCCGCGGGAGATGGGCCGGGGCGGTGCCGCCCTCCGGCGCGCCCGTTGCAAGACCATGGGGCAGCGCGGCCTGAGGCCCGGGCCGTCATCCGACCGACAAGGAGCCTACCATGATCCGCAAAGCATCGCTCGCCCTCACCGCCCTGGTGGCCGCCGCCGGCGCCGTGACGGCCACTCCCAGCGAGGCGTCCGCGCAGCGCAACGTGACCTGCGAGTCCCGTTCGAACGACCGGATGTACTGCACCAGCGACGTGCGCGGCGGCGTGCGGATGATCCGCCAGCTCAGCCGGACCGCCTGCATCACCGGCCGCACCTGGGGCACCGACCGCCGCGGGCTGTGGGTGGCCTACGGCTGCCGCGCGGAGTTCCGCGTGGGCGACGGCTACGGCAGCGGCGGCGGCAGCAGCGTGTGGGACCGCGCCCGCGACCGGAACGGCGACGGCCGCTACGACGACCGCGACCGCGAGCGCGACGGGCGCTACGACGACCGGTACGACCGCCGCAGCGAGCGGGCGCTCGCGAACCAGGCCGAGCGCGTCTGCCGCCGGGCCGTCCGCGACCGCTACCGCGTGCGCAACTCCGCGATCGACGCGGACTTCCGCCGCACCCGCGACACCCGCCTGAGCTCCGTACGCTGGACGGCCGGCCGCCTGCGCGGCACCTGCGTGGTGGACCACGGCGGGCGCCTGGTCCGCTTCAGCGCCGACCGCCGCCGCTGACCTTCGGCGGCAGCGGCTCACGGCGACGCCCCCCTCCCGCCGCGGGAGGGGGGCGTCGCCTTTTCGTGCCGCGTGCGGGTGCGGCTTGACAGCGGAGGCCGCGGGTTGCATCATTCAATCCGGATAAATGGATAGATGACTACCGCCCCCGGCATCCTCGACCGCCTCTCGGCCCTGGCCGACGCCACCCGCTCCCGCACCCTGGTGGTGCTGGAGCGGCACGAGCTCACGGTGGGGGAGCTGTGCCGGGTGCTGCGGCTGCCGCAGTCCACCGTGTCGCGGCACCTGAAGCTGCTGGGCGACGAGGGATGGGTGAGCGCGCGGGCCGAGGGCACCACCCGCCGCTACCGGATGCCCGCCGACCGGCTGGACGACGACCTGCTGCGCGTGTGGAAGATCGTGCGCCGCGAGGTGGCCGCCCTTCCCGCCGCCGCGCAGGACGCCCGCCGGCTCGCGAGCGTGCTGGCGGAGCGCACCACGCGTTCCCGCGAGTTCTTCTCCTCCGCCGCCGGCCAGTGGGACCGCCTGCGGGCGGAGCTGTTCGGCGCCCGCGCGGAGCTGCTGGGGCTGCTGGGCCTGCTCGACGACCGCTGGACGGTGGGCGACCTGGGGTGCGGCACGGGCCAGGTCTCGGCCTCCCTCGCGCCGTTCGTGCGGCGCGT
>JASLAX010000237.1 GCA_030146875.1 Longimicrobiaceae bacterium
CCAGCGCGGCCACCGCCAGCCCCGCGCGCTCGTACGCCGAGCGGAACGCGCCGCGCGCCGCCTCGGACTCCGCCCACCCCAGCAGCGCGTCGTGCCGTGCGCGGTCCAGCGCCGTCCGCTGCGCGTGGGACGGCTGGTAGCGCCCCGCCGCGCGCTCGTAGCCGCGCACCGCCTGGTCGAACTCCGCCCGCCCCGCCGCGGACGAGCCCGCCGCCAGCGCGGCCGAGATCGCCGCGTCCAGCGTCTCCCGGCGCCGCGTCTCCCAGTCCGCCGGCACGTCGAGCGGCACGCCCACGCCGGAGGCGCCGCGGACCAGCGCCTCCATCGCCAGCACGTCGTCGGCCGCGTCGTCCGCGCGTCCGGCGGCGCGCGCCGCATCCGCCTCGCGCAGGTAGTCGCCCACCGCGCGCGTCCCCGTCTCCCGCAGGCGCGCGCGTGCCTCCGCCAGCGACGGGTCCTTCTTCAGCGCCTCCACGTACCGCGCCGCGGCGTCGGAGGCGCGCCCGCGCTCCTCCAGGGTGCGGCCCTCCTCGAACTTCTTCTGGGCGGTGGCGCAGGCGGCGAGCAGCAGCAGGGCGAGCGCGGCGGAGCGGAAGCGGAGGAAGGAGCGCATGCGTGGCAACGGTGCGGGTCGCGGAGGGGTGGATCAGGCGGCCGGGAGGCGCTCCCACGCCGCCCGCTCGATGCGGTAGACCCGGACGGGCCTCTCCATGAAGACGGCGGCCTACCAGGGCGTCATCCCGTTCCGCTCCGCCACGCGGAGGGAAGGGGCGTTCAGCGGGTCGATGATGGAGACGAGGTGCGGGACGTCCAGGTTGCGGAAGCCCCAGTCGCGGGTCGCCCGGGCGGCCTCGGTCGCGTAGCCGCGGCCCCGGAAGGCCTCGCCGAAGGCGTAGCCGACCTCCACCTCGTCCACCCCGTCGATCGTCCAGCGGTGCAGGCCGCAACGGCCCAGGAGCGCGCCGTCCTCCTTCCGCTCCACCGCCCAGGCGCCGTATCCCCGCTCCGCGTACGCGGCGACGTGGCCGGCGATCCGCCTGCGCTGCTCCTCCTCGTCCAGCGGCCCGCCGATGAAGCGCGAGACGGCGGGCGGGGAGAGCAGGGCGTACAGGGGCCCCCGGTCGTCGAGCGTCAGGTGCCGCAGGACGAGGCGCTCCGTCTCCAGCACCACGTGTCGGTCGATGGCATCCTCGCGGATGGTGGGGCGAGCGGCGAACGCCGAAGGTTACACGGCCACCGGGGGAGGCGCCAGGCTCTTCGCGTCCGTACCGGGGCGGGAGGCCGTGGCGAGGCGGCGGTCGTGACGGTCGCCGACCCCGCGCTCGGCACCCGCCGGAGGCGGCTGCGGGAAATCTCGTCGCGCGGGAACGTTTAACGTCCCCTAACGTGTGCCCTGCGTCGTGCCAAGCTGCGACGATGGCGGAGGATGCCAGTTAAACGCCTGGATGGAGCGGGCGTGTCTTCGGGACGGGCGGAGACCGTACTGGCTCGTCGGGAGCCCGCTGGGTCTTGGCGGCGCGAGGACGAGGACGCATCTTGGGTGTGAGCGCGGCTTGCGTCTGGGCCTGACCCGCCTGGTCCGGCGACCTCCACGCACGCGGTACGTGCCGCACGCCGCACCCCTCCCCCTTTCGACCGAGGAGTCCGCCATGAAGAAGCTTTCGCTTGCCGTCGAGGACCTGACCGTGGACTCGTTCCAGACGGACCAGACCTGTACCGAGTGCGGGACGGTGGAGGGGCAGGAGTCCGGCTTCACCTGCGTCTGCCCGACCTGGCTGAAGTGCCCGACCATCCTCACCCGCGACTGCTGCACGCCGTGACCCTCGCCACTCGCTGACGGCGACGCTGCGTCCGAAGCCGGGCGCGTCGGCGGGATGCGAATCGGCCCCGCTCCGAAGCTCGGAGCGGGGCCGTTTCTCGTCCGGCCGTGGCGACGGGCTACGCCCCCGCGCCGACCGCCTCCTCCTCCACCACCTCGTCGGGGGCGAGCGTGTCCATGAACGAGGAGACGGAGAAGACCGCGTTCCCGGCGCCGGCCACGCCGTAGCCCGGGGGCGGCTTCAGGCCGTGCTTCTCCAGCGTCTCGCGGTACACCTCCAGCAGCCGGATGTGGTACTCCAGCGGCGCCCCCTCGGGGTTGTCGATGCCGAGCGGCGTCGCCGGCTCGGGGCACCAGGTGGTGAAGCGCGGCGTGACCCCGCGCGACATGAAGTAGTCCAGCCCCTCCGCCGTGGAGGCGATGGCCTCGTTCGCCGTGGCGAAGCCGAACGGGCGCGCCATCTCCACCCCGGCCACGAAGTTGGGGATCACGTAGCGGGCGCCGAACACGTCCGCCGCGTCGAAGATGCGCCGGTGCCACTCCTCGCGGCCCACGTAGCGCTCCTTGCCGGGGCAGATGATCTCGAACAGCCGCTTGTCCCACACCTCGTAGTTGGGGTGGTAGATGCGGATTCCGTAGTCGTGGAAGCGCTGCACGTCCGCCTTCGGCAGCGCCTGGGCCACCACCTTGCCGATCCACCGGCCGGGGAAGCGCTCCTCGATCGCCTGCGCGTAGCGCCCGTAGAAGTCGGCCTCCGCCAGCCCGTCCACCTTGGAGGTGACGCTGCCGCCGGTCAGCGTGTAGGCGCGCGAGACCTTCTCCGTGTCGAAGCGGTCGACGATCTCCAGCGCCTCCAGCACCTCGTCGATGGGCTTGATGCCGGTGTACGGCCGCCCCGCCTGCTTGTGCTGGCGCCAGTTGTGGTTGATGTCGCAGTACTGGCACTCCTCCTTGGCGCCGAAGTACTGGCACATCCGGAAGACGGTC
>JASLAX010000068.1 GCA_030146875.1 Longimicrobiaceae bacterium
GGGCGGGGCGCCCCGGGGGGGCTTCCCCCCCCCCCCCCCCGCCCCCCCCCGGGGGCCCCGGCGCGCGCCGGGGCCCCGGCCCCCCCCCCCCCCGCCCCTCTTCACATCGTCGGACGACGTCGGAAGTGGTGACGTCGTCGGAAGCCGCCCCCTCCGTCAGCCCCGCGCGATCCGCTCCACGCCCGCCAGGAGGCGGTCGACGTCCTCCTCCGTGGAGTACGGGGCCAGGCCCGCGCGGATCAGCCCTCCGCAGTCCTCCAGCGCCAGCCGCTCGCAGACGGTGAGGGCGTAGAAGTTCCCGTTCCACACGAACACTCCCTCCTCGGCCAGCCTGCGCGCCACCTCGTCCGGCGGCGCGGCCTCCACCGTGAATGCGGCCGTGGGCGTCCGCGGCCCGTCCGCGGCCACGCCGTAGCGCCGCACGCCGTCGATCCTCCCCAGCCCGTCCCAGAGGCGCGCGAAGAGGGAGGTCTCGTGCGCCTCGATCGCCGCGAAGGCGCGGTCCAGCGCGCCGCGCGCCCCGCCGTCGGCGGAGGACGAGGGGTCCAGGCCGGCGATCCAGTCGATGGCCGCGGCGGTCCCGGCGATCCCCTCGTGGTTCAGCGTCCCCGTCTCCCACCGCTCCGGCGCGTCGTCCGACGCGGGCGGGACCTTGAACGGCGTGAAGCGCTCCAGGTGCTCGCGCCGGCCCCAGAGGATGCCGACGTGGGGACCGAAGAACTTGTAGGCCGAGCAGGCCAGGAAGTCGCAGCCCAGCGCCGCCACGTCGACGCGCCGGTGCGGCGCCAGGTGCACCGCGTCCACGAACGAGAGCGCCCCCGCCGCCCGCGCCATCTCGGCGACGCGGCGCACGTCGTTCACCGTCCCCACCGCGTTCGATGCCGCCCCGATCGCGACGAGGCGCGTGCGCGGCCCGATGGCCGCCTCCGCCGCCGCGTAGTCCAGCGTCAGGGTCTCCGGATCGAAGGGGATCGCGCGCACCGTCATCCCCCGCTCCTCGGCCATGCGGCGCCACGGGGCCACGTTCGCCTGGTGGTCCAGCTCGGTGACCACCACCTCGTCGCCCGGTCCCCACTCGCGGCCCAGCGCGCGGGAGAGGGCGAAGGTGAGCGTGGTCATGTTGGCGCCGAACGCCACCTTGCCCGGGTCGCCGCCCAGCAGGTCGGCCACGCGGGAGCGGGCGCGCGAGATGGTCTCGTCCGTCTCGCGCGAGGTGAGGAACCGGCCGTGCGTGTTGGCGTTGTGGTGGACCAGGTACTCCGCCACCGCGTCGGCCACGGCCCGCGGCACCTGCGAGCCGCCGGGTCCGTCGAAGAAGGCGAAGGGCATCCCGCCCGCGCGGCGGGAGAAGACGGGGAAGTCGTCGCGGATGCGCGCCGCCAGGGTGTCGCTGGACATCGAGTGGGATCGGGTACGGGGATACGCGACGGGGCGGGGGGATCCGGTTGGATCCCCCCGCCCCGTGGCAAGACCTGTCGCGGGGGCGCCTACGTGATGGCCCAGAAGCCTTCCAGGGCCGACCCGTCGGGGCTCTCGCGGAGCTTCTCGAAGGCGCGGTTGCGGATCTGGCGGATCCGCTCGCGGGTCACGCCCAGGAGAGAGCCGATCTCCTCCAGGGTGCGCTCCTCCCCCTCGTCCAGACCGTAGTAGAGGTAGAGGATCTTCCGCTCCCGCTCCGTAAGGTACTTCTCGAACATCCGCTCCAGGAACTCGCGCCGCGCCTGCGACTCGACCTCCTCCTCGATCTCGTCGCTCTCGGAGCCCGCGAAGCGCTCCCCGAAGCTGGCCGAGTCCCGGTCGCCGCGGTCGAGCGGCGCGTCGAGCGACAGCTCGCTCGCGGCCACGCGGCGCAGGGCGCGGATGGTGTCCACCGGCTCGCACATCTCGTCCGCGATCTCCTCGTCGGTCGGGGCCCGCCCGAGCGCCTGGGTCAGGTGGGTCTCCACGCGGGAGAGCCTGACCAGGTTGGAGTTCTGGTTGAGCGGAATGCGGACGGACCGCGTCTGCTCGGCCAGCGCCTGGAGGACCGTCTGACGGATCCACCACACGGCGTACGAGATGAACTTCACCCCCTTGTCCGGATCGAACTTCTTCACCGCCTTCAGGAGCCCCTCGTTGCCGATGCACACGAGCTCGGCCAGGCCGAGACCACGCCCCTGGTACTTCTTCACGTACGAGATGACGAACCGCAGGTTCGCCGTCACGAGCCGCTCGGCGGCGGCCCGATCACCGGCCCGGGCGCGGTGAGCGAGGGCACGCTCCTCCGCGGGGTCGTCGATCAGTGGGTACTTCTCAACATCGTGGAGGTACTGGTCAAAGGAATCGAGGGCCCTGGAGCTCAAGAACATTGTCGGATCGCGTCCTTTCGGCGCAAAGAACAAGAGCAGCGAGCCTCGTTGGATTGCGAGGGCTCGCTGCTCTTTCCGTGTGCGTTCCGCGGCGGCTTCTCCCGGAATTTCCGATCATAACCGGTGAAGATAAGGATGCATTGGGGCGCTGTCAAACCCTTTACGCTTTCCGCCGGTCCCCGCGCGGACTTTTCCGCCGCGAGGCTTCCCTCCCGTCCACCCGTCACGCGGCCCCCAGGGCCAGTGCCGCGTTGATCCCGCCGAAGCCGAACGAGTTCGACACCACCGTGCGGACCGGGCGCTCTTCGCCCTTTCCCGTCACGTACGGAAGGTCGCAGCCCTCCCCCGCGCACTCCAGGTTCAGCGTGGGCGGTATCCACTCCCGCGAGATGGTCAGCGCCGAGATGGCCGCCTCCATCGCCCCCGTCGCGCCGAGGCAGTGGGCGTGGTAGCCCTTCGTGCCGCTCACCGCCAGCCGGTCCGCGTGCTCGCCGAACACGTCGCGGATGATGCGGCTCTCCGTGCTGTCGTTGAGCGGCGTGGAGGAGCCGTGCGCGTTGACCACGTCCACGTCCTCGGGCCGCAGGCCGCCGGTGCGCAGCGCGTCCCGCATGGCGCGTGCCGCCTGGGCCCCGTCCGGGCGCGGCGCGGTCATGTGGTGCGCGTCGTTGCTGGTCCCGTAGCCCAGCACCTCGCAGTAGATGCGGGCGCCCCGTGCCTTGGCGTGCTCCATCTCCTCCAGGATCAGCACCGCCGCGCCCTCGCCCATCACGAAGCCGTCGCGGCCCGCGTCGAAGGGGCGCGAGGCGCGCTGCGGGTCGTCGTTGCGCGTGGACATGGCGCGGATGATGGCGAAGGCGCCGTAGCAGAGGGGCGCCAGGGGCGCCTCCACCCCGCCGGCCACCACCACCTCCGCCTCGCCGTCGCGGATCAGCTTCCACGCGTCGCCCACCGCGATGGCGCCCGAGGCGCAGCTCATCCCGTTGGTGGAGTTGGGCCCCGTGAAGCCGAACTCGATGGCCACGTTGCAGCTCGACGCGCCGTTGAACACCGCCAGCGCCAGCATGGGGTCCACCTGGCGCACCCCGCCGCGCACGTAGCTCTCGAACTGCGTCTCTCCGTACGCCACGCCGCCCAGCGCGCTCCCCATCATCACGCCCACGCGCTCCGGGTCCTGCGAGCCCGGCTCCAGCGACGCGTCCTGCAGCGCCATCCGCGCCGAAGCCACGGAGAGCTGCGCGTAGCGCTCCATGCGCCGCGCGCGGCTGCGGTCCATCCAGTCGGTGGGAACGAAGTCGTCGATCTGCGCGGCGATGTGCGAGCGGAAGGGCGACGGGTCGAAGCGCGAGATGCGGCGCACCGCCGACTCGCACCCCCGCAGACCCTCCCACAGCCCCTCGACCCCGGTCCCGATGGGCGTCACGCACCCGATGCCGGTGACCGCCACCCGGCGCCGCGCGCTCCGTCCGTCCTGCTCTCGATCCATGCGCCTGCCCTGGAAAAAATGAGCGTGGGGGGCGACGGTGACGTCGCCCCCCGCGCCGCTGTGCGGGGTTCCGGCCCGCTGATACACCGGTTCCGCGATTCCGTGCGCCTGGATCCCCTCCGCGCCTCCGGATGCCGTCCACCGTACCGCTTCCGCCGGGGACTTCTCCCGCGGCGGGCGACGAAAGCAGGGACGCGGAGTTCGCAAGGGAGTACGCGGAGTTCGCGGAAACATCGCGCTGTACTCCGCGAACTCCGCGAACTCCGTGAACTCCCTTCCCGCAGTCGTCGCAGGCAGGACGAGACGTCCGCCAGCGGGCGCGCACCCGACGTGGACGAAGGTCGACCTACCCGCCCTCCACGTGCCTGCGGATGCCGTCCAGGGTGCGGGACGCGACGTGGTGGATGAACACGGGGCCGATCACCGCGTTCCCGATCGCCCGCCGCAGGGGCGACGGAAGCGGCCAGCGCGGCCCCTCCTCCCACTCGTGGACGATGCGGACGAGGGTGGCGCCGTCGGCCGTGGGCTCGAAGGTCCACTCCACGTCCATCCCCGTGGTGACGCCGTCCACGTGGCGGTAGATCACCGCGGGCCGCGCCTCGTCCACCGTCATCTCCGACGCCCACCAGACGGGCCAGGGCAGGGGGCCGAAGTCGCGGCGCGCCGCCATCTCCACCATCCCCGTGCCGAAGCCGTCCTTGCGGCCGAAGCGCACCCAGCGGTAGTGGGGAAGGCGCTCCGGCCAGCGCTCCACGTCGGCGCCGGCGCGGAAGCACGCCTCCACCGGCGCCCGCATCACGATCTCGTCCACCGTGCGCACGGGCCCCCTCAGCGCGGGACGAAGTCGTCGCCCGCGCCCAGCGAGCGGCAGAACGCCGCGATCAGCCGCACGGTGGCGTCCACGTCCTCCAGCGAGGCGATCTCGTTGGGGGAGTGCATGTAGCGGTTGGGGATCGCCACCACCCCCGTGGCCACCGGCGCCCGCGAGAGGTAGATGGCGTCGGCGTCGGTGGAGGTGAAGCGCGGGGACGCCTGGATGGTGCAGGGGATCCCCTCCGCCTCGGCCACCTCGGCCAGCCGCTCGAACACGAGCGGGTGGATGGCGGAGCCGCGGGTCAGGACGGGGCCGCTCCCCAGCCGGTGGTCGCCCACCTGCTTCTTGTCCACCCCCGGCGAGTCGCTGCTGAAGGTGACGTCCACCACGATCGCCACCTGCGGCTGCACGGCGTACGCGGCCACCCGCGCCCCGCCGCCGCTGTAGCCGATCTCCTCCTGCGTGGTGGCCACGGCGGTGACCGATGCGGCCGGGCGGGACTCGGCCGCGAGCCGCCGCAGCACCTCCAGCACCACGAAGGCGCCGATGCGGTTGTCCACCGAGCGCGAGGCGATCAGCCCGTTGCCCAGCTCCACCAGGCGCGAGTCGACCACGCCGGGGTCGCCCACGCGCACCCCGCGCTCGGCGACCTGGGCCCGGGAGCGGGCGCCGATGTCGACCCACAGGTCGGTCATCTTGACCGACTTCTCCTTCTCGTCGCCCTTCATCAGGTGGATGGGCTTCTTGCCCACCACGCCCACGACCTCGCCGTCCTTCGCCAGCAGGCGGATCCGCTGGCCCACGAGCACCTGCGGGTCCCACCCGCCGATGCCCTCGACGTACAGGAAGCCCTCGTCGTCGATGTGGGTGAGCATCACCCCGATCTCGTCGATGTGCCCCGCGAGCATCACCCGCGGCTCGGCTCCGCCGCCCAGGGTGGCGAGCGAGTTCCCGGCCACGTCCACCTCCACCCGGTCGGCGAAGGTCTCCGCCTCGGCCCGCCAGATGCGGGCAGGGGCGGTCTCGAACCCCGAGGGGCCCGGGGTGTCCAGGAGCTGCTTCAGGAACGCCAGCGATCTCTCTTGCATCGGCGTGGGTCAGGGGCGGGACGATGGCTCCCCGGCCGCGTCCGGGGACATCCCGGTGCGGGCCGCGGCGCGCTGCGCCGCCTGGGGGGTGTAGGCGTGGTACAGGTGCTTCGCCAGGACCTCGGCGGCGTACGCTTCCGGCGGCAGGTCCTCCAGCGCGGCCAGCGCGCCCAGGGCCTCCGCCTGGCGTACGGTCAGCGTCAGCGTGACGGTGGGGCGGGGCGCGCTCATCCCAGGACCCCCTCCTCCCGCAGCGCCGCGGGCAGCCCCTCGCGCACGGAGGGGTAGACGGGGATCACCCCCAGCTCCTCGCGCATGCGCCGGTTGCTGCAGCGCCGCGCCGAGACGCGCCGCTCGAAGGCGCTGGCCGACAGGTCGCGGCGGATGTCGTCGCGCGACACGGCGGGCGGCAGGGGCACCCCCAGCAGCGACGCCGTGAGCTCCGCGTACTCGTTCCCCGTGACCGGGGTGTCATCGCAGAGCAGGTAGACCTCGCCCGGGGAGCCGCGGCGCCAGGCGGCGGCCAGCCCGGCGGCCAGGTCGTCCACGTGGATGCGCGAGATCCAGCGCGACTCGTCGTCCACGCGCCGGTAAGCGCCGCTCTCCAGCCGCCCGCGCAGCGTGCGCCCGGGGCCGTAGATCCCCGGCACCCGGCAGACGCGGGCGGGAACGCCCCGGCTGCGCCAGGCGTCCAGGTACAGCGTCTCCGCGTCGGCCCGCGCCCGTCCGGCGGGCGATGCGGGCGCGATCGGCGTGGTCTCGTCGGTCACCTCGCCCTCGCGGCGGCCGTACACCGAGGTGCTGCTGACGTACACCACGGAGGCCGGGGGACGGGCGGAGAGCGCGGCCACCACGTTGCGCGTCCCCTCGGTCGTGTAGTCGTCGGGGCCGGTGCGGAGGGGGCGGACCAGGTCGAAGACGACGTCCGCCCGCACCGCCGCCAGCGGGGCGAGCGAGGCGGGGTCCAGGACGTCGGCCACGGCCGGCTCGGCGCCGGCGGACTCGATCTCGCGGAAGCGCGCGGGGTCGCGGGTGGTGCCGGTGACGCGCACTCCGCCGGCGGCCAGCAGGCGCGCCAGGCGCAGCCCCACGTAGCCGCAGCCCAGCACGAGCGCGCGCGGCGCGCTCACGGGGGGGTCTCCCCGGCGCGTGCCGCCTCGTAGCGCTGCAGGAACTGCTCGAGCATGCGGTACGTCAACCCCCAGATCACGTAGCCGCGGGGCCCGTAGGCCGGGAAAGGGAGGGGCGGGCGCCCTTCCATCTCATGAAGGTGTTCCGTGACGGCACCGGGGGCGGTCAGCTCGCCCACCGGGATCCAGACCGCCGACTCCACCTCGTGGTTCGGCTCCGCCTCAACACTGTGCTTCACTCCGAACACGAACGGCCAGACGGCGATGCGCGGCGCACCGGAACGGGGCGCCAGGACGTCCAGGCCGCCCAGAAAGACGCCGGCGGAGCGCAGGTCTATCCCCACTTCCTCGTGCGTCTCCCGCACGGCGGTCGCCACCGCGTCCGCGTCGCCGGGGTCCGCCCGTCCTCCCGGAAGCGCCATGTGGCCGGACCACGGATCGCCCTGCCGCACCGCCCGGCGGATGAGCAGGAGCTCCAGGTCCGTGGGCGCCGGCCGCACGAGCAGTGCCACGGCGGCGCGGGGGACGTTCGGGCCGGGGTCGGCCGGCTCGGTCGGATGGGCCCGGAGGGCGTCCCGCAGGGCGAGGATCCTGGCGTCGAGCACGTCGCGGGCAGCGGGTGGCCGGGCCCCCGGGCGGGGCGCGCGGGGGGCGGACGGCACCTTGCCCATCCCGCGCGGGGAGGTTATCACATCCCGGCGCTTCCGGCAACGCCGCCGGGGCGATCCTCTCCACGCTTTCCGCGCCCATGCTCTCGCTCGCCGACATCCAGCAGGCCCGCGCGCGGATCTCCGACCACGTCGTCCTGACCCCCTGCACCCCGTCCGAGACCTTCGGCGAGATGTTCGGGGGGCACGCCTGGTTCAAGTTCGAGAACCTGCAGCGTACCGGCTCGTTCAAGGAGCGCGGCGCGCTGAACCGCATGCTGGCCCTGACGCCCGAGGAGCGGACGCGGGGCGTGGTGGCCGCCAGCGCCGGGAACCACGCGCAGGGGGTGGCCTTCCACGCCCGCCGGCTGGGCATCCCGGCCACCATCGTGATGCCGGAGCGCACGCCCCTCGTCAAGGTGGCCAACACCCGCGGCTTCGGCGCGCGCGTGGAGCTGCACGGGAGCGTGTACGACGAGGCGATGGCGCGGGCGCTGGAGCTGCGCGAGGCCGAGGGGCTGACGCTGATCCACCCCTTCGACGACGAGGCGGTGATCGCGGGCCAGGGGACGATCGGGCTGGAGCTGCTGGAGCAGTGCCCGGAGATGGACGTGGTCGTCGTGGGGCTGGGCGGCGGCGGGATCATCTCGGGGGTCGCGCTGGCGATCAAGTCGGTGCGCCCGGAGGTGCGCGTGGTGGGGGTGGAGTCCGCCGTGCTCCCCGCGGCCTACGCCGCGCGCCAGGCGGGGCGCCTGGTGGAGATCCCCCCGGCGGAGACGATCGCGGACGGGATCGCGGTCCGCCGCATCGGCGAGCACACCTTTCCGCTGGTCGAGCGCTGGGTGGACGACCTGGTCACGGTGGGCGAGGAGGAGATCGCCAGCGCCGTGCTCCTCCTGCTGGAGCGGGAGAAGACGGTGGCGGAGGCCGCCTCGGCCACGACGGTGGCGGCGGTGGTGAACGGTCACCTGGGCGACCTGCGCGGCAAGAACGTGGTGATGGTCCTGAGCGGGGGGAACATCGACGTGAACCTGCTCTCGCGCATCATCGAGCGGGGGCTGATCCGCGACGGCCGGCTGGCGCGGATGCGGGTGCGCCTGAAGGACCGCCCCGGCGCGCTGGCGGCGCTCACGCAGCAGCTCGCGGAGCTGGGGGCCAACGTGCTGGAGCTGGACCACCGCCGCGGCGCCCCCGGGCTCTGGCTGACCGAGGCGGAGATCGGCCTGTCGCTGGAGATGCGGGGCGCCACCCACGTGGGAGAGCTGGTGGACGCGCTCCACGCCGCCGGATACGTGGTGATCCCGGAGTAGCCGTGCCGTCCCGCGGCCCGATCGCGCTGCGCGAGCGCGTGCTGGAGCGCGACGGCTGCCGCTGCGTCTACTGCGCGCTGCCGTTCCCCGCGGAGCAGCTCACGCTGGACCACGTGCAGTCCCGCATGCGCGGCGGCGACTGGTCCGAGGGCAACCTGGTGGCCGCCTGCCACGCCTGCAACACGCGGAAGGGCTCGCTGCCGGCGTGGAAGTTCCTGGCCGACCTGCCCGAGGAGCGGGAGAACTTCCTCCGCCTGGCCACGGGCGTCTGGCCCCGCCTGCGCCGCGCGATCGAGGAGGCGGCGCGGGACTGAGGGCCGGCGGGGCGTCGGTTTTCGGCCCCGCGCGCATCCAGAACACCGCGCCGTCCGGGATCTGCCGAGCCCCGCCCATGGCCGCGCGCTTGCATGGTGGGATCGTGAAGGTCCGCCCGCCTCGCGCCGCCCGGTGCGTGGCGCGCGGCGGGCGTTTTCTCCTGCGGAAGGACAGCGGTTGGCTCGGAGCAAGCTCGCGCAGATGGAACGGGTGCTGGGGATGGCGACGCGCTTCCTGGACGAGGTGCGCGGCGACGTGGAGCGCGCGGCCGAGGCGGGGTCGGACCTGCCCCCGCGCCTGCGCGCCGTACACGAGCACCCCGGGCATGCCACCCCCGAGTACCGCACCCTGGCCATCCCGATCCCGGCCGGCGTGGCGGGCGCCCCGCCCGAGATCCTATCGGGCGTGATCGCGCGCTACGCGGCCACCAAGCGCCCCGACGTGCTGGTGCTGACGCTGGACGCGGAGATGGAGCGGGAGGACGGCACCCGCGGCCCCGTGCTGATCGCCGAGGCCCGCTGCCGCTTCGGGACGCGGCTCTTCTGGGTACAGCCCTACGACGTGCGCGACCGGCGCGTCCAGTGGGGCCCCCCGGCCGGCGGCGGCTGGCAGGACCCGGGCGACGAGGACATGATCCTCGACGGATCGTTCGAGCGCGAGCCCGCCGTGACGGTGGTGGGGGCTGGCCGGCGGGTCGAGACCGCCGGATAGGGAGGCGGCGCAGGGCGGGAGGGCTGGGCGGAGGGGAGGGGAGGGCGGAACGACGAGCGACCTCCCGCCTACCCCTCCCGCGACCGCGACGCCCGGTCCTCCGTCGATCCCTCGCGCGGGGCGCGGCCGAAGCGGCGGTCCAGCTCCTCCCACACCTCCGTCAGCTCCAGGCCCTTGGCGCGGAAGAGGACGAGCAGGTGGAAGAGCAGGTCGGCGGCCTCGGAGCGGAGCTCGGAGGTGCCCTCGTTCTTGGCGGCGATCAGCGTCTCGGCGGCCTCCTCGCCCACCTTCTTGAGGACCTTGTCGATTCCCTTCTCGAACAGGTAGGTCGTGTAGGAGCCCTCCGGCCGCTCGGCTTCGCGCCGGCGGACGGTGTCCTCGATGCGGGAGAGGACGTGGCGGCCGTCCGCGCCGGGAGCGAGGCCGTCGTCCCCCGCGCCGGGGGAGGCGGAGCGGTGGAAGCAGCTCCGCTCGCCCGTGTGACAGGCCGGGCCGGTCCGGTCGATCTCGTAGAGGACGGCGTCCGCGTCGCAGTCCACCCGCACCTGGCGCACGCGCTGCACGTTTCCGCTGGTGGCGCCCTTCCGCCACAGCTCGCGGCGGGAGCGCGACCAGTAGTGCGCCTCTCCCGTCTCCCCGGTCAGGCGCAACGCCTCGGCGTCTGCCCAGGCCAGCATCAGCACCTCGCCGGTGGCCGCGTCCTGCGCCACCACGGGCACCAGCCCGCGCTCGTCGAAGGTGATCCGGTCGGTCCAGGACATGCGGCGCCCCCGTGCAGGGTGGTAGTTTGCGGGCGGGGAACGTACCGGGCGGGCGCGGCGGGGGCAACGCCGCGGCCGGACCCGGCGGACACGCGGCGGAGGGAGCGAATGATCGCGCACGCGCTGGAGCGGGTGGACGGGTGGACGGCCGGATGGCGCGAGACGGGGCGGCTGGTGCTGCTCCTGGACTTCGACGGCACGCTGGCGCCCATCGTGGAGCGCCCGGAGGCGGCCGCGATCCCGGCGCCCACGCGCGCGGCGCTGACCGCCCTGATGGGGCGCGACGGGGTGGAGGCCGCCGTCGTGAGCGGGCGGGGGCTGGCGGACGTGCGCGAGCGGGCGGCGCTGCACGGGATCGCGTACGCGGGCAACCACGGGATGGAGATCGAGGGTCCAGGCATCGAGCGCATCCACCCCGAGGCGCTCGCCGCGCGCCCGCTGCTGGAGGAGGCGGCGGCGCGCATCGCCCCCGCGCTGGAGGGCGTTCCCGGGAGCTTCCTGGAGGACAAGGGCCTCACCCTCTCCATCCACTACCGCCTCTCGGGCCCCGAGGCGGAGCCCCCGGTGAGGGCGATCGTGGAGGCGGCGGTGGAAGGGCGGCCGGGGCTGAAGGCGACGGCGGGGAAGATGGTGCTGGAGGTGCGGCCGCGGGTGGAGTGGGACAAGGGGCGCGCGGCCTTGTTCCTCCTGGACCAGATGCGGCCGCCCCCCGGCGCCCCCGTGCTCTACCTGGGCGACGACCGGACGGACGAGGACGCGTTCCGGGCGCTGGCGGAAGGGGAGCGCGGCGAGGGCGTCGTGATCGGGCACCCCGTCGCGGAGGACACGGCGGCGGGGTCGTGGCTGCGCGACCCGACGGAGGTGGGCGAGCTCTTCAAGGCGCTGGCGGGCGACGTGACGGCGGGGTGACGGCGGGCGGGGGAAGGATGCCGGAAAAGCGAGCGGCGGGGACCGTGGGGTCCCCGCCGCTCCTCCATGCTACCGCGTGCCTCGTCAGACGGGGCGGCGGCCGGTGATGATGCGCCAGGCGATCACGATCACCGCGATGATCAGGAGGAACCAGGCCACGCTCTTCAGCGCTCCGATCACACCACCGACGCCGAGGAGCGCCAGGATGAGGAGCAGGATACCGATCAGCAGCAGGGCGTCCATAATTGCCTCTCTCCGAACAGGTTGCGGTCATGGAAACGGTACTGCTGCCCGGCGTGGATGCGCAAAGGGCGTGCCGCATCCCCACGCGTGGTTGCCGGCCCCCTCGGCGGGAGTGTAGCTTTCCGCATGCAAACGACACCGCTGACGCACGTTCCCCCCGGCTCCCAGGACCTGCTGGCCGGGGACGTCCGGGTGCGCCGCCGGGTGCAGCGCGCCTGGTTCGCGCTCGCCGAGGCGCACGGATACGAGGAGGTCGTGCCGCCGACCTTCGAGTACGAGGAGGTCTTCACCCGCAGCGCGGGGCCCGAGCTGGCCTCGCGCCTGATCCGCTTCGTGGACCGCGACGGCCGCCTGGTGGCCCTTCGCGCGGACTTCACCTCGGCCATCGCCCGCGTGGCCTCCACGCGCCTGGCGGACGCGCCGCTCCCGCTGCGCCTCTCCTACGCCGGGAAGGTCTACCGGCAGGAGGCCGAGGGCGGGGGCCGCAGCCGCGAGCTCTTCCAGCTCGGCGCGGAGCTGATCGGCGACGGCCGCGCCGAGGCCGACGTGGAGGTGCTGCGCCTCGCGCTGGACCTGCTGCGCGAGCTGGACGTGCGCGACTTCCAGATCAACCTGGGCGACATCGGCTTCGTCCGTCCGCTCCTCGCCGGGCTGGCCCCCGATGCGGCGGAGGCGCTGCGTGCCGCGATCGACCGGAAGGACCGCGCGGCGCTGGCCGCCGGGGCGCGGGAGATCGGCGCCCCCGCCGCCGTGGCGCGCGCGCTGATCGAGCTCCCGGAGCTGATCGGCCGGGGGGACGTCCTCCTCCGCGCCCGCTCGCTGGCGTCGGGGACCGAGGCGCAGGAGGCGATCGAGCGGCTGCGCGCGGTGGACGCGCTCCTCACCCCCGAGGCGCGCGCGCACGTGGTCTACGACCTGGGCGAGATCCGCGGGCTGGGCTACTACACGGGGATGCAGTTCGAGGTGTTCGTCGCCGGGGTGGGGCGCGCGGTGGGGTACGGGGGGCGCTACGACGGGCTGCTCGCCCTCTACGGGCGGGGCCGTCCCGCCGTGGGCTTCGCGCTGGAGACGGACGCCGTGGCCGAGCTGCTGGGGGAGGGCGCGTGACCGGGAGACCGCTGCGGATCGCCCTGCCCAAGGGGCGGATGATGGGCGAGGCGCTGGCGCTGTTCGCCGTCGCCGGGTCGGGGCTGGACGCCGCCGCCCGCGACTCGCGCCGGCTGATCCTGCCGTCGAGCGACGGGCGCTTCGAGTTCCTGCCGGTGAAGAGCATGGACGTGCCCGTCTACGTGGAGTCCGGCGTCGCCGACGCGGGCGTGGTGGGGCTGGACGTGCTCACCGAGACGGAGGCGGACGTCCTCCGTCCCCTCGATCTCGGCTTCGGCGGGTGCGTGCTCGCCGTGGCGGCGCCGCGGGACGCGGCGTACCCGCGCCTGCCGGGGGGCAGGACGCCACGCGTCGCCACCAAGTACGTGGAGTCGGCCCGCCGCTTCTTCGCGTCGCGGGGGATGCAGGTGGAGCTGATCCGCATCTCCGGCTCGGTGGAGGTGGCGCCCCTCCTGGGGCTGGCCCACTGGATCGTCGACCTGGTGCAGACCGGGCGGACGCTGGCGGAGAACGGACTGGTCGTGGTGGACGAGGTGTCGCGGTCGACGGCGCGGCTGGTGGTCAACCGCGCCTCCCACAAGCTGCGCCTGGAGGAGCACCAGCGCCTGATCGCCGAGCTGGCGCGCGCCGCCGAGGCCGCCCCGAACCCCCGTGGAGTCCCGCCGTGCTGAGCATCCGCACCTTCCGCAGCGCCCCGCCGTTCCCCGAGCTGGCCCAGGCCGCCGCCGCCGCGTCCACCGACGACCCGGCGCTGCGAGCCGCCGTCGCCGCCATCGTCCGCGACGTGGCCACGCGCGGCGACGCGGCGCTGCTGGAGCAGACCCGCCGCCTGGACGGCTGGGACCCGGCGGACGCCGCCGCCCTCCGGGTCGGCATCGGCGAGATGGAGCGCGCGGCGGCCTCCCTCGACGCCGATCTGCTCGCCTCTCTGCGCCGCGCCGCAGCCAACATCCGCGACTTCCACGAGCGGCAGCGGGAGCACGGCTTCGTGGACCTGCATCCGGACGGCACGCTCCTCGGACAGCGCGTCCTGCCCCTGCGCCGAGTGGGCATCTACGTGCCCGGCGGTCGGGCGGCGTACCCCTCTTCCGTTCTCATGAACGCCATCCCCGCCGCGGTCGCGGGAGTGGACGAGATCGTGATGGCCTCGCCCACTCCGGGCGGCGAGGCCTCGCCCGTCGTGCTGGCGGCGGCGCACGTGGCGGGGGTGACGGAGGTGCTGCGCATCGGGGGCGCGCAGGCGGTGGCGGCGATGGCGTACGGAATCGACCTGGTGCCGCGCGTGGACAAGGTGGTGGGGCCGGGGAACAAGTGGGTGGCGGAGGCGAAGCGGCAGGTCTTCGGGCGGGTGGACATCGACATGGTGGCCGGCCCGTCGGAGATCCTGGTGATCGCGGACGGCGCCGCCGACCCGGTGCACGTGGCCGCCGACCTGATCGGCCAGGCGGAGCACGACCCCGACGCCATCGCCTGGCTGGTGACCACCTCGGAGGCGCTCGCGGCGGCCGTCCCCGCGGCGCTGGAGGCCCTGCTCGCCCGCAACCCCCGGCGCGACGTGGCGCGGGCGGCGCTGGAGGCGAACGGCGCCATCGTCGTCGTCCCTGACCTGGCGGCGGCGGCGGCGGCGGCGGACCTGCGCGCGCCGGAGCACCTGGAGCTGCTGGTGGCGGAGCCGATGGCGCTCGCCGGCAGGATCCGGAACGCGGGCGCCATCTTCCTGGGCGGCAGCTCGCCGGAGCCGGTGGGGGACTACTTCGCGGGCCCCAACCACGTGCTGCCCACCGGGGGCACGGCGCGCTTCGCCTCGCCGCTGGGGGTGCACGACTTCGTGAAGCGCACGTCGCTGATCGGCTACTCCGCCGAGCGGCTGCGCCTGCACGGGCCGGACGTGATCCGGCTGGCGGAGTCGGAGGGGCTGCACGGGCACGCGGAGGCGGTGCGGGTGCGGCTGGACGGTGGGGCGTGAGCGGAACGGGAGAGGGCGGCCGAACGGCCGCCAGACGACGCATTCAACCTACGACGAGGGATACGTGAGGGTTCTCTACGCCATGGTCTGCGAGAACGCCGGGACCCGCGAGGACGGGCGCCTGGACGTTCACGGGGTGTTCCACCAGCTCTACGCGCCGGGATTCCCGGCCATGCAGGACCGCATGATGCTGGCGGCGACGGTGGAGTGGGAGCCGGCGGAGCGCGGCCAGATCGACTTCCGCATCGACCTGGTGGACCCCACCGGCTCGCCGGTGATGAGCGTCACCGGCCACACGACGGTCGCGGACACGGACCGGCTCGCCGGCCCGCCGCAGACGCGCTTCCTGCTCCCGCTGGACGAGGTGCGCTTTCCGGTGGAGGGGACGTACGAGTTCGTGCTGCGGCAGCAGGAGGAGGCCTACGAGCTCTGCCCGCTGCACCTGATCGAGAACCCCGGCGCGCGCGCGGCGTAGCGCCGGGCGGAAGAACGGAGGAGGGGAGGCGCCCACCCGGGCGCCTCCCCTCCTCCGTTCCCCCCCGGCCGAAGGTCAGTCCTGCTTGGCGGCCTCGGCGGGGGCGTTCTCCATCCCCGGCGAGACCTGGTTCGCCAGCGCGTCGGTGTAGATGCGGCGGAACTCGTCCAGCTTCCTGGTCGCGGCGGTGTCGGCCGGGTCCGCCAGGCCGTTCAGCGCGATGATCCCCTGCGCGCCGCCCGCGAAGCCGATCTGCGTCCACATGGCCTCGGTGACGTTGCCGCGGGCGCGCCGCAGCGCCTCGACGTTGCGGGCCGCGGCGCCGCCGAGGCGGTTGGCCGCCAGCTCGCGCTCCATGTCGTCGGCCTGCTTGATCATCTCGTCGATCTGCTCCTTCGTGAAGCCCGGCGTGCCGCGAAGCTGCTCGGCCTGCTGGCGCATCTGCGCGGGCAGGCGCGCCTGGGCCTCGTGCATCGACCTGGCCATCAGGTAGCCGCTCACCTCGCCCATGCGGTCGCGCACGTACTCCATCTCGGCCGGGTTCTGCTTCAGCGTGCGGGCGGAGCGCACGAAGCTCCCCCCGATCAGCTCGCCCGCGCCCATCAGCAGCGAGCCCGCGTCGGCCATGTTCCGCAGGCCGGCCAGGGCGCCGCCCTCCTTGGCCCGGGCCTCCATGGCCTGGGCCTTCTTGTGCAGCTCGGGCGCCTCCTTGCGGATCAGGTCGTACTGCAGGAGCGAGGTCTGGAGGTACGCCTCGATCTGCTGGGGCGTCAGCGACGAGTCGGCCGGAGCGGTGAACGCGGCGATCTCCTCGTCGGTGACGGCGATCGGCGTCTCCTGGTCCACGTCGTCGGGGGTGGCGCCGGACTCGTCGCCCTTGTCGGCTCCGCCGCACGCGACCAGGGCGATCATGGCGGCGGAGGTGGCGAGGGTGCGGGCGAGCCGGAGGGGGTGCAGCTTCATGGCGACCTCGACAGGGCTGGGTAGCGCGGGGAGCCGCCCGCGAAGGGCGGGGGAGAGGAGGGAGCGCGTGTCTCCCGCGGGAGTCCGCGAGAAAAACGACGTGCTACTCTGGCGCATCCGGCCCGCCGTGTCAAGGGATGGGGTAGCCGAAGCGCATGAGCGGCAGAGAAATGGGCGCGCCGACGGACGCCATGTGTAGCCCCCCGCTCGGCCGCCGCCGCCGGCCGCGCGGTGCCGCGCCGCATTCCCATGGTGGGCGGCGGAGGGAGGCGGCGGTACCACCGCGGGAAGGGTGCGGGGCGGGAAGCCTGCCGCGGACGACGGGTGCCTCCGGGGCTTGCTCCTTGCCCGGTCGGCCCCGTGCCGGGGACGCGGTGGACGCGGGAGCCGGCACCATGGAACGACGAACCGATCTCCTGGGAGGAATACGATGTCGCTGTTCGAAGAGCTGGTGGGGCGCGTGAGCCAGGCCGCGGGGATCTCCGGCGACCAGGCCCGCACCGCGGTGCGGACCGTGGTGGACCACCTGGGATCGGTGCTTCCGGAGCCCGCGGCCAGCACGGTGCGGGCGGCCGGGGTGATGGGCGGGTTCGCTCACGTGCAGGGCCACCACCACCGCACTCACCAGGCGCACCACAACCACTCCGCGGACCAGCACGTCCAGGCGGACGTGAAGGCGAGCGTGCAGGGGCACGGACACGGCCACGGCCACGGACACGGACACGGGCACGCCCACGACGCCAACCCGGGCGACCTGAAGAAGTTCGCCGACGAGGTGAAGGAGGGCTTCGGCGGCCTGGCCGAGGGCTTCGGCGGGATGTTCGGCAAGAAGTAGCGTCCCCCGCCACGCGCGCGGCCCCGCAGCCCGATCCGGGCGGCGGGGCCGTCGTCGTTCCCGGAGCTGACGTCGGTGCCGTCCTGCCGAACGGAATGGCGCACGCGCCGAACGCGGAGTCCGCCCCGCGGATTTTCCTCCTGCTTCCAGAGAGCGCCCGCCGGCGCGCTTCAGACCGACGTCAGCGCGCGGTGGAGGAGCTGGTAGAAGCGGGCGCCCTCCACGGCGTAGCGGGCGGGGCCCAGGGCGGCACCGCTGGTGGAGTGGGCGAAGAGGCGGGTGAGGGTCAGGGAGCGGCGGGCGCCCGGGCCGAGGGCGGCGTGCAGCCGCAGCGACTCGGTGTACGGGATGGTGCGGTCGTCGTAGCCGTGGGCCAGCACGACCGGGCCGGTGACGCGGTGCAGGATCGGCTGCGGGTCCAGGCCGGGCTGGGTGCGGATGGCCTCGGAGGCGAGGCGGTCGACGAACTCGCGCGCCTCGGGCCAGTCGAGCGGGAGCGGCCCGGAGGGGGGCGCGATCACGTCCCACACCGCGCGCTCCTCGTCGTTCAGCGACTCGCGGACGCGCGCCTTCATGGGGTCGTAGACGGCGTCCGCCGCGAAGGCGCCCCGCCGGCCCGCCTCCAGCGCCAGCTCCAGCGCGGCGTCGGCCACGCGGTGCATGTCGCCCATCCCCTCCACCATGTGGAGGAAGTTGCCCACCACGATCCAGCGCCCGTACGGGTCGGGCTCGAAGCGGTGCACCACCCCGTTCCACTCGTGCTCGCCAAGGACGAGGCCGCGCGCCATGCGCGCCAGGTCGCAGTAGCCGCCGAACGCGACCACGGAGCGCAGGTCGTCGGCCAGCCCGGGGTCCGCCCTGGCGATCACCGCCTGCGTGGCGCCGAACGAGAAGCCCACCGCGCCCACGCCCCCCGGCACCGCCTCCGGCCGCCCGGCCAGGTGGTGCACGGCCGCGCGGATCGTCGCGCCGGCCGCGGCCACGTCCAGGCGCAGCGCGCGCCACGCGGGCACGTCGGGAACGAAGACCACCGCTCCCGACGCCGCCATCGCGCGGACGAAGCGCACCATCGCGGCGTGCTTCCGGCCCGGGACGGTGAGCCCGTGCAGCGCCACCCAGCCGGGGAACGGCCCCTTGCCGCGCGGGAGGTAGAGCGTCGCCTCGCGTTCCTCGCCGTCCACCCGGAAGACGACCTCCTCCTCGCGCACGTCCGCGGAGGCGGGGCGCAGGTACGCGCGCAGGAAGCGTGCGGCGCGCGTCACGCCGTCGCTCCGGCGTCGATCCCCACCGCCTGGTCCAGCGAGCCCATCCCTTCGCGCCGCAGCAGGGCGGCCAGGCCGCGGTTGACGTCCCGCGGCAGCGTGGGCCCCCCGTAGACGAACCCCGTGTAGAGCTGCACGAGCGACGCGCCGGCGCGGACGGCCCGCCAGGCGTCCTCCGCCCCCGAGATGCCGCCCACGCCCACCACCGGCAGGCGCCCGCCGGTCGTGCGGTACGCCAGGCGGATCACCTCCAGCGCGCGCTTCCGCACCGGCGGGCCGCTGATCCCGCCCATCCCCATCGCCTCCACCTCCGCCGCGGGCGTCCGCAGCCCCTCGCGCGACACCGTCGTGTTCGTCGCCACGATGCCCGCTGCGCCCTCCTGCTCCGCGATCCCCACGGCCTCCTCCACCTGCGGGTCGGTGAGGTCGGGGGCGATCTTCAGGAGGATCGGGGCGGGCTCCGCTCCCCGGGCGGCGGCGCGCTCCGCGACGCGGAGGCGGAGCGCGCGGAGCAGGGCGCGCAGCGGCGCGGCGTCCTGCAGGGCGCGGAGCCCCGGGGTGTTGGGGGAGGAGACGTTGACCACCAGGTAGCGGGCGTGGGGCTCCAGCAGGTCGGCCGAGCGCAGGTAGTCCTCCGTCGCCTCCTCCAGCGGGGTCGCCTTGCTCTTGCCCAGGTTGATCCCGAGGACCGGCTCGATCCGCGTCCCCGAGAGCGTGGCGGCCACCGCCTCCGCGCCGGGGTTGTTGAAGCCCATCCGGTTCAGCAGGGCGCCGTCCGCCGGCAGGCGGAAGAGGCGCGGGCGCGGGTTGCCGGGCTGCGCCAGCGCCGTCACCGTCCCGATCTCCACGAAGCCGAAGCCCAGCGCCCCCAGGGCGTTGAACGACTCGCCGGATTTGTCGAAGCCGGCGGCCAGGCCCACCGGGTTGGGAAAGTGGAGGCCGAAGCGCTCCACCCGCAGCGCGGGGTCGTCGACCTGCAGGCGGCTGCGGGAGAGGTCGCGCGCGGCGGGGGTGGCCAGCGCGGCGCGGAGGGAGGCGGTGGCGACCTGGTGCGCGGTCTCCGCCGGGAGGGAGAAGAGCAGCGTGCGCAGGAGCCGGTACGGCATCGGCGCGGCGGGCGGAGGGCACGGGAAAGGCCCGGAGTCCCGCCCCGGGAAGGGGCGGGGCTCCGGGCCTGGAGCGTCGGGAAGCTACGCCGCGCCCGCGGCCGGAGCAAGCGAGGCGATGGGCCGCGCCGTCGGCAGCGCGTCCGGCACCGTGGGGCGGACCAGGCCGGCCTCCTCCATCAGCCGGATGGCGTCGGGGCCGTCCAGCGTCTCCAGCTCGAGCAGCGCCACGGCCAGCGCGGCCAGCGCCTCGCGGTGGGTCGCCAGCATCTCGCGCGTGCGGCGGTACAGGCGGTCCAGCAGGCGGCGCACCTCGTGGTCCATCCGCGCGTGCGCCTCGGGAGAGAGGGAGCCCGGCTCGCCGTCGTGCACCAGCAGCCCCGTCTCCTCGCCCATGCCGAGCTGGTATATCATCCGCCGCGCCACGCCGTTCACGTGCGCCAGGTCGCTCTGCGCCCCGCTGGTGATCTCGTCCGCGCCGAAGACCAGCTCCTCGGCCGCGCGGCCGGCCAGCCCCTTCATGATCTGCCCCTCCAGGTACGAGCGGCGGTACAGCGACCGGTCGTCGTCGGGGGAGAAGAAGGCCACGCCCAGGGCCTCGCCGCGCGCCTGGATGGTCACCTTGTGCAGCCCGTCCTGCGGCGCCGCCAGCACGCCCACCAGCGCGTGGCCGGCCTCGTGGTACGCGACCACGCAGCGCTCGTGGTCCAGCGCGCGGAAGCCCTTCCGCTCCTTCCCCAGCAGCAGCCGGTCGCGGGCGGCCTCGATGTGGCGCCAGTGCACGGTGCGGGACGCCTCGCGGGCGGCGTTGATGGCCGACTCGTTCAGCAGGTTCGCCAGCTCGGCGCCGCTGGCCCCCGGCGTGAGCCGCGCCAGCCACGCCAGGTCCACCTCGGCCGAGAGCGGGATGTTGCGGCGGCCGGCGTGCAGCCGCAGGATCTCCTCGCGCCCGGCGGAGTTGGGCGTGGTGACCGAGATGATGCGGTCGAAGCGGCCGGGCCGCTTCAGCGCCTCGTCCAGGTCGTCCGCCCGGTTGGTGGCGGCGATAACCACCACGCCGTCCAGCGGCGTGAAGCCGTCCATCTCCACCAGGAGCTGGTTCAGGGTGCGGTCGTCCTCGTTGTGCGAGCGGTTGCGCCCGCGCTTGCCGCCCAGGGCATCGATCTCGTCGATGAAGATCACGCCGCCGCTCTTCCGCGCCCGGCGGAAGAGCGAGCGGATGCGGTGCGCCCCCATCCCCACCAGGAAGCCCGTGACCTCCGACCCGGAGAGGGAGTAGAACGGCACCCCCGCCTCGCCCGCCACGGCACGGGCGAGCAGCGTCTTCCCCGTGCCCGGCGGGCCCACCAGCAGGGCGCCCTTGGGGATGCGCGCGCCCACGGCCGCGAAGGCGTCCGGGCGGCGCAGGAACTCCACCACCTCGCGCAGCTCCTCGGCGGCGCCCTGGGTGCCGGCCACGTCCGCGAACGTCGTCTCCGAAACGCCCGTGCGCCCCAGCTCCTCGCCGCCGCCCTGCGAGCGGAAGTGGTGGTACAGGAACCACCCCAGCCCGGCCAGCAGCAGGAGCTGGAAGCCCAGCATCGCCATCTCCTGCGCGGATCGCTCGTCGGGGGCGCGCTCCAGGCGGAGGGCGGCGCCGCCGCGCTCGGCGCGCTCGGCCAGGCCGTCCAGCGACTCCACCGGGTACACCACGCGGAAGTCGTACCCCTCGGCGGGCGCCTGCGACGCGGTCCAACGGCCGCGCACGTCGTGCCCGGGGCGCACGACGAGCGTGGCCACCCGGCGGGCGTCCAGCGCGCGCAGCAGCTCGGAGTAGGCGACCTCGGGAACGGGGACCTCCTCCCCCTTCCGCTGGGCCAGGAAGCCCGCGACGAACGAGAGCGCCACGACCACGGCGGCGATGGCCAGCCGCCAGCGGGTGCGCTTCAGGGCGCGCAGGATGGGATGGGCCGGCTCGCGGCGGCGCTGCTCCTCGCGCGCGGGCTCGCGCGGCTCGGCGACCACGGGAACGCGGGCGGACTTCTCGAAGGGGAGGGACATGCAGGAGCGGGGGACGGGTTCTCGGCGACGCGACGGCGCCGCCACGGTCGGGCCGGGGCGGGCGGGTCGGTGAAGCTCCTCCAATCTAACGACTTGGGGCGCATCCGTGCAGTCCCGCCGGGCGGACGGGCGGCGGGCGGCGAGGGCGCGCCCCGCCCGCGATGCACGGGAGGACGGGGAGCGGCCCGTCGCTTGACGCGGCCCGGTGCGGCCGGCCAGATTGTGCGGCTTCCGGATCGTCCACCACCAGGGAAACAGCGCCACATGGCTACGCAGGGCAAGGACATCGACGTCGTCTTCCTCTCCGCCAAGCGCACGGGGATGGGGACCTTCGGGGGCTCGCTGAAGGACTTCTCCGCGACCGACCTGGGCGTGTTCGCCTCGAAGGCGGCGCTGGCGGAGTCGGGCGTTCCGGCGGAGGAGGTCGGTCACGTCGTCTTCGGCAACGCGCTGCAGACCTCGTCCGACGCCATCTACCTGGCGCGCCACGTGGGGTTGAAGGCCGGGCTTCCCCTGGACGTGCCGGCGCTCACCCTGAACCGCCTGTGCGGCTCGGGCTTCCAGGCCATCGTGAGCGGGGCCATGGAGATCCTGCTGGGCGAGGCCGAGGTGGCGCTGTGCGGCGGCACCGAGTCCATGAGCCAGGCTCCGCACGTGATCCGCGGCGCGCGCTTCGGCGACCAGAAGCTGGGGCCCGCGGGCAAGTTCTACGAGGACCTGCTCTGGGAGGCCCTGACCGACACCTTCGCCGGGTGCTCCATGGCGGTCACGGCCGAGAACCTGGCCGACCACTATGGCATCACCCGCGACCAGGTGGACGAGTACGCGCTGCGCTCGCAGACGCTGGCGAAGCAGGCGTGCGAGCAGAAGCGCTTCGACGCCGAGATCACGCCCATCGCGCTGAAGAGCCGCAAGGGCGAGACGCAGTTCGCCTGCGACGAGCACATGCGGCCCGAGACCACGGCCGAGATGCTGGGCAAGCTGAAGCCGTACTTCAAGGAGGGCGGCACCGTCACCGCCGGGAACGCGTCCGGCATCGGCGACGGCGGCGCGGCGGTGGTGATCGCGTCGTCCGGCTACGCGGACCGCAACGGGCTGAAGCCCATCGGCCGCCTGGTCTCGTGGGGCATCGCGGGCGTGGAACCCAAGCACATGGGCATCGGGCCGGCGCCGGCCTCGCGCGCGGCGCTGAAGCGCGCCGGGATGGACGTGGGCCAGATGGACCTGGTGGAGGTGAACGAGGCCTTCGCGTCCCAGTACTGCGCGGTGGAGAAGGAGCTGGAGCTGGACCGCGAGCGCACCAACGTCTCCGGCGGCGCCATCGCCATGAGCCACCCGCTGGGCATGTCGGGCGCCCGCATCACCGTGCACCTCCTCCACGAGCTGCGCCGCCAGGGCAAGCGGTTCGGGCTGGGCACCGCCTGCATCGGCGGGGGCCAGGGGATCGCGGTGGTGGTGGAGGCGTTCCCGGGGTGAGCCACTCGCACCCGCGGTGAGCCTCCCGACCCCGCCTCCCGGCCCGGGGGGCTCCGGCCTCCCCGCGCGCCGCCTCTCCACGCAGGACCTGGAGGCGGTGATCCGCCGCGCCGTGGAGCTGCAGTCCGGCCCCGACGCCGACGACGGCATCACCGAGGCGGAGACCATCCGCATCGGCAAGGAGCTGGGGCTGTCGCCGGAGCTGGTGCGCCGCGCCATCGCCGACGTGCGCGGCCTGGCGCCCGCGGAGACCGGCGTGCTGGCGTCCACCATGGGAGCGGGGACGGTCCGCGCCACGCGGATGGTGCGGAAGCCCGCGGTGGCGGCGGGGCTGTTCCTGGAGCAGTACCTGACGCAGTGCGAGTTCATGGTGGTGCAGCGCCGCTTTCAGGACCGCACCCGCTACGTGCGCGCGTCCGGGATCGCGGCGCAGCTCGGCCGAGCGGCGTCCAGGATGGGCGCGCGGCATCCCGGGCTGAAGACGCGCCAGATCGACGTGGGCGTGTCGGTGATGGAGGAGGACACCTGCCTGGTGGAGGTCTCCGTCGACCTCTCCGCCCCGCGCGCGGGGATGCTCGCGACGGGGGCGGTGATGGGGCTGGGCGGAGGCGCCGGGGCCGGTGCGGCCGCGGTGGTGGCGTTCGGGCTGGCGCCGCCGCTCGTGCTGCTGGGGCTTCCCGTGGTGGCGGCGGGGCTGCTGATGTCGAAGGCCGCGTACGGGGTCCTGCGCCGCACCACGCAGGACGAGCTGGAGGGCTTCCTGGATCGCCTGGAGCACGGCGAGCTGAAGCTGCCGCAGGGCGGGCCGGAGTGGCGGCGCAGGCTGGGGATCTAGCGACGCGGACGGGCGTGTCCGCGGACTACCTTGGAGCGATGGACACCACGGAGAGAGGCTCGATGGCCGAGATCAAGCGGGTGGGCGTGCTGGGGTGCGGGCTCATGGGGAGCGGGATCGCCCAGGTGTGCGCGCAGGCGGGGTACGAGACGCTCGTGCGCGAGGTCTCCGACCAGCTCTGCGAGAAGGGGATCGGGGGGATCGGCAAGCAGCTCGGCAAGGCGGTGGAGAAGGGCAAGCTGGCCGCCGAGGACCGCGAGGCCACCATGGGCCGCCTGCGGGGCACGACGCGGCTCGAGGACCTGAAGGACTGCGACATCGTCATCGAGGCCGTGGTCGAGGACCTGGAGGTGAAGAACGAGATGTGGCGCACGCTGGACGCGGCCTGCGGCCCCGACACCATCTTCGCCTCCAACACCTCCTCGCTCACCATCGCCGACATGGCGGCGGCGACCAAGCGGCCGGAGCGGATGGTGGGGCTGCACTTCTTCAACCCCGTGCCGGTGATGAAGCTGGTGGAGGTGGTGAAGACCATCGCCACCGACCAGGCCGTCTTCGACACCGCGTTCGCCTTCGCGAAGTCGCTGGGGAAGGAGCCCATCGTCTGCAAGGACAACTCCGGCTTCGTCGTCAACCTGCTGCTGGTGCCCTACATGATGGACGCGATCCGCGCGCTGGAGCAGGGCGTGGCGACCATCGAGGACATCGACAAGGGGATGCGCCTGGGCACCGGCTACCCGATGGGGCCGTTCGTGCTGAGCGACTTCGTGGGGCTGGACACGCTCGACAAGATCGGCGGCATCATGTACCAGGAGTACAACGAGAAGCGGTACGCCTCTCCGCCCCTGCTGCGCCGCATGGTGTCGCTGGGCTACTTCGGCAGGAAGTCGGGGAAGGGCTTCTACGACTACACGACCGGCGGCGACCCGGTGCCGATGAAGCTGGTCTGAGCGTCTGCCGGTGTGGGAGGACAGGGGGGGCCCCGGACGAGCGACGTCCGGGACCCCTTTCGCGTCCACCGGGGCCCTCCCGCACGGGGCACCTGCCCACCCGTCCGCTCGGACGGCGGCCGCTGCTGAAGGCCGTCTGCAGGCGTTTCCGGGCGCCGGGGCACGGCCCGGGACCGCGACCTCCCGGGACGGACGACGGGGCTACCCGTGCCGGAGCGGCCCCGTCGTCGTCCTGCCGTCCGGCCGACGTCCGTTCAGGCGATGACCCCGCACTCGCGCTGGCAGACGGTGTAGCCGCACGTCCAGCCGCCGCACGTGAGCTGGTCGGCGCAGGTGCCCCAGCAGCTGTGCACGCAGGTCTGCTCGTTCGAGGGAACGCAGGGCGCCACGCTGATGCAGTAGAGGTGGCCCGATCCGCCGCACGTTTCCGGGTCTCCCGACCCGTAGGGATCCGCCTGTCCGTGCACCGTGCCGGCGCGCGGATCGGTGCCGTCGACGACGAACGACTCCACGGCGAGCGATTCCAGCGCGAGCGTCAGCTTCTTCATGGATGCTCCTTCGCGGGGGGAGGTAGGGCCGCGGGCGCTCGTCCCCGTGGTGGGGGCGGACCGTCGCGAGACGGCTCGGCTGCGGTGTATCCGCATCATAGGGTGTCCACGCCCCGGCCGCCGGTCGCCGGGGCCGCCGGTTCGGTACGTTTCCCGGCACCGCGCCGCCCGAGCGACCGGTCCTTTGGGAGGCGCGGACGTCGCCCTGGGCATCGA
Source organism: Longimicrobiaceae bacterium (assembly GCA_030146875.1). GTDB lineage: Bacteria > Gemmatimonadota > Gemmatimonadetes > Longimicrobiales > Longimicrobiaceae > JASLAX01. Next base: position 25,542 of record JASLAX010000068.1, read on the forward strand.
TGGGCGGAGGGCGGGGAAGGCCGGCGCGCGGCGCGGGCACGGTGCTCGCGACGCTCTCCCTGCGCGCTCGCCTCGCGCGCCTCCACGGAGGCCGCCGCCCTCTCCCGCTCCGGAGCCACCATGCCGCTCCTCGACCCCGTTCCTCCCGGCCACCGCCCCCGCTTCCGCGACGACGAAGCCGCGCCGCCGTCCTCGCTCCCCACCGAGGAGGAGCGGAGGGCGATGCTGCGCGAGCGCCTGGACCGCATCGCCCGGCTCAGCGCGGTGCTGCGGGCGGAGGGGCACCAGGCGCTGCTCGTCGTGCTGCAGTCGCGCGACGCGGGCGGAAAGGACGGGACCATCCGCCGCGTCTTCGGGGCGGTGGACCCGCAGGCGCTGCGGGTGACCGCGTTCGGGGTGCCGTCGGGGGAGGAGACCCGCCACGACTTCCTGTGGCGCGCGCACCGCGCGGTCCCGCCGTACGGGGCGGTCGGCGTGTGGAACCGCTCGCACTACGAGGACGTGCTGGTGGCCCGGGTGCGGGGGCTGGTGCCGGAGAAGACGTGGTCCAGGCGCTACCAGCACATCGCGGACTTCGAGCGGATGCTGACGGAGAACCGTGTGCGCATCCTCAAGCTCTTCCTGCACGTCTCCCGGGACGAGCAGGCCAGGCGGCAGCGGAAGCGCATCGAGAGCCCCGAGAAGCGCTGGAAGTTCGACGCGGGGGACCTTAAGGACCGGGAGAGGTGGGACGAGTACACCTCCGCCTATCGCGACGTGTTCGAGCGCTGCGGAACCAGGGAGGCGCCGTGGTGGGTGGTCCCGGCGGACGACAAGCGCGTCCGCGACCTGCTGGTCGCGGACGTGGTGGCGGAGACGCTGGAGGCGATGGGGCCGCGCGTGCCGGACGGGGTGCCCGGGATCGAGCGCTACCTGGACGAGCTCGGGTAACGCCGACCTCCGTCCGCCCGCGCCTCAGTCGATGCGCGGCGTGATGCGGGCGAAGACGTCGCGCGCCAGGCGGGGCCCCAGCTCGGCGGCCAGGCGGCGGAGGACCTCACGCTCCACCTCGGCGCGGCGGTGGGGCTCGAAGAGCGCCCGGTCGGAGCGCGAGACCGCGAGGGTCCGCCAGTCGCCCGCGAAGGCCGCCACGCGGAGCGGGGCGGAGGCGCGCGCGCTCACCCGTCGCTCCTCCACCACCCGCCGCGTCACGGGGTCCACCAGGAAGTACGTTACCCGCGCCTCCGCCTCGCGCCGGCCGGTGCGCAGGACGTACGCCGTGTCGGCGCCGGCCTGCGTCTTCACCGCGCGGCGGGCGCTGTCGGCGCGGGACTCCCAGAGGTGCAGGGTGTCCAGCCGCGTCAGCACAACGAACTCCACGTCCAGCTCCCGCCCCAGCCGCGCCGCCTCGTCGGCGGTGAGCAGGCGCCGCCCGTAGCCGTGCCGCCGGCCCAGGCGCCCGGTTCGCTCCGCGTCCAGCACGCGCACGAAGAGCGGCGGCCGCGACCAGCCCTCCTCCTCCAGCTCCTCGTTCAGCAGCGGCAGGAACGGCGACGGCACCCACGCGCGGCCGTTCTCCGGCGCGGCCACGGGGAGCGCGGCCACCTCGCGCGTGCCGCGGCGCAGCGCGTCGGCCCGGAGCTGCCGGGCCCGGAGCGCGGAGCCGCTGTCCGCCAGCGCGGCCACCGCCAGCCCCGCGCGC
>JASLAX010000179.1 GCA_030146875.1 Longimicrobiaceae bacterium
GTCCGTCGCGGGGGCGGGGGTGTGGGAGCCGAACGACTGAGGTGCGTCATGCGGGGGCCTCCTGCTCTCGGTGGGAGGTGGCGCGGCCGGACGGACGGGACCGCCGGAGCGCGGGGACGCGCGACGGACGCGCGATGCGGCGACGGCCGGCGCCCCCCGGCAGGGGGACGGACGGCGGGAAGGGGTGCGGGGCGCGGGCCCCCGGGATCGGGAAGAGATGCGGGCGTGCGTCCTTCTCCATCATGGTAGCAGCATGGTAGGCAGCCGTACGGAGGAACGCAAGATCGCGAGGCGCGGAGGGGCTGCGCGCGCGATCCGCGGTCACCGGACGGCCCCGCAGGAGGCGTGGGCGGGAGGCCGCGGGCGCGCTTGCCGGCGACGGGGCAGCCTGTTACCTTGGCGCCCTCGCAGCCCCCTCACCGGACCGCGGAGAGACACGGCCCTGACCGCCACGATCGCCCGCACCGACCTGCCCTTCCCGCTCCGGGTCCGCGGGAAGGTGCGCGACGTGTACGACCTCGGCGACGCCCTGCTGATGGTGGCCACCGACCGCGTCAGCGCGTTCGACGTGGTCATGCCCGACCCGGTCCCCCGCAAGGGCGAGGTCCTCACCCTGCTCTCCGCCTGGTGGTTCGCCCGCACCGCGGACCTGGTCCCGAACCACCTCCTCTCCGTGGACCCCGACGTCATCGCCGAGCGCTTCCCCGCGCTCGGGCCGCACCGCGCGGCCTGGGCGCGGCGCGCCATGCTGGTGCGCAGGCTGGAGCCGTTCCCCGTGGAGTGCGTGGTCCGCGGCTACCTGTCGGGATCCGCGTGGAAGGAGTACCGCCGGGCGGGCACGCTGGCCGGCGAGCCGCTCCCGGCGGGGCTCACCGAGTCGGCGCGCCTCCCGGAGCCGCTCTTCTCCCCGGCCACCAAGGCCCAGACCGGCCACGACGAGAACGTCTCCTTCGCGCGCATGTGCGAGATCGTGGGCGCGGACGCGGCGGAGCGCCTGCGCGCGGCCTCGCTCGCGCTGTACCGGCGCGGGAGCGAGCTGGCCGAGCCGGCCGGGATCCTGCTGGCGGACACCAAGTTCGAGTTCGGCCGCGACGCGGACGGCACCATCCGCGTGATGGACGAGATGATGACGCCGGACTCGTCGCGCTTCTGGCCGGCGGACGCCTACGCCCCCGGCCGCGGCCAGCCTTCGCTCGACAAGCAGCCGCTGCGCGACTGGCTGGAGGGCCTGGCGACCCGCGGCGAGTGGGACCGCGAGGCGCCCGGCCCCGCGCTGCCGCCGGAGGTGGTGGAGGAGACCTCGCGGCGGTACCGCGACGCGTTCCGCCGGATCGCCGGCGTGGAGCTGGACGACTTTCCCCTGCACGCACCGGAGGCCGCATGAACGAGCCCACGTCCCGGAGGCGGCGGCTGCGGCGCGGGGTCGTGATCCTGCCCAGCGCCTTCACGCTCGGCAACCTGTTCCTGGGGCTGTGGGCGGTCATCCACGCCTCCCGCGGCGACTACGAGACGGCGGGCTGGCTGATCGTGCTGGCGGCCGTCTTCGACATGCTGGACGGCCGCATCGCCCGCTTCACCGCCACCGGCAGCGCCTTCGGCGAGGAGCTGGACTCGCTGGTGGACGCCATCTCGTTCGGCGTGGCCCCGGCGCTCATCATCTACTTCACCTTCCTGCAGCACGGGGGCGAGTGGAGCTGGATCGCCGCGTTCCTGTACGTGGTGGCCGCCGTGGTCCGGCTGGCGCGCTTCAACATCGAGCAGGCCGGCACGGCCAAGGTGGCCTTCCACGGCCTTCCCTCCCCCACCGCGGGGGCGTCCGTCGCCACCTTCTACGCCTTCACCCGCACCTCGCTCTGGCAGACGCTCTTCCCCAACGTGGAGGCGGGTCGGGCGGCGGGGTGGCTGCTGCTGGTCGTGGCGGTGCTGATGGTGAGCAACGTGCTGTACCCGGTGGTGCCGCGCTTCTCGCTGAAGACCTGGAGCGGGCGCTTCGCCGTGGCGGTCGCCATCGCGTCGATCGTGGCGGCATTCACCTACCCGGAGTACTTCTTCTTCCCCATGGCGGTGCTGTACATCACCTACGGGCTGGTGCGCACGGTGCTGAGCGGCTTCGAGGAGCGCCTGCCGTCCCGGGACCCGCTGGTGGACGAGGAGAACGAGGAGGAGGAGGTCCGCGCCGTGGAGTACGAGCAGATCCGCCCCCGGCCCCGCGCCGCGACCGACCCCAGGGCGTACAACGACGAGGAGACACCGTGATGGAGTACCGCATCGAGGTCCGCGTCACCCCGCGCCGCGGGATCCTGGACCCGCAGGGGCAGGCGGTGGGCGGCGCCCTGCGCTCCCTGGGCTTCGACGGGGTGGGCGACGTGCACGTGGGCCGGCTGGTCGCCCTGTCGCTCCGGGCCGCGTCGGAGGAGGAGGCGCGGGAGCGCGCCACGGCCATGTGCCGGCAGCTCCTGGCGAACCCGGTGACCGAGGACTTCGACGTGCGCGTGGCCGAGCCCGCGGGGGCGGCGCGATGAAGCTGGGCGTGGTCACCTTCCCCGGCTCCAACTGCGACTACGACTGCTACCGCGCGGTCCGCGAGGGGCTGGACGCCGAGGCGGTGTACCTGTGGCACAAGGACCACGACCTGCAGGGCGTGGACGCGGTGTTCCTCCCCGGCGGCTTCTCGTACGGCGACTACCTGCGCGCCGGCGCCATCGCCGCGCTCTCCCCCATCATGCGCGAGGTGCGGGCGTTCGCCGAGGCGGGGGGCCCGGTGGCCGGCATCTGCAACGGCTTCCAGATCCTCTGCGAGGCGCACCTCCTTCCCGGCGCGCTGATCCGCAACCGCTCCCTGCGCTTCCGCTCCCGCCCCGTGCACCTGCGGGTGGAGAACGCCCGCACCATGTTCACCTCGGAGTACGCGGAGGGCGACGTGCTGCGCGTTCCCATCGCCCACGGCGAGGGGTGCTACACGGCGGACGAGGCGACCCTGGACGAGCTGGAGGCCGAGGGGCGCGTGGTCTTCCGCTACGTGGACGAGCGGGGGGAGCGCCGGCCCGAGGCGAATCCCAACGGATCGGCGCGCGACGTGGCCGGGATCGTGAACGCGGCAGGGAACGTGCTGGGGATGATGCCGCACCCGGAGCGGGCGGTGGACCCGCTGCTGGGCTCGACGGACGGTCTCGCCCTCTTCCGGTCGCTGGCGGGGCACCTGGTCCGCTCCTGAAGCAGCGACCGCTGGAGGCACCGATGAAGCGTTCCCTTCCCCTCCTGGCCGCGATGGCCCTGCTGGCCGCCGCCCCGGCCGCCGCGCAGGGCACCATCCGCGCCGGGATGACGACCGCCGAGGTCCGCGCCGCGTTCGGGGCCCCGGCCGCCGTGCGCGAGGCCGGGAGCTGGACGTACCTCTTCTACAGGAACGGCTGCCCCAACCGCTGCGGCTCCGACGACGTCGTCTTCATTGAGGACGGACGTGTCGTTGCCGCCGTCCTGCGCACGCGCTCGCGGCGCTTCGCCGGCCCGGAGGCGGCCCGCGCCCTGGCCTCCGCCTCGGCCGACGACGTCGCCGAGGCGGGCGTCGTCCGGGGCGGCGCCCCGGTGCGCACGCTGGAGCTGGTGGGCGACGAGGAGGGGGTGACGGTGACGGAGGACGGCCGCGCCGTGAGCACCGTCCGCGTGAGCGGGGTGCGGGCCACCACCGCCGCGGAGCCCGATGCGGCGCCGTCCGGCGGGAGCCGGCCCTTCGTGCCGCAGTCGCGCCCCACCAGCGGCTCGATCATCGTGAACCCCTCCGCCGGCGGCGACGCCCCGGCCGGCGGGGCGCCCACGCGCGTCATCCGCCCCGGCGCGAACGCGCCGGCCGCGGGCGGCGCCCTGGGCGCCACCAACGGCGCCACCAACACCGGCGCCACCGGCACCGCCGAGCCGCGCACCAACTCCACCGGCACCGCGCGCGAGGCCGGGCACACCCCGCGCACCGGCCGCGGCGCGCCCACCACCTCGCCGCCCACGGCGCCGCCGGTGCGCAAGCCGAACCCGGTGCCCAGCGCGTCCGACAGCGTCCTGAACCGTCCCACCGCGCCGTCCAACCCGCCGGGGCGGCCGGACTGACCCTTCTCCCGAGCAGGAGCACCGTGGCCCCGCACGCCCGACCCGGAGACCCCCAGATCACCCCCGCGCTGGTCGCGGACCACGGCCTCTCGACCGACGAGTACGCCCTGGTCCTCGACCTGCTGGGGCGGGAGCCCACCTACACGGAGCTGGGGATCTTCAGCGCCATGTGGTCGGAGCACTGCGGCTACAAGAACTCGCGGCCGCTGCTGAAGGGGCTGCCCACGAAGGCGCCCTGGGTGCTGCAGGGCCCGGGCGAGAACGCGGGCGTGATCGACGTGGGCGACGGGCTGGCGGTGGCCTTCAAGATCGAGTCGCACAACCACCCCTCCGCGGTGGAGCCCTACCAGGGCGCCGCGACGGGGGTGGGCGGCATCCTGCGCGACGTGTTCACCATGGGCGCGCGCCCCATCGCCATGCTCAACTCCCTGCGCTTCGGCGAGATCGACGGCGAGGGGGGCGACCGCGTGCGCTGGCTCTTCGCGGGCGTGGTGAAGGGGATCGGCGACTACGGCAACTGCGTGGGGATCCCCACCGTGGCGGGGGAGGTGTACTTCGACGCCGCCTACGAGGGGAACCCGCTCGTCAACGCCATGTGCATCGGGCTGATGCGGGCCGACGAGCTGATCCGCGGCGTGGCCGAGGGGGTGGGGAACTCCATCATGGCCGTGGGCGCGAAGACGGGGCGCGACGGCATCCACGGCGCCACCTTCGCCAGCGTGGAGCTGTCGGAGGAGAGCGAGGCCAAGCGCCCGATGGTGCAGGTGGGCGACCCCTTCACCGAGAAGCTGCTGCTGGAGGCGTCGCTGGAGCTGATCCGCTCCGGCCACATCGTCGGCATCCAGGACATGGGCGCCGCCGGCCTGGTCTCGTCTTCGACGGAGATGGCGGCGCGCTCGGGGACGGGGGTGGAGATCGAGATCACGAAGGTCCCCGTGCGCGAGCCGGGGATGACCCCGTACGAGATCCTGCTCTCCGAGACGCAGGAGCGGATGCTGGTGGTGGCCAGGAAGGGGCACGAGGAGGAGGTCCGCGCCATCCTGGGCCGGTGGGACCTGGACGCCGAGACCATCGGCCACGTGACCGACACCGGCCTGTACGTGATCAAGGAGGACGGCGCCACGGTCGCCGAGATCCCCGGCGAGCCGCTGGTGACGGGCTGTCCGACGTACACCCGCCAGGGGGTGGAGTCGGCGGAGATCGCCGCCCTCCGCAAGTGGACGCCGGTGGAGCTGACGCCGCGCGAGGAGGAGGCCGATCCCACCTGGACGCTGCGGCGCCTGCTGGACTCGCCCACCATCGCGTCCAAGCGCTGGGTGTACGAGCAGTACGACAGCACCGTGCGGACGAACACCGTGGTGGGGCCGGGGTCCGACGCCGCCGTCATCCGCCTGCGGGGGACGCGGAAGGCGATCGCGGCCACGGTGGACTGCAACGGGCGCTACGTGCACCTGAACCCGTACGTCGGCGGGCAGATCGCGGTGGCGGAGGCGGCGCGCAACCTGGTGTGCTCCGGGGCGCTGCCCAGGGCGGTGACGGACAACCTGAACTTCGGCAACCCGCTCAAGCCCGAGGTGTACCACCAGATGGCGGAGTCGCTGCGGGGCATCGCCGAGGCGTGCGCCCGGTTCGAGACCCCGGTCACGGGCGGCAACGTCTCGCTCTACAACGAGAGCCCCCGCGGCGCCATCTACCCCACCCCCACCATCGGCATGGTGGGGATCGTGGAGGACCTGGACCACGTCACCACCTCCGCCTTCAAGGAGGAGGGTGACGACGTCGTGCTCCTGGGGCGCAACACGGCGGAGCTGGGCGGGAGCGAGTACCTGAAGGCCGTGCACTCCCTGGTGGCCGGCGACGCACCCGCGCTGGACCTGGCGGCGGAGCACGCGCTGCAGCGCGGCCTGCTGGCGGCGATCCGCGCCGGCCTGGTCCGCTCCGCCCACGACTGCGCCGAAGGCGGGCTGGCGGTGGCCCTGGCGGAGTCGGCGATCGCCGACGCGGGGCGCCCGATGGGGGTGGAGGTGGAGCTGGACGACGACCTGCCGGCCGCCGCGCTGCTCTTCGGCGAGGCGCAGGGGCGCGTGGTCGTCTCCTGCGACCCCGCGCGGACGGAGAAGCTGCTCCGCGTGGCCGGAGAGCACGGCGTCCCCGCCCGCCGCATCGGCCGCGTTGGCGCGCCGTGGGGGCGCTTCCGCGTGGCCGCGCGCGGCGCCACGGTGGACGCCGCGGCCGACGAGCTGGCCGCCGTGTGGGAGGGCGCCCTGCCCCGCCGGATGGACGGCACGGCCGCCGACGTGGAGACGTCCCTGGAATCAGAGGTCCACCGCCGCTGACGGCGGGCCTTTCTCGCAGCACCGACAACCGAAAATGTGTGGAATCGTAGCGGTCTCCGGCACGCCCGCGGCCGCCAAGCTGGTCTACCTGGGGCTGCACGCCCTGCAGCACCGCGGCCAGGAGGCGGCGGGGATCGTGGCGTACGACTCCGCCACGTCCACCTCGCACCGGGTGCGCGAGGCGGGGCTGGTCTCGGACGTGTTCAACGAGGAGAAGCTGGACGGGCTGCCGGGCGGCCTGGCCATCGGCCACATCCGCTACTCCACGGCCGGGGGCGCGGGGCTCAAGAACGCCCAGCCCATCCGGGTGAGCTACCGCGACGGCGAGCTGTCGCTGGTGCACAACGGCAACCTGACCAACGCCAACGAGCTGCGCACCCGGCTGGTGAACGAGGGCGCGCTCTTCCAGAGCACCATCGACAGCGAGGTGATCGTCCACCTGATCGCCCGCTCCCACCGCGCGGGGGTGGACCGGCAGATCGACGACGCCCTGTCGCAGCTCGTGGGCGCCTTCTGCGTGCTGATCGGCGTGGGCGACACGCTCTACGCCGCCCGCGACCCCTGGGGCTACCGCCCGCTCGCCATCGGGCACCTGCCCGACGGCGGGGTGGTGCTGGCGAGCGAGACGTGCGCGCTGGACATCATGGGCGCGCGCTACCTGCGCGACGTGGAGCCGGGCGAGGTGCTGCGCATTCGCGGCGGCGAGATCACGGCCATGCGGCCGCTGGCGCCCGAGGGCGTGCACCAGCCCTGCATCTTCGAGCTGGTGTACTTCGCGCGCCCGGACTCCCGCATCTGGGGGCACTCGGTGGACCGCACGCGCCGCGCGCTGGGGCGCCGCCTGGCGGCGGAGCAGCCGGCGGACGCGGACATCGTCATCTCCGTGCCCGACAGCGCCAACTCGGCCGCGCTGGGCTACGCGGAGGCGTCGGGGCTGCCCTTCGAGCTGGGGCTGATCCGCAACCACTACGTGGGCCGCACCTTCATCGAGCCCTCGCAGGCGGGGCGCGACTTCAAGGTGCGGCTGAAGTACAACGCGGTGCGCGAGATCCTGGCGGGGCGGCGCGTGGTGGTGGTGGACGACTCGCTGGTCCGGGGGACGACGTCGCGCGGGCTGGTGACGCTGCTGCGCGAGGCGGGCGCGCGCGAGGTGCACCTGCGGCTCGCGTCCCCCCCGGTGCGGCACCCGTGCTTCTACGGCATCGACATGCCCACGCGCGCGGAGCTGATCGCCGCGAACAAGACGACGGAGGAGATCGAGGGCTACCTGGGCGTGGACTCGCTGGGATACCTGTCGCTGGGCGGGATGCTGGAGAGCGCCGACGGCGGGGGGAGCTTCTGCACGGCCTGCTTCTCGGGCGAGTACCGCGCGCCGCTGGTGGACGCGGAGCTGGGGTTCGCGCTGTCGTCGCACTGCTGAGCGCCGGTCGCGTGGTGGTTCTCCCCACGCGCGGTGGGGAGAGGCGCCACTTGCCCGCGACCGCCGTTTCCGTCAACCTGAAGGCCGGGCGCGCCCGTACGGCGCGCCGGCCATCCGACGCCCCCGTGGAGGAACGATGAAGTACCGCACCTATCCCGGCACCGACATCACCGTATCGGAGGTGGGGTTCGGGCTCTGGACGCTCGCCGCCGGCTGGTGGGGCGACTTCACCGACGACGAGGCGGTGGCCATGCTCCACCGCGCCTGGGACCTGGGCGTCACCACCTTCGACAGCGGCGACACGTACGGCAACGGCCGCGCGGACGCGCTGCTCGGGCGCGCCCTGGCCGACCGCCGCGACCGGGCGGTGATCACCACCAAGGTGGGGTACGACTTCTACGCGCATCCCGACGCGCGCCGCGGGCAGCAGGAGATCCCGCACAACGCCGACCCGGCGTTCATCCGGATGGCGGTGGAGAAGTCGCTGGAGCGCATGGGCACGGACGCGATCGACATCGTGTCGTACCACAACGCCCACGAGGAGCACGTTCCGGACGACGCGATCTGGGAGACGCTGCAGCGCCTGCAGGACGAGGGGAAGATCCGCGCGTGGGGCGGCGCCCTGGGGCCGTCGAACGGCTACCTGTTCGAGGGGCTGGACCTGATCCGCGAGCGCGGGGTGAAGAACCTGCAGCTCATCGACAACGTGCTGGAGCCCTTCCCCGGCCGCATCCTGACCGAGGCGGCGCAGGCGACGGGGCAGACGGGCATCCAGGTGCGGGTGACGCACTCGTCCGGGATGCTGGAGGGCAAGTATACGGAGGACACGCAGTTCGCCAAGAACGACCACCGGCGGCACCGGCCGCGCTCCTGGCTCATCAACGGGCTGCAGAAGCTGGAGTCGCTGCGGTTCCTGCACGAGGGGCGCGACATGACCATCGGCCAGGCGTCGCTCAAGTACCTGCTGGCCTCGCCCGCGGTGATGACCACGCTGCCCAACATCTACGACGCGGAGCAGCTCGAGGAGTTCGCGGCGGCGTCCGACCTGCCGGACCTGACGGCGGACGACCTGGCGCGCATCCGTGAGCTCCAGGCCACCAACTTCGGGGTGCACGAGGAGCACATGCGCTACAAGGGCACCATGAAGCGCGACGGCGAGCACCACGCCCCCGCGTACCGCTACCCGGGGGACGGCTACAACGCCGAGGTGCCGGAGACCGCGGGCGCGGCGGGCTGACGGCTCTCCGCGCCGGAAGCGGCGGGCGAAGGAAGACGAGGGGCGCTCCGGCGGATGCCGGGGCGCCCCTTCCTCAGTGTTGGCGCGATCCTGGAAAGATCAGTAGAGCATGTGCAGCGGCTCACGTTTCTGCACAGATAACTGCGCGTTGTGCGGACGCATGATTCAGCGTACACTGTGCACATCGGTGTTTGAGCGGTGATGTAACCCATCAGCCCCCCCACCCTTATGGCATTCACTCGCGGATTGTTCTATCCCTGGATCGATATTACAGATGAAGGTTGGTTGAAGAGCACGATGCTCTATTGGGACCAACTGCAGACGATCGTTCCCAGTTCGATACGGTGGCCCTACAGGTCAGATACTGCCCGGGCGTTCCACGACGCCGGGCTGTTGACGCCTTACTCCGTTGAGCCAGGGATGGAGGAGATTGACGCCCTGTCCGACGACGTCCTGACCTATCTTGACACCCCTGAAGGGAGAGCCGTTCTTACGAGTCGTTTGGGCCGCCCGCATATGTTGCACCATGACAAGATGCCACCTCGCATACGCGACATGGTCGAGATGCACCCATGGAAGCTATCACATGCGGTGTTTGAGCGGTTATCAGGAGATCTCCACGACCGGAATAAGAGAGGTTTTATCCCGGTGGATCGCCGGTTTGCAGAGTATTACATGACGCTGCTCGCCAATCGGATCTGTGAGCAAACTGGGCTTGGACCTGTCACCTATCACCGCGCAGCGGACAGTCTGACCTCAGTTGCAAAACTGGACTCGGGTACCCCGCGAAAGCAGCCGTACTGGCATAGTCCACATCGGCCTACGGCCAATCAGAGGGTCCCGGGGACTCTCGCACAGGGCCTCGCAATTACCGTTATGTTAGAACGAATTTCGCTGGATCCTTGCACCCCGGTGGACGAAATCGTCCGTTTTCGTCATCAGCACCGGGATGAGCTAGGCCGCTTCCGTGCGGCCATCGGCGAGCTGACCTCTTCCGTTGCAAGCCCACTACCTATCGACGCTCTCCGTCAGAGAATGGAGGATCTGAACACCAATGAGGTTCAGCCTGCCCTAAGAGTGTGTTTAAGAATTGTCGATCCTGCGGACCATGAGCTGGATCATAGCGAGGTGGATCATGGCTTCGCTGGCTGTGGTCCGCTCCTCGTAGTCCTTGCTGAGCCGACGATATTGCCCGAACCAGGCGAAGGTGCG
>JASLAX010000198.1 GCA_030146875.1 Longimicrobiaceae bacterium
CGCCCGGGGATCCCCCGGGCGCCCTCCTCGCTTCCGTCGTCCCCTGGCTCTCGTGGCGCCTGCCGAGGAGGGGAGCCGGCCGTCGCCCACATCCATCGTCAGTCGAGCGAGAGAGCCGGCGGCGTCGACGAGTGACGGCGGCGTCCACCACCGCAGCCGGAGACGGTGGCTGGAGGAGAAGGCCGGCAAGAAAAGAGAGCGCCCTCCCCCACGCAGGTGGGGGAGGGCGCTCCGGCGTCCGCCGTCGCCGCCTACGGGCGGGCGCGGTCGTACGAGCGGGTCTCGTCCAGCACGCGGTACCGGTCGCGGAGCTGCGTCTCGCGCGAGACCAGCGGGACCTCGCGGCCGCGGATGAAGACGTGCACCACGTTGGTCAGCATCTCGAACGGGTCGCCGTCCCACACCACGACGTTCGCCACCTTGCCGGCCTCCAGCGAGCCGTAGCGGTCGGCCACGCCCCAGATCTGCGCGGGATAGAGCGTGACCGCGCGGAACGCCTCCTCCCACGGCAGCCCGTAGGCGACCGCGTTGCCGGCCTCCTGGCGGAGGTTGAACGCCTTGAAGGTCTCGCCGCTGGTCAGGGCCACCTGCACCCCGGCGCGCCGCAGCCGCGCGGCGTTCTCGTAGGTGGCGCCCAGCGACTCGAAGCTCTGCGGCAGGTTGTTGAGCACCTTCACCACCACCGGCACGCGGGCGCGGGCCAGGTCGTCGGCCACCATCCACGCCTCGGTCCCGCCGGTGACGATCAGGCGCAGGTCGTACTCCCGGGCGATGCGGAGGGCGAGCTGGATGTCGCTGGCGCGGTGGGCCTCCAGCACCAGCGGCAGCCGCCCGGCCAGCACCGGCTGCAGCGCCTCCATGTCCAGCCGGCTCGCCGAGTACTCGCGCGTCTCCCCCCTCTCGAACGCCTGCCGGGTGCGGGCATAGACGCGTGCGTCCTCCAGCACCTCGCGCAGCCGCATGGTGATGGCCGCGCGGGGGCCGCCCACCGTGCCGCGGGCGTTCTCGCTCATGCTGGCGAACATCCCCACGGGGGAGACGATCGTCATCTGCTCCACGCTGCTCCCGAGCATGTCGATCATGGCGCCCTGCCCCGAGATCAGGCTGCCGGTGGGGCGCGTGACCGCGGTGGTGATCCCCGCGATGCGCGTGACCGGGATCACCATGCTGCGCGGGTTCAGCCCCTCGGTCACGTTGAACGCCGCCTGCACCTGGTCCACGGGCCCGCGCTGCTGCACCACGTCGCGGATCTCGGCGTCGTTCGTCTCGGCCAGCCCTTCGATCTCGCGCAGCCCGAGCTGGGTGCTGCTCTCGATCAGCCCCGGCGTCACCCACTTGCCGCGGGCGTCGATCCGGCGCGCCCCGGCGGGGACCGCGACGTTCGCCCCCACGGCGGCGATGCGGCCGTCCTGGATCAGCACCGTGCCCCCGCGGATGCGGGCGCCGGTGGCGGTCACCACGTCGCCGCCCTCGATGGCCACGGCCTGCGCCGCCGCGGGGGACGAGGCCGCCAGCGCGGCGGCCAGAAGGATGCGCGCTCTCATCGTCCAGCCTCCGCCGGGAAGAGTCCCACCTCGAAGTCCGTCACCGGCTGGCGGCGCGGGTTGGCGCGGTCGAAGAGCAGCGCCCCGTCGATGTACACCCGGTCGGCGCGCGCGTAGGTGCTGAGCGGGTGGGCCGACCAGACGACCACGTCCGCGTCCTTCCCCACCTCCAGCGTCCCCACCCGGTCGTGGATCCCCAGCGCCCAGGCGGCGTTGGCGGTGATCCAGCGGAGCGCGTCGTTCTCGGTCACGGTGATCCCCGCGGCGCGCCCGGCCTGCACGGCCTTGGCGGCTTCCTGGTTCAGCTTCTGGATCCCCGTGGGGTCGTCGGAGTGGACGATCGCCCGCGCCCCGGCCTGGTGCACCATCGCCAGGTTGGCGCGGGTGAAGTCCAGCGCCTCCATCTTGAAGCCCCACCAGTCGGCCCAGAGCGAGCCGGAGATGGAGTCGCGCGCCAGCAGGTCGCGCACCTTGTACGCCTCCACCCCGTGGTGGAAGGAGCGGATGCGGTAGCCGAACTCGCGCGCGATGTCGATCATCTGCGCCATCTCGTCGCCGCGGTAGCAGTGGTTGTGCACCAGGATCTCCCCGCGCAGCACCCCCGCCAGCGTCTCCAGCTCCAGGTCGCGGTCGGGCGACGTCTTGGGGTCGCGCCCGCCCTGCTCCCAGCGGTCCCAGCGGTCGCGGTACGCGCTCGCCCGGATCCAGGCGCTGCGGTACCCCGCCACGTTGCCCATGCGCGTGGCCGGGCCGCCGCGGTTGCCGTACACCCGCTTGGGGTTCTCGCCGCAGGCCATCTTCAGCCCGTACGGCGCGCCGGGGAACTTCATCCCCTGCACGGTGCGCGACGGCACGTTCTTCAGCGTCACGCTGCGCCCGCCGAAGAGGTTGGCCGAGCCCGGCAGCACCTGCATGGTGGTGATGCCGCCCTCCAGCGCCCGCGTGAAGCCGGGGTCCTGGGGCCACACCGAGTGCTCGGCCCACACCTCGGCGGTGTTGGGCTGGGTGGCCTCGTTGCCGTCGGAGTGCGAGCTCACCCCGGGGGCGGGATAGACGCCCAGGTGGGAGTGCGTGTCGATGATGCCGGGGGTCACGTACCGACCGGTGGCGTCCACCACCGCGGCCCCGGCGGGGGCCGTGAGGTTGGTGCCCACGGCGGCGATCTTCCCGTCCACCAGCAGCACCTCGCCGTTGGGGATCACCTGCCCGGCGGCGGTCATCACCGTTCCGCCGCGGATCAGCGTGGGGACCGACGCGAAGGGGCGGTAGGTGGAGGGGAAGGCGTCGCGCCGCTGCGCGGCCGGCGGGGGCGTGGCGGACGCGGACGGCCCCTGGGCCGGCCGGGCCGACGCACGCGCGCACCCGGCCGCAACGGCGGCGAGGAGGAGCGCGGACAGCGCACGTCTCATGGAGGTGCTCCAGCGAGGGTGTGCGGACGCGTCCCCGGCGGGGGCGCGCTGCGGATCGGGGTCCGCGCAACGTATCCCGCCCCGCGCGCGGCCGGCAAGGGCGCCCGCCGGGCGCGGGTGTCCTCCCCCACCGCCACGCCCCGTCCGCCACCGGGGACGGCCATGCCCTCCTCCGCCGTCCGTCGAGAACGAAACGTGGACCGATAAACTCATCTTCTTTCGCCACAGTGACTTGGCACACCCCCTGCTCGTCCTCCATGCAGACGACGACAATCGAGAGAACCCGAGCCGGAGACCGCGATGAACCGATCCGCCCTGCACCTTCCCCTGGCCGTGGCCCTGGCCGCCGTGCTCGCAGCGCAGCCCGCCGCGGCGCAGAAGAAGGACAAGGACAAGGACCACGACCGCCGGGGGCGCGTGGAGCAGGTGCGCCGCGACGACGACCGCGTGCGCACCGAGACCCGCCGCACCGCTCGCCGCGTGGAGACCACGACCGTGCGCCGGAACGGCAAGGGCGTGCCGCGCGGGTGGTGCACCGGCCGCGGGAACCCGCACAACACGGTGGAGAACTGCGGCCGCGACGGCACCCGCTACGACCCGCGGTACGACGGCCGCCGCGACGACCGCTACGGCTCCGACTCGTACCAGGCGGCGCACGACCGCCACCACCGCGAGGCCGACCGCGCCTGCCGCGCCCGCGCCGCACAGCGCCCGTTGGACGTGCGCTGGCAGATCCAGGTTCGCGCCGAGTGCCGCCAGCGGCACGAGGTCTGGCACGACCGCTACGACCCCGCCCGCCAGCGCTAGCCCGGCCCGCCCGGAACCACGAAGGGCCGCCTCCTCGAACGGGGGCGGCCGTTCGCGCGTCCGGGCGTCGAGGAGCGACACCGGGGGCCTCCGCCGGCGGACGTCTCGCGCGGCCGAAGCGAAGCGGAAGGAACGACGAAGGGCCGCCCCCTCGCGGGGACGGCCCTGGTGCGTGCGGGGGCGGAGGACGCCGCGCGTCCTCCGCCGCTCCGCGAGGCTACTGCGCCCCGATCGACTGGAGCTGCACCGAGAGCGGCTGTCCCGCGATCTCCTGCTTCACCAGGATGTGCGGCGCCGACTGGCGCACCCAGCTGGTGACGGCGCGCTCGCCGCCGGTCGTCTCGATCTTGAAGGTGTCGAACGACCCGGCCGGCACCGTGACCTTCTCCGTCGCCACCACGCGCGCGGTGACGTTCGCCGTCGACCCGGTGCGCGGGGTGAAGATGGGGAGGGTGATGGTCTTGCCCGGGGCCAGGTCGGCCACGGCGAACACCAGGCTCTCCATCCCGGAGAAGCGCGTTCCCGGCACCAGCGCCGCATCGATCGCCTTGTCGCCGCCCATCTGGGCGGGGAGCTTGGCCTGCCCCTTTGCGCGGCCGCCCTCCACCTTCACCTCGATCTCGGCGTTGGTGCCGCCGGCGCTCATCGTCTCCCGGCTCGACGTGGGCAGCAGGTCGCCGCCGAAGCGGATCTGCGCGGTCTGCGTCAGCCCCGCCATGGGCACCGCCACGTTGGTCGCGAACAGCCACCCCTGGCCCTCGCGGGACAGGGCGTACGTGGCCGTGCCCGCCGGGTTCCCCTGCACCAGGAGCTGGTAGGTCAGCGTCCCCACGGACAGCCCCGCGGCGCTGTACGTCTCGCTCGACCCGCGGACCTCCAGCGAGGCGCGGTCGACGGGGTTCCCCTCCACGTCCACCAGCGTCACCGGGGCGATCACCTCCAGCGGCCCGAGCAGCTTGGGAGCGTCGCCCACCACCACGATGGCGGAGCGGTCGGGGTGGATGTACTGCCGCGCCACGCGCTGCACGTCCGCGGCGGTCACGCGGCCCACGTTCGCCACGTAGTTGCGCAGGTAGTCGGCGTCCAGCCCCAGCAGGCGGGCCGTCGCCAGGCGCTCGGCGATGGCGCCGGGCGTCTCGAAGCGCAGCGGGAAGGAGCCCATGAGCGAGCCCTTCGCCGCGTCCAGCTCGGCCGCCGTCACCGGCTCGTCGCGCAGCGAGCGGATCTGCTGGATGATGGTGGTGAGCGCGCTGTCGGTGACCTCGGTGCGCACCTCGGCGCTGGCCTGGAAGGCGCCCAGGTCGCGCATGCGGTTGAGCGAGGCGTACGAGCCGTACGTCCACCCCTTCTGCTGACGCAGGATCTGGAAGAGGCGCGCGTCCGGCCCGCCGCCCAGCATTTGGCTCAGCACCAGGAGCGGGAAGTAGTCCGGGTTGTCGGCGCGCACGCCGGTGTGCCCGATCAGGATGTTGGACTGCACCGAGCCCGGGCGGTTCACCAGCAGCACGCGGGTGCGGTCGATCGCGGGCACCTGCGGGTACGTCACGGCCTTCGGGGCGCCGGTCCACGACCCGAAGTAGCGGCGGGCCATCTCCTCGGCCTGCGCCGGGGTCACGTCGCCGGCCACCACCAGCATGGCGTTGCCGGGGCGGAACCACTCGCGGTGGAACGCCTGCAGGTCCGCGCGGCGGATGGACTCCAGCGAGCGGGTGCTGGAGGAGATGCCGTACGGGTGCGACTTGCCGTACACCGCCTCGGCGAAGCGCCGGCCGGCGATGGCGCCCGGCTGGCCCATGGAGGCGCGCAGGGCCGACAGCGCCCCGGTGCGCGTGGTCTCCAGCTCCGACTGCGGGAACGACGGGCGCAGCACCACGTCGCTCAGCAGGTCGAACGCGAGCGTCGCCTGGTCCGAGAGCGCGCTGACGCTCACCGTCACGTCGTCGTCGTCGGCCCCGGCGAACACGCGGCCGCCCACGCCCTCGATGGCCTCGGAGATCTGCACGGCGCTGCGGCGCGCGGTGCCCTTGGTGAGCAGGTCGGCGGTCAGGGAGGCGAGGCCCTCCTTGCCGCGCGGGTCCGCCGCGCCGCCGGCCCGGACGTACAGGTCCAGGTCGATGACGGGCAGGGCGTGGCTCTCCACCACGATCAGGCGCAGACCGTTCGGCAGCGTCTTCTCGGTGAAGGCGGGGAACTGCAGGGGCCGCGGCGGCAGCGCCGCGGGGGGCGCCTCGCGCTGCGGGGCGGCGGCAGCCGGCGCCGCAGGC
>JASLAX010000183.1 GCA_030146875.1 Longimicrobiaceae bacterium
TGCACTTCGCCGACACGATGCGCGGCGGACAGTACCTCAACAACTGGAAGATGGCGGAGCTGCACGCGAGGGAAGCGCCGCAGCGGGTGCGCGAGCTGGAGGCGTGGGGCGCGCTGTTCGACCGCACGGCCGACGGGCGCATCCTGCAGCGCAACTTCGGGGGGCACCGCTATCCGCGGCTGGCGCACGTGGGCGACCGCACGGGGCTGGAGATGATCCGCACCCTGCAGGACCGCGCCGTGCACCTGGCCATCGACGTGCACATGGAGTGCACGGTGCTCACCCTGCTGATGGACGGCGAGCGGGTGGCGGGCGCCTTCGGCTACGACCGCGAGCGGGGTCGCTTCCGCCTCTTCCGGGCCCGGTCCGTCGTCCTGGCCACGGGGGGCATCGGCCGCTCGTACGCCATCAGCAGCAACTCATGGGAGTACACGGGCGACGGGCAGGCGCTGGCGTACCGCGCGGGCGCGGCGCTGCAGGACATGGAGTTCGTGCAGTTCCACCCCACCGGGATGGTGTGGCCGCCCAGCGTGCGCGGCATCCTGGTGACGGAGGGGGTGCGCGGCGAGGGCGGGATCCTGGTGAACGCGCAGGGCCGCCGCTTCATGTTCGACGACATCCCCGACAACTACAAGCCGCAGACGGCGGACACCCCCGAGGAGGGGTGGCGCTACACCCAGGGCGACAAGGACGCCCGCCGCCCCCCCGAGCTGCTGACCCGCGACCACGTGGCGCGGTGCATCGTGCGCGAGGTGCGCGAGGGGCGGGGGACCCCGCACGGCGGCGTGTACCTGGACATCGCCTGGATCAAGGAGAAGCTGCCCGACGCCGCGGAGCACATCCGCCGCAAGCTCCCCAGCATGTACCACCAGTTCAAGCAGCTCGCCGACATCGACATCACCACCGAGCCCATGGAGGTGGGGCCCACCACGCACTACGTGATGGGCGGCATCCGCGTGGACGGCGACTCGCAGATGACCACGGTGCCCGGCCTGTTCGCGGCGGGCGAGTGCGCGGCGGGGCTGCACGGCGCCAACCGCCTGGGCGGCAACTCGCTCAGCGACCTGCTCGTCTTCGGCAAGCGCGCGGGGGAGCACGCGGCCCGCTTCGCGCGGGAGAGCGGCGGGGCCACGGTGGACGGGGCGCAGGTGGACGCGGCGGCGCGCGCGGCGCTGGAGCCGTTCGAGCGCGGCACCGGCGGCGAGGGCCCGTTCCAGGTGCAGCACGACCTGCAGGCCATGATGCAGGACCTGGTGGGCATCGTCCGCAAGGAGGACGAGATGCTGCGCGCGCTGGAAGCGCTGGAGGTGCTGAAGGAGCGCGCGGCCCGCGTGGGCATCCCCGGGAACCGCGAGTACAACCCCGGGTGGCACACGGCGCTGGACCTCTCCAACCTGCTCACCGTCTCCGAGGCGGTGACCCGCTGCGCCATCGAGCGGCGCGAGAGCCGCGGCGGCCACTTCCGCGACGACCATCCCGAGAAGGACCCGGCGTTCGGCGCCTTCAACCTGGTGGTGCGGAAAGGGCCCGGGGGGGAGATGCGGATCTCCCGCGAGGCCATCCCCCCCATGCCCGCCGAGCTCACGCAGATCGTGGAGGAGAACCGATGAGCGCCACGGAAGGGCAGGCGGCGGCGGGCGGGTCCGACACGGTGCGGGCGGGTCGCGAGGCGGCGGAGCGGTCGGGCCGCAGCGCCTCGTCCGAGACGCGGCGGGCCACCTTCCGGGTGTGGCGCGGCGACGCCGCGGGGGGCGAGCTGCGCGACTACACCACGGAGGTGTCGGAGGGGATGGTGGTGCTGGACGCCATCCACCGCATCCAGGCCGACCAGGCCAACGACATGGCGGTGCGCTGGAACTGCAAGGCGGGGAAGTGCGGCTCCTGCTCGGCCGAGGTGAACGGGATGCCCAAGCTGATGTGCATGACGCGGCTGAGCGACCTGGACCTCTCCCGGCCGGTCACCGTGGAGCCCATGCGGGCGTTCCCCCGGCTGCGCGACCTGGTGACGGACGTCTCCTGGAACTTCGAGGTCAAGAAGCGCATCAAGCCCTTCCGCCCGCGCCCGCCCGACGCGCCGGACGGCACCTGGCGGATGGCGCAGCGCGACGTGGACCGGGTGCAGGAGTTCCGGAAGTGCATCGAGTGCTTCCTGTGCCAGGACGTGTGCCACGTGCTGCGCGACCACCAGAAGCACGACGAGTTCATCGGCCCCCGCTTCCTGGTGCAGGCGGCGGCCCTGGAGATGCACCCGCTGGACGTGGAGGACCGGATTCCCGAGCTGAAGGAGGCGCACGGGATCGGGTACTGCAACATCACCAAGTGCTGCACCAAGGTGTGCCCCGAGCACATCACCATCACCGACAACGCGATCATCCCGCTCAAGGAGCGGGTGGTGGACCGGTTCTACGATCCCGTGCTCCGTCTCGTCCAACTCGTCCGGGGGAGGAAGCCATGATCCGGGTGGTGCACCTGTTCGACGTGAAGCCGGGCGTGTCCGAGCCCGCGTTCCTGGAGTGGCTCGACGCCAAGCTGGGCACCGCCGCCGCGCGCTTCGGCTGCGTGGACCGCAAGACGTGGGTGCTGCTGGACGGCTTCGTGGGCACCTACTCGCAGCCGCGCCCGGTGCACGACCGCCCCAAGTACGTGAACGAGGCGTACTGGACCGACGCGGGCGGCCCGGCCGAGTTCCGCGAGTGGCTCACCACCAGCAGCGAGGGCCGCGAGATACAGCAGCGGTGGTTCTCGTCCATCCAGAACCACACCGTGCTACGATACGTGCAGGGGTGGTCCGGAGTGCCCACGGACGAGTAGCCGCCCCGCCGCAGCCGACGGCCGGCCGCCCCTCCGGCGGCCGGCCGTCTCGCGTCCCGTATCCCCGGAACCCGAACCCGTTCCGCAGCTTGATCTACCTGATCGGGATCGTCGCCGTCGTGCTGCTGTACCTGCTGGTGGCGACGTACGTGCTGGGCCCCATCGCGGTCCACCGCAACACCACCTCGCCGGTGCGGATGACGTTCGTGCGCGTGGAGCCGCGGGAGGTGCCCCCGAACGCCTTGGCGTACCTGGAGCCCATCGGCGGCGCGCTGGAGGAGCACGGCTTCCGCCCGCGCGGCTACTTCCACGTGCCCGAGGCGAAGGCCGACTGCCTGCTGCTGATGCACCCGTCCGGCGAGACGGCCACGGTGAGCACCACCCACGGCCAGCACTGGATCGACCTGACCACGGAGCTGGACAGCGGCCAGTGGCTCAACGTGAGCAACGCGGCGATGCCCGGCGTGTACCTGGCCCACCCCGACTACCTGAGCCTGCGCTTCCCCCAGGAGGCGGACCCCGTGCGCCTGCTGGCGCTGAGCCGCGCGGGCATCCGCCAGGCGCGCGAGCAGGGCGCGAACGTCCGCCGGCCTCCCCCGGTTCCCGACGAGCGGCTCCTGGGCGACGCGACCGAGCGCTCCGTGCGCTGGCAGGAGGAGCTGGGCATGTACCGCCGCGACGGCGACGTGGTGCGCCCCACGTGGAAGGGGGCGTTCCTGATGAGCTGGAAGCTCCTGAGCCCCTTCCGGCAGGTGCGGCAGGCGCACGGGCTGCGGAAGGCGAAGCGGCTGGAGCGCGAGCTGGCGCCGGTGGAGGCGCCGCGGCGGGAGGCGTCGGCGCCGGCGGAAAAGGCGTAGGAGGCTCCGGTGGACGGCGTCGCGCCGCTGTACCTCCTTCCTTTCCCGATCGGGATGGGCGTCATCCTGCTGAACGACTGGGCGGAGAGCGCCGCGCCCCGGCGCACCGCGCTGCTGGAGGTGGACGGCGACGAACTGCTCGGAGGACCCGCGGCCCTGCTGGGGGTGGTGGAGCGGGAGCTGGCGCCGGTCGGCTTCGCGCGGGCGGGGTGCTTCCGCGACCTGACCCGCGGGGGGCACCACGCCGTCCTCCTGCACTCCGGGACGGGGCTGGCCGTGCTGGCCTCCACGGGCCCCCGGGGCGCGTCCCTGGAGGTCGGCGGCAGCGAGGCCGCCCGCCCCCTCTTCCGCGTCGAGTCGGGCGACGGCCGCCCGACGGCCGGCCCTCCGCTCGTCGGGGCCGTGGAGGCGCGGCTCCGGGCGGAGCTAGGCACCGCCGCTCCCGTCGCCGCGGCTCCGTTCGACGCGCGGGAGTGGCTGGAGCGGCGGCTGCTCGGCCGCGTGGACGATGCGGTCGCGAGGGGCGAGCTGGTGGCGCGGGGCGATTTCGTACGCCCGACTCTGCTGAGCGCCCTGACCGCGGTCCCGCGAGCGCTCGTCGCCGGACTGAGGTCGCTCGCGCCCGGTGGGCGTACAGATGGGGCCGCGGTGGATCCCTTTCTGGGCGGTCTGAGCTTCGCGAGCGCGCCGGCCCGGCCGGCGCCGGACGCCGGGCCCGCGTTCCCGGACCGCGCCGCCTACCTGCAGCGGCTGGAGGCCTTCGGTGACGCGGGGTTCGTCCGGGGGGCGTGGATGGCCGTGATGGTCGCTCCCGTCGCGATCCCGCTGGCGGTGGGATGGACCATGGGTGGGGTGGCCGGCTTCTGCGGATGGGTGGCCTACGGCCTGTGGCTCCTGCTGGCTGGCAGCCGGGGCCGCTACGACCTGATGCTGGAGCACGGGCTGGCCTGCCCCGCCTGCGCCGCGAGGCTGCGCAACCTGGGACGCCGCCCGGAGGTGGCCTGCGCGCGATGCGGCGCACCGCTGGTGCCGCCGCCCCCGGAGCCCACGGAGGCACCCGCCCCCACCGGGGGTGACGGTTCCATAAAACCGTTGCCGTTCCCGTCACGGTAGAGGGCGGCGCGTCGGTATCGGGCCAGTCGACACGGCGGGGGCGGACCGACGGGGTTGGTGAGCAGATGGGAGGCGGTTTGCCGGTGGAGTCACGCTCCGCGGCCAGGTGGCCTCCCCGGACGAGGTCGCGGCGGGCCGAGGGCGAAGCGGGGCGCCGGCCATCGGGCCGGTGCCCCGCTTCACGACGGACGAGGACGAGACGCCGTCGAGGCCGTGCTCGGAGGCTACCGCAGCAGAGCGACGTACGCCCAGGCGAGGGACGCCCAGCAGAAGAGCTGCGAGACGACGAAGAAGGACGTCACCTGCCCCTTGCCCGCGCCCCTCCTCCGCAGGGCGACCGCGAGCGTGCCCGTGGAGAGCGCGACCAGCACGAGGAACATCAGCACGGGGGAGGGCACGTCCGTCAGCGCGGCGTACAGCAGGAGCAGCACGCTCGTGCCCGCAACGGCGGCCGAGGCCGGAACGGCGAAGCGCGTGAACGTCATCGGGCCAACCTCAGGACGCGAGGGGAAGGCTCGTTCGAGAGAAGGCGTCGTGGTGACGGCGGGTCTTCTTCGATCGGCGGAGCGATGCGAGCAGGAACCGACGGTGTGCGGTGGAGGCCGACGCGCCCGGGGGGTACCGGAGCCTAGCGGCGCGGCGATCCGCGGTCAACTTTTCGGGGGGCGGGCGGGAGCGATAGGCCGCGTGAGCGAAGAGGCTACAGATTGCCGGTGGAGTCACGCGTTGGGCCGACGACGAAGCGGGGCGCCGGCCATCGGGCCGGCGCCCCGCGCCACGTACGAGGACGGGGCCGTCAGCAGCCGCCCTTCGCCACCCAGGCGTCGTCCGCCTCCAGGAACACGGTGTCGCGCCAGTCGAAGTTGGCCTTGTCCCAGGAGATCTTCACCGGGCCGGCCTCGCTGTCGGGGTCGTGCGCCCACAGGAACTTCGTGCCGTCCATCGCGTTGCCGTAGCCGCAGATCAGCCAGGCGTGGTTGCTCAGCCCCACGATGAACAGGCGGCAGGCGTCGAGCATCGCCGTCGCCTCCTCCCACGTGAACTTCGCCTCGTTGTACGGGTGCGCGTGAACGCGGTACGACGTCTTGCGCCCCGCCAGGTTCTTCAGGACCCAGTTGTTCTCGGCGGCCGACGCCATGTGGTCGTTGCCGAACTGGAACTTCTCGTTGTGCTTGGTGGCGAGCTGGTCCTGCGTGAAGCGTGCGCCGCAGGCGGCGGTGAGCATCTCGGAGCAGGCGGCCCAGCACCAGTTCTGCTTCGACTGCTTCACGTGCGGCACCTCGATCAGCTTGGGCATCGGGCTCTCCCGGGCCGGCGTGGAGACGGAGCGGCGGGGAGCCCGCGGTGGCCCCGGACGGGAGCGCCGGGTCCCGTCCCCCGGGGAACGCCGGCCGGCACCGCCGGGGCGTGCGGCCTTGTGCCCTCCCCGCCGTCCGCGCAGAATACGTCCCGGCGCCCGCCGCGATCCGCGGCTCCCTCCCGCGCCGCCCCTCCTCCCGCACCCCGGCCCCCTGATGAACCGCGCCTCGGCCCTCTTCGAGAAGCTCGGCGACGCCGACGTAGACTGGATCTTCACCCACGCCATCGAACGGCAGGTGGTGAAGGACGAGCCGCTGATCACCGCCGGCCAGCCCGTGCGCGCCATCTCCATCGTCACCCGGGGCGTGCTGGCGGTCATCGGCGCCGCGGGCGAGAAGCTGGCGGTGGTGGGGCCCGGCGGCGTGGTGGGGGAGATGTCGCTGCTCGAGGACCGCGCCCCCACCGAGTCGGTGGTGGGCCAGGAGACCACGACCGTGCTGGTGCTGCCGCACGAGGCGCTGGAGGAGAAGTTCCAGCGCGATCCGCACTTCGCCGCGCGGCTCTACCGCGGGATGGCCAAGACGCTGTCGCAGCGGCTGCGGCGCACCAACTCGCAGCTCGCGGTGCAGGAGCGCGGCAAGGGCGAGGGCGGGGCGGAGGAGTCGGGGACGTGGCGGCGGGTGGCGGGAGCGCTGGACGAGCTGGAGGGGACCATCCACGCGGTGAACGAGGCCGCGCGGCAGAACCGCGACGCCGTGCCCGACGCGGCGTACAACGACCTCCGCGCGGGCTTCCTGCGCCTCTACCCCTTCCTCAACGACCTGCTGGGCGAAGCGAGCGGCGAGGCGGAGGAGGTCCGCGAGCAGGTGGGGCTGCACGTGCAGAAGGAGCTGCTGCCGTACATCCTGCTCACGCGCAACGCGGAGCGGATGTACGCCAAGCCGCGCGGGTATCCCGGCGACTTCATGACGCTGGACCTGATCTACCAGAACGTGCCGCGCGGCTCGTCGCGGATCGGGCCGGCGCTGGACCGCTGCATCCTGGAGTCGCCCTTCTGCGCCGCCATCCGCTCGCGCCGCACCCTGTTCGCCGCCGAGCTGGCGCGCACCGCCGAGGAGACGGAGGGCGGCACGGCGCGCATCACCGCCCTGGCCTGCGGCCCGTCCGGCGAGATGTTCGACCTGCTGCAGCAGGTCGGCGACGCCTCGCGGGTGAAGGCGACCCTGGCGGACTTCGACCCGCAGGCGCTGGCGCTGGTGGCGGACCGCCGCGACCGCTCGGGCTGGCAGGCGGCGGTGGAGCTGGTCTCCGAGGACATGGTCTCGCTCTCCGCCGGGCGCACCCGCCTGGAGACGCACGACCAGGACCTGGTCTACTCGCTCGCCATCGCGGACCACGCCAACGACGCGGCGATGGTGAAGCTGCTCGACGCCATCCACGGCATGCTGCGGCCCGGCGGCCGCGTGGTCCTGGGGAGCTTCCACCCGGCGAACCCGTGCCGCGCCTTCATGGACCACGTGCTGGAGTGGCGCATGGCCCACCGCTCCCAGGAGGAGGTGAGCCGCTTGTTCCAGCAGTCCGCCTTCGGCCGCCCCACCACCGCCGTGCGGTTCGAGCCCACGCGCACCGTGTTCGCCGCGGAGTGCGTCAGGGAGTGACCGCGCCGCCTGGACGGACGTCGGTCCGCGTCCGCGGCGGGCCCCCCTCCCCCCGGCGGGCTCTCTGGAGAGCCGAAGGAAACGCAGCGTCGCCGCCGAGCCCGCCGGGTGAGGGCCTCCGCCGCCGCCCCTCCCAGCCTGACGGCCGCTACCCCCGCGCCTCGTCCTTCATGAACTCCGCGAGCAGCGTGTGGAAGTGGTGCGTCCCCACCTCGCGGCGCGGGGAGTACCGGCCGCGGTCGTAGAGGCGCGAGCGGACTCCGCGCTGCACGGCCTCCACCACCTCCTCGTCCTCCATCTCCACCCGGTGCAGGTCTGCCCCCGCGCCCTCGTTCCGCCGGGAGGGGTCCAGCACGTAGGAGAGGAACGAGACGCGGCAGCGGTCGGGGGCGACGGGGAGCACCACGTTCACCGACAGCCCCCACGGGTAGAAGTTCAGCATCAGGTTGGGGAAGAGCCAGAAGTACCACGCCGCCACCTGGCTCCCCTCGTCCGGGTGCCCGGGGGGAAGGTCGAAGGCCTCGGAGCGGTGCCTGGTGGTGCCGAGCTGCAGGTTCCCCCAGCGGAAGCGCTCGGTGCGATAGGTGGCGTAGTCCAGCGCGTCGCCCAGCGAGGCGCCGTGGACGAACGGGATGTGGAACTCCTCCAGGTAGTTGTCGCAGTAGAGCGCCCAGCTCGCCCGCATGGGGTAGTCGCGGGAGGTGGCGGCGTCGAACGCCAGGCGGTCCAGCGGCAGCCACCCCACGCGCTCCTGCACCGGCGCGATCCACTCCGCGAAAGGGAAGGCGGGGTCGATGGAGGTGAAGGTCAGCGGCCCCCAGCGCTCCAGCGGCAATCGCGGCAGGTCGTCGGCGGGGGAGGGAAAGCCCTCCACCCCTTCGAACTCGGGCATGGAGACGAAGCTTCCGTCCAGCGCGAACTTGCGGCCGTGGTAGCGGCAGCGCATGCCGCGGGCGTGGCACTCCCCCTCCACCACCAGCGTGCCCCGGTGCGTGCAGACGTTGGAGAGGCAGCGCACGCGCGTGTCGTCGCCGCAGGAGAGGACCAGCGGCTCGTCCAGGCACCCCTCCAGCAGCGTGAAGGGGAGCAGGTGCCCCGGCGCCTTCACCCGGTCCGCGCCGGGGACGAGCTGCCAGGTGCGCGCGAAGACCCGCTCCTTCTGCACCGCGTACGCGTCCGGGTCGTGGTAGACCCGCCCGGGGAGCGTGGCGGCGCGGCGGATGTCGGGGTCGATCGCGAACGGTCGGCGGGGCATGGCGGGCGTCCTGTCGCGGTCTGGAGGGGTGGGGGAGGACGGCGGGAAGTATAGCGCGGCCCCCCGGGGTGGGCCACGGATGGCGGGGGGCCAGACCGGCGGGCCGGGCGGGAACGGCCAGGGGCCGGCACCCACCCGGGTGCCGGCCCCTCGCGCGTCCGCGCCGGTCGCGCGGCTACGCGTGCGCCGCGGCCCCGTTCCTGGACGCCGCGGCGAAGCTCCCCGTCTCGTGCAGGCGCCGGAACATGCCGAAGAGCTCGGGATCGAAGTGGCCCGCCATCTCTCCGTGCATGATCTCCAGGCTCTGCGCCGCCGAGAAGCCGCTGCGGTACGGGCGGTCGGTGGAGAGCGCGTCGTACACGTCCGCGATGCAGAGGATGCGCGCGGCCAGGGGGATCTCCTCGCCGGCGATGCCGTGCGGGTACCCGCCGCCGGTCCAGCGCTCGTGGTGGTGGCGCACCATGCCGCGGATGTCCCAGGGGAAGTCCACGTCGGCCAGCAGCTCCACCCCCGCCTCGGCGTGGCGCTCCATGGCCGCGCGCTCCTCCTCGGTCAGCGGGCCGGCCTTGTTCAGGATCTCGGACGGGACCACGATCTTCCCCACGTCGTGGAGCAGCGCGCCCATGCGGAACCAGAAGAGCGTGTGGTCGTCCATCCCCACCTCGCGCGCCAGGGCGCAGGCGTAGTTCGCCACGCGCTCGCAGTGGCCCTGCGTGTAGCGGTCGGCGGACTCGATGGAGGTGCTCCAGCGCCGCACGATCTCCAGGTAGGTGTGCTCGAGCTGGGCGTGGCGCTTGTTGACGTCGAGCAGGTCGCGCTGCGCGCGGAGCTGGGTGAAGAGGCGGTGGGCCCGGTTCAGCGACTGCAGCGTCTCGCGGTGGCGCTGCTGCCGCCAGAAGAGCTCCGCCTGCTCGCGGGCCGTCTCAGCGGCCAGGAGCAGGTCCTCTCGCTGCTCGGCCAGGCGCGCCGCCTCGTCCAGGTGCGTCTCGGCGATGCGGGGGTTCCCCGTCTCGCGGTAAATCACGCCGTAGTGCTTGTGGATCTCGGCCAGGGCGCGGGTGTCGTGCACCGTGGTCGCCAGCTCCAGCGCGCGGTCGCAGGCCGCTCGCCCCTCCTCGTACAGACCGCGCAGGATCCCCAGCTCGGCCCGGTTCACCTCGATCATGAGCTGCGTGGAGACGTTCCCGCTGGCCTCCGCCGTCCGCAGCGCCTCGCCGAACGTGGTCTCGGCCTCGTCCCACCGCTCCAGGTCGGTGTAGAGCATGGCCAGGCAGTTGAGCGTCTCGGCCGCGTGGTAGTCGTCGCCCTCCAGCCGCTGCGTCGCCAGCGCCGCCTCGAAGTGCCCCAGGGCGGCCTCGGCATCGCCCTGGATCATCTCCGCGGCGCCCAGGTTGTTGTCGATCATGGCGACGAGCCGCCGGTCGCCCGCCGCCACGGCACTCTCACGCGCCTGAGTGTACGTGTCGATCGCCTCGTCCAGGCGCCCGCGGTGGTGGGCGGCGATGGCGCGGTAATTCAGGGCCGATGCGACGCCGTCCAAGTCCCGGTTCGCGAGCGCGATCTCGATGGACGCTGCCAGCGAGGCCTCGGCCGCCTCGAAGTTGCTCTCGGCGATGAACGTGCGGGCGATCCAGCGCGTCAGCTCGGCTGCCGTCCCCGGGGAGCCGCCGTGCCCCAGCCCCCGCAGCGCACGCTCGAAGTAGCTCCGGGCCTCGCCGTGGCGGGCCTGGCGCTCGGCGTCGTGGCCGCGCTCGATGAGGCGCTCCACGTCCGGGTGCGGGGGGGGTGTCGCTGCAGCGCCGGTCATGGGTGGGATCGGGGACCGTGCTCGACGGGAGGGGCGCCTGGGGGCCGTCGCAGCGCTCGCCCGCGGTGCACCGCGACGAAGGCGACTTCACGAGCGTGCGATGGCGCGGGGGAGGGAACCGGGTGGCGGTCCGGGCGGACTCCGCCGATCGCCCTCAACCGAATATGCTCACAGGGATCTTTCGCCGCAACGTGAACGCGGACGCCCACGGGGTCGCAACGAAAACCGGGGCCCACGAACGTAGTGAGCCCCGGCCGGTCGTGCGTCCGCCCTGCTCAGCCCGTTACGGGCCGTGCGGGGGTCAGGGGTTCGTGGCGGTGGAATCCCCTGGCGTGCCGCCGTCCTTGTTCCCGGAGAGGGTGTACCCCGAGAAATGGGCGATGCTGAAGTCGACCGTGCCCGTGACCAGGTTCACGAACGTGGGGCGAAGCTCCGTGACCTGCACCGTGCCGGCCAGCGGGTTGAGGGACGAGGCGTCCGGGAAGTACGCGCCGGCGCCGACCGAGAGCGGGTCGTGCGCGGCGCGCGTGCCGGACAGGTTCTGGAGGACGTGCACCGGCACGGCGAACTGGATGCCGTGCGGCTGGAAGTCGTACGCCACCGCGTCGCCGGCCAGGGCCGTGACGCTGATCTGCACGGTCTCGCCGAGCGGGGCCTGCACCGCGCCGGCGGGGAAGACGACGGTGACGCCGGCGCCGGGGATCTCGATCGTCCCGCCCGCCGCGCCGACTTCGGCGGAGGCGGTGAGGTCGGCGGCGAGCGGCGACGTGCGCTTGAGGACGTTCACCTGCTGCGCGTCGGAGAAGAGCTGGACGCGGGCCTGAATAACCTCCACGTTCGACTGGCGGGGCGCGACGACGTCGGAGCACCCGGCAGCAACGGCGAGAATTGCGAGTACGAGACCGGACCTACGGACGGGCTGCGACATGATTCTCCTGAATTGGACAAAATGAAACGTGCGTCGGGGATGCACCCGGCGCACGGACGGAATAGCGAGCGAAAAGATACGCTCGTCCGAAGCGTCGGCAAGAGGATGGAACGCATCGCCAGCAAGCGGCCTTGGCGTTGGTACACAAATGTACATGCCGGCCCGTGAACGGCCTAGAGTGTGCCACACATGCGCTGAGTGTCGCCTGAGGTGTGGATCGGCGCTTCGACACCGAGGGGACGTTCCGCTGCGGGAACGACGGTGCGCCCCGAACGAGCCTTACGGTCGGGCGAAACAAACATCAGCGGCGTAAACGGGAGTGGGGCGACCTCGCGGTGGGCAGCTTTGCCGCGGGAGCGGCGTCCACCTGGGGCCTCAGCGCGCGGCGGAGCCCGGGGGAAGGGCGGGGGAGGCGGCCGCGGCCGCGGCCGCCAGGCGGGGAGCCCGCTTGCGGCGCTTCTCCGCGTACATCAGCGCGTCCGCGCGGGCGATCAGCTCGTCCAGCGGGAGGGGGGCGCCGCCGTCGTAGTGGGCCATCCCCACGCTGAATGAGAGCGGGAAGGCGCGGGCGCCGCTCCGGTTGAAGGCGGCCAGGCTCTCCCGCAGCCGGCGGACCAGCAGCTCGGCGGCGCGGGCGGAGGCGTCGGGCGCCACCACCACGAACTCGTCGCCGCCCAGTCGCCCCAGGACGTCCGTCTCGCGGAAGGCGCCGCGCAGGATCCCCGCCACGTCCACCAGCGCCGCGTCGCCCACCGGGTGCCCGAAGCGGTCGTTGATCTCCTTCAGGTCGTCCAGGTCGATGAACAGCACCACGCCCTGGGTGCCGTGGCGCTCCGCCGCG
The DNA here is from genome assembly GCA_030146875.1 of Longimicrobiaceae bacterium. Taxonomy (GTDB): domain Bacteria; phylum Gemmatimonadota; class Gemmatimonadetes; order Longimicrobiales; family Longimicrobiaceae; genus JASLAX01. The sequence goes on from JASLAX010000183.1 coordinate 12,570, forward strand.
CGCAGCCGCTGCTGCGCGGCGGTGAGCAGGCCGCGCCGGTTGTGCAGCCCGGTCAGGTCGTCGACCATGGAGCGGGCGCGCAGCTCCAGGTGGGTGCGGTTGCGCTCGATGGCGAAGCGGATGGAGCGCATCAGCGCCGCCGGACCGGTCTCCGCCCGCACCAGGAAGTCCTGCGCCCCGGCGCGGATGGCCCGCAGCGCCAGCGACTCGTCGCCGCCGTCGGCCAGCAGCACCAGCGGCAGGTCGGGGGCGGCCTCCTGCAGCCGCGCCAGGGAGACGTCGCGCCGCCGCTTCCCCGAGATGGAGACCAGCACCGCGTCGAAGCTCTCCGCCGCCAGGCGCTCGCGCACCTGCGGGACGGCGGAGACGCACACCATCTCCCAGAGCGGCGAGCCGCCCGTGCGGGGCGGGGGCAGGCACGGCATCTCCGGCGGCGTGCCCGCCAGCACGCAGAGGATGCGGACGCTCTCCCCGCACGCGCGGCGGGCGTCGCCGGCGCGGCGGCGGCCGGTGGCGACGCGGTCCACCACCGTGTCGCAGTCGGGGCGCGGGCCGGTCACGGGGCGTGCGCCGCGGAGGCGGCGGGCGCCGGGGTGCGCAGGGCGCCGCGGGCGTGCAGCTCCTCCCACGCGGCGAACAGCTCCGGATCGAAGAGGCCCCCGGCGTCCTGGCGCATGATCTCCAGCGCCCGCGCCGGGGTGAAGGCGGGGCGGTAGGGCCGGTGCGACGAGAGGGCATCGAACACGTCCGCGATGCACAGGATGCGCGCGGCCAGGGGGATCTCCTGGCCGCGCAGCCCGGCCGGGTACCCGGCGCCGTCCCAGCGCTCGTGGTGGAAGCGCACCATGGGGCGCACGTCCCAGGGAAACTCGATGCCCGCCAGCAGCTCCACCCCCGCGTCGGGGTGGCGCTCCATGACGCCGCGCTCCTCGTCGGTCAGGCGCCCGGGCTTGTTCAGGATGCCGGAGGGGACCACGATCTTCCCCACGTCGTGGAGCAGCGCGCCCATGCGGAACCAGAGCAGCACCCGCTCGTCCACCCCCACCGCCTGGGCCAGGGCGCAGGCGTAGTCGGCCACCCGCACGCAGTGGCCCTGGGTGTAGCGGTCCTTGGACTCGATCGACTCGCCCCACCCGCGCACGATGGCCAGGAACATCCGCTCCAGGGCGGCGAAGCGCACCCCCACGTCGGCCAGGTCGTGGCGGGCGTGCAGGGCCGAGAAGAGCTGGTGCGCGTGGTTCAGGCTCTGGAGCGTCTCGCGGTTGCGCTGCTGCCGCCAGAACAGCTCCGCCCGCTCCCGCGCCGTCTCGGCCGCCAGCAGCAGGTCGTGGCGCTCGGCGGCGATGGCCGCGGCGCGCTCCAGGTGCTCCTCGGCCCCGCGCATCTCCCCCGTCTCACGCAGGACCACGCCGTAGTGCTTGTGCAGCTCGCCCACGGCGCGCAGGTCGCCGGTGCGCTCCGCCAGCGCGAACGCGGTCTCCACCGCCTCCTTCGCGGGGCCGAACGAGCGACGGGCGATCCACAGCTCGGCGCGGTTCACCTCCACCATGATCCGCGCGCTCACGTCCCCCCGCCGCGTGCAGCTCTCCAGCGCCGACCCGAAGCACTCCTCCGCCTCGGGCCAGCGCCGCAGGTCGGTGTAGAGCATCCCCAGGTTGTTGAGGGTGTAGGCCACGTGCTCCTCGAGGTTGGCCGAGCGGAAGCCCGCCAGCGAGGCGCGGTAGTGCTCCAGGGCGGAGGGGTGGTCGCCGCGGATGGTGGCCACGATCCCCAGGTTCTGCTCCACCATCGCCAGCAGCCGGTCCTCGCCGGACGCGGCGGCGTGGCGCGACGCCTGGCGGAAGAGGCGCAGCGCCTCGTCCAGCTCGCCGCGCTGCTGCTCGGCGGTGCCCATCAGGTTCAGCGCGTACGCGATCCCCGAGCGGTCCCCCAGCGCCTCGGCGATGGCGAGCGACGCGGTCGAGCAGTCGATCGCCGCCTCCAGGTCGCCGTCGGCCCACCAGGTGCGCCCGATCCAGCGGGTGAGGGAGACGGCGAGCAGGGCGTCGGCCGGGCCCAGGGCGCGCAGCGCCCGCTCGTACAGCACGCGCGCGTCGGCGCGGCGCGCCTCGCGCTCGGCCTCCTCGGCCGCGGCGACCAGCGCGGCCATGCGGCGGGCGTCCTCCGTCGATGGAGGGGGCGCGGCGGCGCTCACGCGACCCTCCCGGGCTCGGCCAGGCCCCAGCGGCGCATCTTCCGCAGCAGGGTGGGGCGCGAGATGGCCAGGATGCGGGCCGCGGCGCTCTGGTTGCCGCCGGTGATGGCGAGCGTGGCGAGCACCGCCTGCCGCTCCACCTCGTCCAGCGTGGTCCCCCCCGGGGGGATGCGGATCTCCGTGCCGCCCCCGGACCCCGCGGGGGAGGAGGTCCGGCGCTGGATCATCAGGTGCTCGGCGCGGATCACGCCGCCGTCGGAGAGCACGGCGGCGCGCTCGATCACGTTCTTCAGCTCGCGCACGTTCCCCGGCCAGGCGTGCGTCTTGAGCACCGCCAGCGCGTCGCCCGAGAGGGTTCGGGGGGCCCCGCCGTGCTCGCGCGCGAGCCGCTCCAGGTAGTGCGCGGCCAGCAGCAGCACGTCGTCGCCCCGCTCCGCCAGGCGCGGAAGGAGGAGGCGGAAGACGTTGAGGCGGTAGAACAGGTCCTCGCGGAACTCGCCGCGGGCCACGGCGTCCTCCAGCGCCAGGTTGGTGGCCGCCATCACCCGGCAGCCCACGCGCACCTCCTCCGCCCCCCCCAGGCGGCGGAGGGTGCGCTCCTCCAGCACGCGCAGCAGCTTGGGCTGCAGGGGCGGGGGGAGCTCGTGGATCTCGTCCAGGAAGAGCGTGCCGGTGCCGGCCAGCTCGAACAGGCCGCGCTTGGCCTCGCGCGCGTCGGTGAAGGCGCCGCGCTCGTGGCCGAAGAGCTCCGACTCCAGCAGGCTGCCGGGGATGGCGGCGCAGTTCACCGCCACGAACGGCTCGCCCGCGGTGGGACCCGCGTAGTGGATGCCGCGCGCGAACAGCTCCTTGCCCGTGCCCGTGGCGCCGGAGATGAGCACGGTGGTGCGCCCCGCCGCCATGCGGCGCGCCAGGCGCACGGCCTCGCGCAGGGCGGGGGAGCGCCCCACCACGTTGGGGAAGCCGGCTGCGGCGCCGCCGTCCGACGGAGCGTCCGGGGGGCGGGGAGCGGTGCGGGAGGGCAACGGCGTGGTTCCTCGGGGTGCCGCGGACGGGAGCGGGGCCGCTCCGGAAGGGAACGGCCCCGCATGCCAACGGCCCGGCGGCACCCGCGGCGGGACGGAGGGGACCCCGTCCTCCCCGGCTCAGGCGGCCAGCGCCGCGAGCCTCCGCTCCAACTCGCCGGCGTCGCGCGCCGCGCCCAGGGCGCGGAAGCGGTCCAGCGCGCGCTCCCACGCGGCGCGGGCGCGCCCGGCGTCTCCCCCGCGGCGCGACACCTCCCCCATCTCGCGCTCCACCTCGGCGCAGAGCAGGGCGTCCCGGGCGCCGGTGGCCAGGGCGTGCGCCTCCTGCAGCACGCGCATGGCCGCGGGAGCGTCCATTCGCCCCAGCAGCGAGCCCCGCACGCGCAGCGCCTCCGCGCGCCGGAGGGCGTCCCCCCGCTCCTCGGCCAGCGAGAGGGCGCGGTCGCACGCCTCGCCCGCCTCCTCCAGCTCGCCGAGCCCGACCAGCATCTCGGCCAGGTTGAGCTCGACCACTCCCTCCACCAGCGCGTCGCCGCGCGCCCGGGCGCGCTCCCGCGCGAGCAGGAAGCAGGTGCGGGCCTGGTCGAACCAGCGCAGGTCCGTGTACAGCATCCCCAGGTCGTTCAGCACGTAGGAGGCGTGCTGCGCGCTCGCCTGGGCCTCGAAGGCGCGCAGCGAGACGCGGTAGTGGGCCAGCGCGGCGTCCCACTCGCCGCGGACGTTCGCCAAGATCCCCAGGTTGTGCTCCACCATCCCCTGGAGCAGGCGGTCGCCCGCCTGCACCGCCAGCAGCGCGGCGGAGTGGTAGGTGCGCTCGGCGGCTTCGGCGTCGCCCCGCCGCTGCGCGGCCACGGCCATGCAGTTCAGGGCGTGGGCGCGCCCGCCCACGTGACCGCAGGCCTCGGCCACGGCCAGGCTGCGGCGGTAGCGCTCCTCGGCCCGGTCGGTGCGGCCGAGCTGAAGGGACGCGTTGCCGCTCCAGCGGAGCAGGTCCGCCAGCAGTGGGTCCGGAGGCTCGCCGAGCAGGGCAGCGGCGCGCTCGAATCCGTCGCGCGCCGATTCGTGGTCGCCCCGCTGCTCCGCGTCCCTGGCCTCGCCGGCCAGGCGCCGCGCCTCGACGCTTCGATCTTCCATGCTGCCTCGTCTTTCTCGCAGACGGCGGATCGTGACGTTCCCCGCGCCCGCCGCTCGGCGCGCGCAGGGGCGCGGGGCTACTGCGGGGAGGACTCGGCGCCGCGGCCCACGGAGGCCAGGTAGCCGGAGAAGTGGCGGATGGTCCACGACATGGAGCCGGCTTCCACGTCCACCGCGGTGGGGCGGAGCTCCTGCACGCGCGCGGTCCCGTCGGGGCTCAGCGCCGAGACGTGGGGGAAGTACGCGGCCTGCAGCCGGCCCGCGACGGCGGCCTTCCGGAAGGCGCCGGTGCTCTTCAGGCTCTGCGTGACGGTGACGTCGCCGCGGAACACGGTGCCGTGGGGGGCGAACAGGTACGCCACGCCGTTCCCGCGCACGGCGGTCACGGTGATGGGCATGCGCGCGTCGCCGTCCACCGGCAGCGAGCCGGCGGGGAAGGACACCGCGATGCCGGCCTCGGGGATCTCGATGGTGCCGCCCGCCGCGCCCAGGAGCGCCGAGGCGGAGACGTCCTCCTTGAGCGAGGAGGTGCGCCGGAGCACCTGCACGGCTTCGAGCGACGAGGAGAGGACGGTCGCAGTCTCGCCCAGCAGGGTGGACGTATCCCCCGCCAGTTCGGCGCGGGGCGTCGGCTCCGGGGCGGAGGGGTTCGCCCGGTCGCCGCACCCGGCGGCGACGACGGCGAGGGCGGCCGCGAGGGTGCACAGCTTCGCCTGGAAACGCTTCATGGGAGGCTCTCCCGATTCTCGGTCTGCGGGGGTCGGAGCTGGAGGGAAGGGCGGGGCCTTCGTGGCGGGGAGAAGGGCAGGGGGCGTGCCGCGGCCCGATGGCCAACTTTCGTTGCGGAACGGGCTTCCGCGGCCCGTCCGTGCGGCTCCGTACGCGCAGCGCGCCGCCACGGAACGTTGCGGCGCGGCGCCGCGCGGACGCCGATCGCGGCCCCCGCTGCACAGGAACGTTCCTCCGCCACCCGCGCCCTGTCACGAAACGTTGCTCCCCCGCCGGCTCGGGACACTTGCAGGACGACTCCCCCGGCGCACGATCCACTTGCGGCCGGGTGCGGCGGAGCGTATCGTGCCGGCGCCTTCCGTTTCCCGCGTCCCGCCCGCTCCCGCGCGGCGGACGCGCGGCCTGCCGCGGTAACTTTCCAGCCCCCAAGAAGATGCAGAGACCTACGCTCTTCCGTAACGGCGCGCCGAGCGCCATCCTCGCCCTGGTGGCCGCGTTCGTCCTGGCGCTGGCCCTCACGCCCGCGCCGCTCGGGGCGCAGTCGGCCATCTCCTCGCGCGTGGCGGTGGACCGCTGCGTGGACGTGCCGGGCGGAAGCCGCGCGCAGGGCACGCAGCTCGCCATCTGGAGCTGCCACGGCGGCGAGAACCAGCGCTTCGCGCTGCAGGGCAACGGCGAGATCCGCGTCTACGGCTCGCTCTGCGTGGACGCGCTGGGCGGCGGCGGGCGCGACGGCGACGCCATCGGCATCTGGCCCTGCAACGGCGGGGCGAACCAGCGCTGGCAGCTCACCGGCTCGGGCGAGCTGAAGGGGATCAACGGCAAGTGCGTCGACATCGCGGGCGGCGGCTCCGCGCCGGGGACCAAGCTGGTCCTCTGGTCCTGCCACGGCGGGCTGAACCAGCGCTGGAGCATGGGCGCGGCGTCGGCGGGGAGCTCGGGCGGCGCCCCGGTGCGCAAGCTGTACGTGCTGGACGGCACCGACTCGCGCGAGGTGCACCACAACTCGCTCTACCACCTGTACGAGCGGTGGAACGGGCCCAAGTACTGGCAGAACGGCGTGAACCTGATGGCCACCAACATCGACCCGGCCTACGACCAGGTGCGCAACGTCCTCTGCCAGGACGTGCGCCCCACGTCGCAGGGTGGCGGCGGGGTGACGGAGGTGTTCCTGGCCGGCTACTCGCGGGGCGCCATGATGGCCGTGAAGCTGGCGAACGAGGCCCGCCGGAGCTGCGGCGCCAACGTCCGCTTCCTGGGCCTGGTCGACGCCGTCAACACGAACATCTGGAACTGGCCCACGCAGGTGGACCGCGGCATCCCCGTGGCGTTCCACATCCGCAAGCGCCGCTGGAACGAGGGCGTGCTGACCACCCGCGACATCGGGGGCGTGCTGCGCCTGGTGCACCCCCAGCCCGTGAACCACCAGCAGATCGTCTGCAACAAGGAGGGGAACGACAGCGGGTGGCGCTGGACGCTGGAGCAGCTGGTGGACCGCGCCCAGCGGGCCGGCGGCGTCTTCAACCCCTCCACCCGCAGCACGACCGACTGCTGACCGGCGTCGCCGAGCGTGACCAAGGGCCGGCTCTCACGCGGGGGCCGGCCCTCCGTCGTCCAGGGGGCCTCCGTACCCTCGCGCGCGCGGCCGGGTGCGGGTAGCTTCGGATCGGGGGTCGTCCGTGCCCCGCCTCCGGAACCCGCGTCCGTCCGCCATGACGCCGCCACCCGTCCGCGTCCTCTTCGTCTGCCTGGGCAACATCTGCCGCTCGCCGCTGGCGGAGGGCGTCTTCCGCCACCTGGCCCGCGGGCGCGGCGTGGCGGACCGCTTCACGGTCGACTCCGCCGGCACCTCCGGCTATCACCGGGGCGCCCCGCCCGACCGCCGCAGCGCGGAGGTCGCCCGGGGGCGCGGGGTGGAGGTGACGGGGAAGTCGCGCCCGCTCCTCCCCGCCGACCTGCGCGCGTTCGACTACGTGATCGCCATGGACTCCGAGAACCTGTCGGAGATCGAGGCGCTCGCCTCCGTTGCGGGCGCCAGCGCGCGCATCCACCGCCTGCGCGAGTGGGACCCGCGGGGAGAGGGCGACGTGCCCGACCCCTACTACGGCGGGCCGCGGGGCTTCGAGGAGGTGCACGACATGGTGGAGCGCTCGTGCGCGGCGCTGCTGGAGCACCTGCTGCGCGAGCGCGGCGAGGGGTGAGCCTCCCGGCCGCCGTCCGCGCCGCCGTGGAGGCGCGCTTCGGCCCCGTCCGCGACGCGCGGCCGGTGGGCGGAGGGTGCATCCACCCCGCGCTCCGCCTGGAGCTCGCGGACGGCCCCGCCTTCCTGAAGCACGCGGCGGACGCCCCGGCCGGCCTCTTCGGGGTGGAGGCGAGGGGGCTGGAGGCGCTGCGGGCGGCGGCGGACGACGCCCTGCGCGTGCCCGCCGTCCTGGGCTGGGGCGAGGGGGTCGACGGCGGCCCGGCCTGGCTCCTGCTGGAGTGGCTGGAGCCTTCCGCCCCCGGACCGGGCTTCGGCGAGCGCCTGGGGCGCGGGGTGGCCGCCCTTCATCGCTCCGCCGCCAGCGGCTGGGGATGGGAGGAGGACGGCTTCATCGGCCCGCTGCCGCAGGAGAACGGGGAGTTGGAGGCCTGGGCGGAGTTCTGGCGCGCGCGGCGGCTGGAGCCCATGCTGCGCAGGGCGGCGGACGCCGGGCGGATGCCCGCGCGCTGCGCGGAGTGGGAGGAGCTGTTCCGCCGTCTGCCCGACGTCCTGGCCCCGGCGGAGGAGGAGGGCCCGTCGCTCCTGCACGGCGACCTGTGGGGCGGCAACGTCCTCTGCACGGGCGGCGAGCCGGCGATCGTGGACCCCGCGGCGTACCGCGGCCACCGCGAGGCGGATCTTGCGATGGCGGAGCTCTTCGGCGGAATGGACGCGCGGGCGCTGGACGCGTACCGCGAGTCGTTCCCCCCGCGGGGCGGGTACGAGTCGCGCCGCCCCGTCCACCAGCTCTGGTACCTGCTGGTGCACGTGGTCCTGTTCGGCGGCGGCTACGGCGACCGCACCGCCGCCACGCTCCGCGACGCCCTGGCCCGGGGCTAGGCGCCCCGATTCCCGCACCCCGTGACGGAACGCACTTGTCCCACCCCGCCGACCGCGCCCTTCCCGAACCCGGCCCCTGGACCGACGCGCTCCCGCGCGGCGCGTCGCAGACGGCCCGCTCGCTCGTGTACCACGCCGACCTGGCGATGGCGCGGGCCAGCGACGCGGAGCAGGTCACGGGGAACATCGCGCGCCTGCTGGTGGACGGCCCCAGCGCGTTCAACCACTGGATGTACGCGATCGAGCAGGCGGAGCACTGGGTCCACCTGGAGAACTACATCGTCCGCGACGACCGGGTGGGAAGGGCGTTCCGCGACCTGCTCGCCGAGCGCGCGCGGGCCGGGATCCGGGTGCGCGTGCTGTACGACTGGATCGGGTGCTGGGCCACCCCGCGCGGCTTCTGGCGCCGCCTGCGCGAGGCGGGGGCCGAGGTGCGCGCCTTCGCGCCGCCCAGCGTGCAGGACCCGCTGAACGTGCTGCGCAGGGACCACCGCAAGGTGGTGGCGACGGACGGCACCTACGCCTCCATCAGCGGCATGTGCATCGGCGACGAGTGGGCGGGCGACCGCGACGCCGGCATCCCCCCGTGGCGCGACACCGGGGTCGAGTTCCGCGGGCCCGCCGCCGCCGTCATCGACCGCGCCTTCGCCCGCACCTGGGCCTTCGCCGGCTCCCCGCTCCCCCCGGACGAGGTCCCCGACCCCGCGGCGGTGCCCTCGGTCGGCCACGTGGCCGTGCGCGTGGTGGAGGGGGAGCCGGGGAAGTCGCGCATCTACCGCCTCTCCCAGCTCGTGGCGGTGGCCGCCCGGCAGCGGCTCTGGATCACCGACCCCTACTTCGTGGTCCCCCCGGCGATGACGGAGGCGCTCGCCGCCGCCGCCCGCGACGGGGTGGACGTGCGCGTGCTGGTCCCCGCGTACAACAACTGGCCCATCGTCGGGGGGATGTCGCGCGCGGGGTACCGCCCGCTGCTGGAGTCCGGCGTGCGCCTGTTCGAGTGGGAGGGCCCGATGATCCACGCCAAGACGGCGGTGGCCGACGGGGTCTGGTCGCGGGTGGGGTCCAGCAACATGAACCTGGCGTCGCTGCTGGGGAACTGGGAGCTGGACGTGGCGGTGGTGGACCGCGGGCTGGCGGGGGAGATGGAGGCCATCTTCCTGGACGACCTGAAGTCCTCGGTCGAGATCACCCTGGCCAAGCCGCCCCGCATCGGCGGCACCGGCCCCCGCGAGCGCCGCTCGGTGGAGCGGCAGGTGGTGACGCACGCGGCCGACGCGGAGAAGGCGGGGCTGCGCTACGCCCGCGAGGCGCGCCGCCGCTCGTACCGCGGCAGCAACTGGGGGCGCACGCTGGGAAGGCTCGCCCGGGCGGGCTCCGTGCTGGGCCGCTCCCTGGTCGGGCAGCGCGTGATCGGCCGCGAGGACCGGGGGTGGGTGGGGGCGTGGGCGATCCTCCTGCTCTCCGTCGCCGTGCTCGGATACCTGGTCCCCGAGGCCCTCGCGTGGCCCATCGCGTTCCAGGCCTTCTGGCTGGGCGCGGCCAGCGTCTGGCGCGCCTGGAGCCGCAGGGACCGCGGGCGTGGAGAGCCCCCCGGCCGCGGCAGGGTTCCCTAAGTCCAATGTTTTGATTATCTTCCGTGTCGGAACGATGGGCGGCGGGAGGGGTATGGCCCAGGTCTACCCCCGCAGGAACCACCCCGCCGGAGCAGCAACCCCCACTCATTTCCACGGAGGCTTCATGGAGTTTCGGTCCGCACTTCCCGTCGCGGTCCTCCTCGGCAGCGTGCTGGGGGCGGGGCTGGGGGCAGGCTCCACCGACCCGCGCGCGGCACGTCCGGTGGCCGCGCTGGTCTCGGAGGCGGAGGCCTCGACGGCGCGCTGGGACATCCCGGTGGTGCGGAACGCGCCCGTGCAGCGGTTCGTGGACCTGTTCACGGGGAAGCAGGCCGACCGCATGGCCCTGTACCTCAAGCGCTCCGGGCGCTACGAGGGGATGATCCGCGCCAAGCTCCGCGCCCGCGGCATGCCCGAGGACCTGGTCTACCTCTCCATGATCGAGTCGGGCTTCAACCCCACGGCGCGCTCGCACGCCAAGGCGGTGGGGCTCTGGCAGTTCATCGAGGACACGGGCAAGCGCTACGGCCTGCGGGTGGACTCGTACGTGGACGAGCGCCGCCACCCGGAGCGCTCGACCGACGCCGCCCTGCGCTACCTGGGCGACCTGCACGAGGAGTTCGGCGCCTGGTACCTGGCCGCCGCGGCGTACAACACCGGCGAGAACCGGGTGAGCCGCGTGATGAAGGAGGTCACCGGCAACACCAAGGGGAGCGAGGCGGACTTCTGGCGGATCCGCCACCGCCTGCCAGCCGAGACGCGCGAGTACGTGCCGCTCATGCTGGCCGCGGCGCTGATCGGCAAGGAGCCCGGGAAGTACGGCCACGGCGACGTGCCACGCTGGCTGCCGGTGGACACGGACCGCGTGAAGGTGCCGGGGGGAACGCGGCTCGCGACGGTCGCCGAGGCGGCCGGGGTGGGCGCACGCGAGGTCGAGCGTCTCAACCCGCACCTGGTGCGGAAGATGACGCCCCCGGGCGAGTCGTACGAGGTCGCCATCCCGGACGGGCGCGCCCCGCAGTGGGCCCGCGAGTTCAGCCGGGTGCGCGAGGCCGCCGTCGCGAAGGAGAAGGCCGCCCGCGCCGCCGACGTCGCCCGCCGCCGCGACGCGGAGCGCCGCGAGGCCGCGGTCCGCGCCGCCGCCGCCCGTCGCAACGCCAACGCCGGCCGCCTGCACACCGTCCGCAGCGGCGAGTCGCTCTGGACCATCGCGCGCCGCAACGACACCACGGTGGAGCGCATCCGCTCCATGAACGGCCTGAGCCGCAACGCCACGCTGCGTCCCGGCCAGAAGCTCCGGATCCCGCGGGCCGCGCCCGCCCGCTCCACGGCGCGCCGCCGCCGCTAGGCGCCGTCAGTCCGGACGAGAACACGAGGCCGCCGCCCGACAGCATCGGGCGGCGGCCTCCGTCGTTCCGGGCCCCGCTGTCCTCCCCCGCGGCGCGGGTGTTAGATTCCCCGCCATGCCCACGCCACCCGCACCCGCTCCCGCGGGCCCCCATCACGGACGCCCCGGGCGGGTGCTGCTCGTCTTCGTGGACGGCATCGGCATCGGCCCGGCAGACCCGGCCACCAACCCGTTCGCCGCTGCGCGCCTTTCCGGCTTCGAGGGGCTGCTGGGCGGCTTCCGTCCCCTCGCCGGGGACGTCGCGCGGGGCGGCGGGCGGATCGAGGGGGAGCGGGCGATCCTCGTCCCCGCGGACGCGACGCTCGGCGTCGCGGGCCTGCCGCAGAGCGGGACGGGGCAGACGGCGCTGCTGACGGGGCTCAACGCCCCCGCGCTCTACGGCCGCCACTTCGGCTCCTGGGTGCCGACGGACCTCCGCCCCACCCTCGCGGCCACCAACCTCCTGGTCCGCGCGAAGGAGGCGGGGCGGACGGTGGCGTTCGCGAACGCCTACCCCGTCGCCTGGGCCGACGCGGACCCGCGCTTCTTCCGCCGCCCGGCCGCCCCGCCGCTGGCCGCGAAGGCCGCCGGCGTCCTCAGCCGCGACATGGCGGAGCTGGTGGCGGGGGATGCGGTCGCATCCTCCATCACCCACGAGCGCTGGCGGGAGCGGCTGGGGCCGGAGATGGCGGACCGCACGCCGGAGGAGGCCGGTCGCATCCTCGCGCGGATCGCCGCGGGGGCGCACCTCACCCTCTTCGCGCACTACGACACCGACACGGTCGGCCATCGAGGCGACGCGGCCGCCGGCGTCGCCGCCGTGGAGAAGGTGGACGCCTTCCTGGGCGCCGTGGCCGACGCGCTGCCGGAGGACTGCCTGCTCGTCGTCGCCAGCGACCACGGCAACCTGGAGCGGGGCGGGGGAGGCCACACCCTGAACCCCGTCCCCGTCCTCGCCGTCGGCCCCGGACGCCGGGAGGTGGCGGACGCCGTCCGCGACCTGACGCACGTCACCCCCGTCCTGCTCTCGCTGCTGGGGATCGCGTCCGCCGGGACGCCCGCGACCCCCGCATCACCCGCATCCGCACCGACGTGACGCATCCGCCCCTCCGCGCCGTCCTCTACGACTTCGACGGCACGCTGGCCGACAGCACCGCGCTGATCATGCGCTGCTGGCGGCACATGATGGAGACCCACCACGGCGCCTGCCCCCCCGACGAGGAGTGGCTGAGCGGCTTCGGCATGACGCTGGAGACGCAGGTCGCCCGCTTCGCCCGCGACGCGGCCGAGATGGACGCCATGCTGGAGACCTACCGCTCGCATCAGGCCGTGCACCACGACGACATGCTGCGCCCCTTCCCAGGCACGCTGGAGACGGTGGACGCGCTGGCGGAGCGGGGCCTGTTCCTGGCCATCGTCACCAGCAAGCACCGCCGGGCCACGCTGCGCGGGATGGACCTGTGCGGCATCACCGAGCGCTTCCCGGTGATCGTCACGCCCGAGGACGTCGCCAACCCCAAGCCGCACCCGGAGCCCGTACTCCACGCCCTGGAGCGCCTCGGCGTCTCGGCGGGGGAGGCCGTCTTCGTGGGCGACTCCCCGCACGACGTGGCGTCCGGCCGCGGCGCGGGCACCCGCACTGCCGCGGCGCTCTGGGGCCCGTTCCCGCGCGCCGCCCTGGAGCGCGAGCGGCCGGACGTCCTCCTCCACGAGCCGGCGGACGTGCTGGCGATGGTGGAGGGACGGCTCCGGACTTCGGAGTAGCGCTTCCGCTGGGGGACTTCGCACGCGGCCGGGCACGCGCGGGGAGGACGAGGTCGGCGCGCCCGTATCGGTGGATGGAGGACGCGACGGCTGGCCCGCGTCGGCGACGAGGGGGAGGGGGAGGGGGGGACGGCGGGAGTGGAGGGGCTACTTGAAGCGGTAGGTGATGCGGCCGCGGTGCAGGTCGTAGGGGGAGAGCTCCACCGTGACCTTGTCGCCTTCCAGGATGCGGATGTAGTTCTTGCGCATCCGTCCGGAGATGTAGGCCAGGACCCGGTGTCCGTTCTCGAGCGCGACGCGGAAGTTGGTGTCCGGAAGCACCTCCAGCACGGTCCCCTGCATCTCGATCGATTCCTTCGACAAGCGCTGCCTCCCCGGGGATGGCGGTGGGAGCCCGCGGCGCGCGCCGGCGGGCGCGGGGAAACGCCGCCGGACGGCGGCAGGGGAAAAGTATAAGGAGGTGCCGCGGGGCGGAAAAGGGTTTTTCCGCCGGTAAACGCCGCACGCATGGGCCCCTCTCGCGCGGGCGGCTTGCGCGCGCGAGGCGCCTGCGCGATCTTCCCGGCGCCGCGGCCGCGAGGCGCGGACAGAAGCCGATCCTCGTTTGCCCCGGCCATGCCGCACCGGCCGGGCAATTCCGTTTTTCCACCCGAAGGAGCATGCCATGCGGATGCTCGTGCTCGGCGCGGGGCTTCAGGGCTCCGCCTGCGCCTACGACCTGCTCGCCAACACCGATCACGAGGTCGTGCTCGCCGACCTGAACGTCGACGCGCTGCCCTCGTTCCTGCAGCCCTACCTGGGCGGCCGGCTGCGCGCGGTGAAGGCCGACGCCAGGGACCACGCCTCCATCCGGGCCGCGCTCAGTGGCGTCACCGCCACCATGAGCGCCTTCCCGTACTACTTCAACCTCGACATGGCCCGGCTGGCCGTGGAGGCGGGGTCGCACTTCTGCGACCTGGGCGGCAACACCCAGATCGTGCTGGAGCAGAAGGGCCTGGCGGGCCAGGCGGCGGGCGGCGGGGTGAGCGTGGTCCCCGACTGCGGGCTCGCGCCGGGGATGGTGAACATCCTGGCGCAGCACGGCATCGACCGCATGGACCGCACGGACGCCGTGCGCATCTACGTGGGCGGGCTGCCGCAGAACCCGGAGCCGCCGCTCAACTACCAGATCGTCTACAGCATCGAGGGGGTGCTGGACTACTACACCACCCTCTCGTGGGTCCTGCGCGACGGCAAGCCCAAGCAGGTCACCGCGCTCTCCGAGGTGGTGGAGCTGGAGTTCCCCGGCGCGGGCACGCTGGAGGCCTTCCACACGGCGGGCGGGCTCTCCACCATGGCGCAGCGGTACGAGGGCCGGATCCCCACCATGGAGTACAAGACGCTGCGCTACCCCGGCCACGCCAGGGCCATGGAGACCATCCGCGAGCTGGGGCTGCTGGACCTGACGCCCGTGGACGTGAAGGGCACCCAGGTCGTTCCCCGCGACGCCTTCATCTCCATCGTGGGTCCCCGGCTCAAGAAGGACTACCAGGCGTCGCCGGACCTGGTGGCGCTGCGCGTGGAGGTGGAGGGCGAGAAGGACGGAGAGGCGTCCATCCTGCGCTGGGACCTGCTCGACCGCTACGACGAGCGCACCGGCATCACCGCGATGATGCGCACCACCGGCTACTCGCTCGCCATCACCGGCGACCTGCAGGCCCGCGGCAGCGTCCGGGCCGGCGTCTGGACCCCCGACGAGGCCATGCCCGCCGCCGAGTACATCGCCGAGCTCGCCCGCCGCGGCGTGGAGATCCGCGAGAGCCAGGTCGCGCCCGCCACGGCGTAGCGGCCTCTCGAACGAGGTGGACGGGGGAGACCGCCGGAGGACGGCGGCCTCTCGTGGAATGAAGGTGAAGCGCCCCCGGGACCACGCGGTCCCGGGGGCGCTTCGCTTTCCCTGCGGAGGCCGCGCGGGGCCCTCACCCGGCGGGCTCACCCGGCCGGAGTGCGTCTCCTCCGCTTCCGTGAGAGCCCGCCACCCTCTCCCACGAGTGGGAGAGGGAACCTGGATGGTCTCGGCGAGCCGGCGCGGCTGCGGGAGGGGGAGTCCCGCAAGGACGATTGTAGTAGCCAGCCGGGGGCTTTACGCCCCCGGGACGCGAACGAAGCGTGATGCCCGCCGACGACCGTCACCCCCTCTCCCCTTGTGGGAGAGGGGCCGGGGGTGAGGGGTCCCGCCGCCGAGACCGACGTAAAATCCGCCGATCCAACCGCTCCCTCCGTCCCGCATCCGCGTCTGCCAACAACGACGAAGGGCCCCGGCACGCCGCCGGGGCCCTTAGCCCTCCCCTCGAATCCAGCTCGCCGGCGACGCGGCGGAGGAGGCCTCGGTCCTCTCTCCCGAAGCCGCGCGTCAGACCTGGAACCCGCTCACCAGCTCGCGCATCTTCTCGGCGGCCAGGAGCAGCTCCATGCTGCTGGCGGACATCTCCTGCGTGGCCGCGGACTGCTCCTCGGCGGCGGCGGAGACCTCCTCGGCGCTGGCGGCGTGGGACTCGGCGGTGCCGGAGACCTCCATCACCGCCCGCTCCACCTCGTGCATGGCATCGCGCGAGCGGGTCACCGCCTCGGCCACCTGCTCGGCGGCCAGGCGCACCCCGTCCACCGCCGCCAGGATCTGCTCCAGCGACGCGTCGGCGCCCTTGGAGACGTGCTCCACGTCGGCCACCTTCTCGGTGCCCTGCGACATCGTCCCCACCACGCCCTCGATGCGCGAGCGGATGGCGGTGACGTTCTGGGCCACCTCCTGCGCCGCGCGCGCCGAGCCCTCGGCCAGCTTGCGAACCTCCTCGGCCACCACCGCGAAGCCGCGCCCGTGCTCGCCGGCGCGGGCGGCCTCGATCGCCGCGTTCAGCGCCAGCAGGTTGGTCTGCCGGGCGATGGCGGTGATGGTCTCCACGAAGCGGTCGATCTGGGCCGACGTCTGCTCCAGCTCCGTCACCTGGTTCGCGGAGGTCTGCACCACCTCACGGATCTCCAGCAGGCGCTCCAGCGCGCTGCTCACCTCGCCGCGCGAGGCGGCGGCGGTCGTGTAGATCTGCTGTCCCAGCCCCGTCACGCTCTGCGACGCGGCCGCGATCTCGCGCGAGCGGCGGCCCATCTCCTCCAGCGCCGTCTGCGTGTTCTGCAGGCCGTGCGACTGCGCCTCGGCGCCGCTGGCGATCCCCACCATGGCGGTGGCCACCTCGCCGCTGGACGCCGCGACCTCCTCGCTGATGCTGGAGAGGTCCGACGCGAAGGTCGAGATGCGCTCCGACGTGCTCATCGTCTCCGACACGATGGTGCGGAGCTGCGCCGCCGTGCCGTTGAAGGCGCTGGCCAGCGAGGCGAACTCGTCCGCCATCCCCTCGCCGTCCAGGTGGATGCGCAGGTCGCCGCGGCCGAGCTGCTCGGCGGCGCCGGTCAGACGCACCAGCGGGGTGTTGATGCTGCGCACCACCCAGTAGATGAGCCCGATGGCCGCGATCATGGCCGCCAGCGCCATCCCCAGCAGCACGAACTCGCGCGTGCGCGCGGTGCTGGTCAGCTCCTCGGCGGCCACCGAGACCTTCTGCGCCTGCGCCGCGCTGATCTTGCGGATGTCCTCCTGCAGGCTCTTGGTCAGCGGCTGCACGGCGGCCTCGCGGGCCAGCGCCTCGTCCCGCCGGCCGATGTCGAGGAGCGCGTGCGCGAGCGAGTACTCCACCTCGATCCTGGCGTGCGCGCTCTCCACCGCCTCGATCTCCTGCTGCTCCGCGGGGGAGAGCCCCTTCAGGTCCTTGTACCGCCGGCGCTGCTCGTGGGCCTCGCGGCCCAGGCGCGCGAACTCGGCCGCCAGCGCCGGGGCGGGCCGCAGCAGGTAGCGCTCGCCGACGGTGATCTGGCCCAGGATCAGCGACTCCAGCGCGTTCCCCGTCTCGGTGCTCTGCCGCAGCGCCACCAGCCGCTCGTTCATCTCCTCCGAGAGCTGCTTGATGGTGAAGTACGAGAACACGGCGCCGATGCCGATCAGCAGCACCAGCGCCGACCCGCCCACCCGCAGGATGCGCCGGATGGTGGGGAAGAGCCGGTGCAGGGTGCCCCTCTGTCGTGCGCTCATCGCTGACCCCTCAGGAGCTGGATCCTGCCGTTCTGGATGACCCCCACGTTGAACCCCTTCTCCTTCGGGTCGCCGTTTGCGTCGAACGCCACCGGCCCCGCCACGCCCTGGTACACGGGATGCGCCCCGTCACGGCCCACCGCCTCCAGCCAGCCGCGGATGCCCTCGCGGTCCGTCCGCCCGGCGGCGATGGCCCCCGCCAGCAGCTTCACCGCGTCGTACGCCAGCGCGGCCGACGAGTCGGGCTCCCTGGCGTACCTGGCGCGGTACGCCTCGGCGAAGGCGCGGGCGCGGGGGCTGGCGTCGGGGTGGTAGAGCAGGCCCACCACCGTGCCGTCGAACCCGGCCCCGCGGCTCACCAGCGCCTCCAGCCCGTCGCCGCCCATGAAGCGCGCGCCCAGGCCCATGCGGTCGGCCTGCGGGATCAGCTTGGCGGCGCCCTCGTCGATCCCGGCCACGAAGACCAGGTCGGCCTGGCGGCGCTTCAGGCGCTCGATGTAGGGCCCGAAGTCGGGCATGGTGTCCAGGTACGGGTCCTCGCCCAGCACCGTCCCCCCGGCGGCGCGCAGCGCGGTGGAGAAGTTGCGGGCCAGCCCGCGGCCGTAGTCGTCGTTGGAATAGAGGACGGCGGTGCGCCGCCCCATTCCCCCCGCCGCGCGGGCCAGCACCACCGCGTTGGCGGAGTCGCTCGACGCCACGCGGAAGGTGTAGGGCCCCAGGGCGGAGATGTCGGTGGCCGTGGCGCTGGTGGCCACCGCCGGCAGGCGGTGCCGCTCGTACGCCGAGGCCGCCGCGCGGGTGGTGCCGGAGAAGACGTGCCCCACCACCGCGACCACGCGCTCGTCCCCGCCGTACTCCTCCGCCACGGCGATCGCCCTCTGGCCGTCGCCCTGGTCGTCCGCCTCGATCAGCTCGATCTTCCGCCCGCCCGCGCCGCCCTTGGCGTTGATCTCCTCGACGGCCAGCATGGCGCCCATACGAGTGTTCTCGCCGTACACGTCGCCCTTGGGGTACGGCAGCCCCAGGTGGACCGTCTCCTTCTCGGAGCAGGCGGCGGCCGGCGCCAGGAGCAGGGCGCAGAGTGCGATGCGTACGGGCGGGCGCGATGCGGAACGGCGCGGCCGGCCGCGGAGTGCGACGGCGAGCATGCAGCAGGGGGAACGCGGGTGCGGAGCGAAACGGGGAGAGGGGCGAAAGCTACCTCGCGACGGTCCGTCCTGTCAACATCGTGGCGCCCCAGCGGGTTGCCGCGCGCGCGACGCGCGTGGTACGTTGCCCGCATGCGTCCGCCCGCCCCTTCCCGCGCCCCCGCCGCCGCCCCGGCGCGCCTCCCCTCCCCCGCCCGGAGGCGCCGGTGAGCGCCCCGTCCGAGCACGAGGAGGAGCTGGAGAAGGCCTACGACGCGCGCCTCATGCGGCGCCTGCTCCGCTACCTTCGCCCGTACCGCGGGCGGGTGGCGGCGGCCATCGCGCTCCTCTTCGCCGGGTCGGCGATGGAGCTGATGGGGCCGCTGCTCACGCGCCTGGCGCTGGACCGCGCCGTTCCCCAGCGCGACGTGGGGCTCCTGGGGTGGCTGGTGACGGCGTACGTGGGGGCGCTGGTCCTCTCCTTCGCCTTCGAGTACGGGCAGACGCTGCTCACCACCTGGCTGGGCCAGCGGGTGATGTTCGACATCCGCACCGAGGTGTTCGCCCACCTGCAGCGCCTGGACCTGCGCTACTTCGACCGCAACCCGGTCGGGCGCCTGATGACGCGGGTGACCAACGACGTGGAGGCCATGAACGAGGCCTTCTCGTCGGGCGTGGTCACGGTGTTCGGCGACGTGTTCACGCTGCTCTTCATCCTGGGCGTCATGCTCCAGCTCGACTGGCGCCTGGCCCTGGTGACCTTCACCGTCCTCCCGTTCGTCGGCGTCGTCACCTTCGCGTTCCGGGCGCTGATCCGCGGCGCCTACCGCGAGATCCGCGTGCGCCTGGCGCGCATCAACTCGTACCTGCAGGAGCACCTGGGCGGCATGCGGGTGGTGCAGCTCTTCGGGCGCGAGGAGCGCACCATGCGGCGCTTCGCCGCGCTGGACCGCGAGCACCTGGACGTGCACCTCAAGTCCATCACCTACTACGCGCTGTTCTTCCCCGCCATCGAGGTGCTCACCGCCGTGGCCCTGGCCCTGATCCTGTGGTACGGCGGCGGGGCCACCCTGCGCGAGGCGACCACCGTGGGCGTGGTCGCGGCCTTCCTGCAGTACACGCGGCGCTTCTTCCGCCCCATCCAGGACCTCTCCGAGAAGTACAACCTGCTCCAGGGCGCCATGGCGGCCTCGGAGCGGATCTTCGCGCTCCTGGACACGCAGCCCGGGATCCGCGACGACGCCGAGCCGCTCCACCTGCCCGTCCCCGGCCGGGGGGAGATCGAGTTCCGCGACGTCTGGTTCCGCTACGGCACCGAGGCCGAGGGCGAGTGGATCCTGCGCGGCGTCTCGTTCCGCGCCGCCCCCGGCGAGCGGGTGGCCGTCGTGGGCGCCACCGGGGCGGGGAAGAGCACCATCATCTCGCTGCTGATGCGCTTCTACGAGCCCGAGCGGGGCGAGGTGCTGTTCGACGGCGTGGACGTGCGGCGGGTGCCGGTCGAGGAGCTTCGCTCCCGCATCTCGCTGGTGCTGCAGGACGTCTTCCTCTTCTCCGAGGACGTGAAGCGGAACGTGCGCCTGGGCCGCGACGACGTGTCGGACGAGCAGGTGCGCGCGGCGGTGCATCGCGTGGGCGCGGACCGCTTCGTGGAGCGCCTGCCGCGGGGCTACGACCAGCCGCTGGGGGAGCGGGGGACGTCGCTCTCCGTGGGCGAGCGGCAGCTCGTCTCCTTCGCCCGGGCGCTGGCCTTCGAGCCGCTGGTGCTGGTGCTCGACGAGGCGACGTCCTCGGTCGACGGCGACCTGGAGGAGCAGATCGAGGCCGCGCTGGCGGAGCTGATGCGGGGGCGGACCTCGCTGGTCATCGCCCACCGCCTCTCCACGGTGCAGGGCGCCGACCAGATCCTGGTGCTGCACCAGGGCGAGATCCGCGAGCGCGGCACGCACGGGGAGCTGCTTCGGCGCGGCGGCCTGTACGCCCGCCTGCACGAGCTGCAGTTCGTGCGCGACGCCGCCGCGGGCGACGGCGAGGTGGAGGGGCGGCGCCCGCCCGCGGTGGCGCGGGCGCCGGAGGAGGATGGGGGGTAGGGGAATCACCTCGACGGGAAGTAGCCCTCCACCCAGTTGGTGGGAAGCTGCAGGACGTTGAGGTTGAACAGCTTGTACGCGTCGATCCCGAACTTCTGCTCGTCCATCCAGGCAAGGATGGCCTTGTGATCGATCCGCTTGCTGGTATCCGACTGGAGCACGATCTGCGCGGCCCATGACGTCGCGCCATCCGGGGATTCCTCGTACTGCATCCCGTCCTTTTCGAATTGCGTAGGATACAGGGTCCCCGCGCCGATGGTGAAGTACACGGGTCCCTGGTTCAGCGTCCACGCCGAGCGGGCGAGCTGCTCGAAGACCTGTCGCGCGTAGGTCTTCCGGGCCGCCTTCAGCAGCGTCCGGGCCGTCACGGCATCCCACCCGATGGTGTGGTTCAGCTCCGCCAGCCCGAACGCCTGCAGCTTCCCCCAGTTCCCCACGATCTCCTGGAGCTGGGTCGCGCTCGCGTCCTGCAGGGAGTCGAACCGCGCGGTGAGCTGGTCCTCGAGGTCGCTCAGCGTTCCGTTCAGCGTGCCACCCCCGCCCCCGCCCTGTCCGCCCGCGAACGCGGTGCTCAGGATGGACAGGATGACCTGCGCGCCCGCGGCTACTGCCGGCGCGTCCGCCAGCGCGTAGCCGAGGACGGTGCTGAAGATCCCCACGAAGTCCAGCGTCCCTTGCTGGCTGGACGCCGTCGTCCAGTTCATCTTCTCCGCCACGTCGGCCAGGGTGAAGCCCGATCCGCTGTACAGGTCCCCGAGCCAGGCGTGCACGTTGCGATAGTGGTTCACGGCCTCGCTGCGGAAGGTGAACTCATCGTTCAGCTGGGTCCAGACGACGCCGTACGCCTTGGCGTCGTCCTTCGACCAGGACGACGGAGCGGTCCCCGGGATCGAGGGATGCGACCAGTCGTCGTTGGTGTACTGGTCCCTCGGATCCTGGCCGGCGCAGTACGTCTGGACCATGAAGTCGAACGCCGCCTTCCGCCGGGGGTCGTCGGCGAAGGTGGGGAACGGGGCCGACTGCGCCAGGATCTGCCCGATCACGTCCGGCACCGGCCGGTCGATCCAGATCTCGACCGTGTAGTTGCCGGGGACGCCGTCCGCGTCGGAGTCCAGCAGGAAGGTGAGGTGGCCGGCGGAGAAGTCCACCGCCGTCTGCAGCTTCACGTTCCTGGTGCCCGCGTCGATGCTGGAGTCCGCGATCACGTCGGCCGTCCAGGTGCTCCCGTTCCGCACGATGGTGTTCTTCGCCACCAGCCCGTTCGCGGGGTCGGCGAAGCCCTCCTTGAACACGCGCAGGTTCCCCTGCCCGCCGTTGAGGCTCGCGTAAAGGAACAGGTCGAGCTTCCCGGTCGCGGGGTCCCAGCGGTTCGCGTACACCCTGCCGTTCTCGTCGGTCGCGTGGGCGGGGTCCACCACGTAGTTCCCCGCGCCCTCGTTCGCCATGGAGTCGGCCATCATCACGATCGCCCCGGTGGCCGGGTCGAAGGTGGCGTCGTAGCCCGGCGCGGTGCTGCCGATGCGGTACAGACCGGCGGTCTTCTGGTCGTCGCTCAGGCACGCGTTCGGCGGGATGTTGCGCTCGGGATAGGCGTAGCCACGGATGTGGTACAGCCCGGCCTTGGCGGGGTCGGTCATGGGTGTTCCGGGGTTGTGGAGTGGGCGGGAGGGCGGGGGACCGCGACGGGGATTCGATGGTACACGCGCGCGGAGCGTTCATCAAGTGTTTTGTACGGAGCGCCCTCGTAAGGCCGCCTGTGGCGTAGCCGGGCCAACCGGCGCGGGCTTCGGCGCCGCCGTGGAACGGGCCGGACGGGGCGGGGAAAACGCCGCTGCGGCAAGGGTTTCGGTACTCCCTGGCTCGGAACTTGCCCCGCTCGCCCCTACGGAGGGGTGTCGCGCGGACATGCGGTCCGCGGGGCGCCGGGCTGCGGCACGCCCCCGCGCCGGCGGGGGCAGAGGGGGAGATCGATGGCCGAGACCATCCTGGTCGTGGACGACAACCGCGACAACGTGGAGATCCTGCGCGCGTTCCTGGAGTCGCGCGGCTACACGGTGGCGGAGGCGCCCGACGGCGCCACCGCGCTCGCGCGCATGGAGCAGGTGAAGCCCGCGCTGGTGCTTCTGGACGTGATGATGCCGGGGATGGACGGCTGGCAGGTGTGCCGGACGATCAAGAACCACCCCGACTTCGCCTCCACCAAGGTGGTGATGGTGACCGCGAAGGGGGGCTTCGAGGACAAGTTCGAGGGGCTGCGCTCCGGCGCCGACGACTACGTGGTGAAGCCGGTGGACTTCAAGGACCTGTCCGACAAGGTGGAGCGGAACCTGGCCGGGCGGGGGGCCGCCACGTGAGGGTGCTGGCGTGGGTCTCCCCGGGGCCCCTGCGCGAGACGCTCACCGAGGCGGCGGGGCGGCTGGGGGCCGAGCTGACGGTGATCCCATCGGACGAGGGGGAGGAGCGCCTGATGGCGGCGCTGCGCACCCACCCGCACGTGCTGGTGGCCGGCGGCGGCGCGACCCTGCCGGCCATGCGCGAGGCCACCTCCGCGCGCGGGATCGCGCTGGTCGCAGCCTGCGCGGACCCGGCGGACGCGCGCCTGGCCGTGGACGCCGGCGCCGAGGAGTGGCTGCTCCCCGACGCGGGGGTGGAGGAGACCGCCGCGCGGCTCTGGGCCGCGTCCGCGCGGGTGCGGCGCTCCGAGCACCCGCAGCTCACCGCCCAGGTCGCCGAGCACCTGCGCTACGAGGAGCTTCTGTACGACCGCTTCACCGGCTTCCCCACGCTGCCGGTGATGATCGAGCGGGGGCGCGAGATCCTGGAGCGCAGCGGCCGGCTCACGCTGCTCTACATCGAGTTCGTGCGCTACAGCAAGCTGGAGGAGATCTACGGCTGGCAGAAGCTGGACGAGGTGCTGCAGACCACCGCCGACGCCGTCCGCGACTTCTACGACAAGCGGCGCGGCGAGCAGGAGTCGCTGCTGATGGTCTCCCACACCGGCGACGACGACTTCATCTTCTTCACCGACCTGCGCGACCCGATGGACGAGGCGGACCGGCGCATCAACGAGATGGCCACCGCCCTGGAGGACCACGTGCGCACCTGCCTGGAGCGCCGCCACGGCGAGGACGTGGCGGGGCTCTTCGGCATCTACGTGGGCTCCACCACCCTGTTCCGCAACCCGAAGGTCCGCACCGAGCGCCTGATCTACCGCGGCATCCGCGAGGCGGCGGCCGCGGCGCGGGGCGTGGAGCAGCGCGAGCGCTCGCGGAAGGTGTCGGACCTGAAGCAGACGCTGCGCGAGGGCGCCGTCTACGTGGAGTACCACCCCATCGTCGTCACCGAGACCAAGGCCATCTACGGGTACGAGGCGCTGGCCCGCGGCGCGCTGAAGGGGCTGCGCTCGCCGGAGGTGCTCTTCGGCGTGGCCGAGGAGGCGAACCTGATCTGGGAGCTCTCGCGCCTCTGCCGCCAGCGGGCCATCGAGGGGATGGTGCGGCTGGAGCCCCACCAGCTCCTCTTCCTGAACATCGACCCGCACGACTTCCGCGACCCCACCTTCCGCTACCTGGACCCCGGCGAGCTGGGGGTGGACCACCCCGAGCGCATCGTGCTGGAGATCACGGAGCGCACGGCCATCACCGACTACCCCAAGTTCCAGGGCTACCTGAAGGAGTTCCGCGACGCGGGCTTCCGCTTCGCCGTGGACGACGCGGGATCGGGCTACGCGGGGCTGGGGAGCATCGCCAACCTGGCGCCCGACTTCATCAAGCTGGACATCTCCCTGATCTCGGGGATCGACACCAACTTCATGAAGCAGAACTTGGTGGAGACCATGGTGGCGTTCGCCAACGACCACGGGATCCAGGTGATCGCCGAGGGGGTGGAGCGCGAGGACGAGTACGAGACGGTGAAGCGCCTGGGGGTGCACCTCACCCAGGGCTTCCTGTTCCACCAGCCCTCCCGCTCGCCGGTGGCGAACGGCGGCGCCATCGTCGGCGAGGTACACGCGGAGCCGCCCCCCGCCCGGGAGGCTGAGGGGCGGGCGACCTCCCCGGCGGCGGAGGCGGCTAGCGGTGGCGGGGGAGCAGGGTGACCATGTACTCGGGCTCGTGGCTGAGAAGCTCTACGAGCCCGACGTCGTGGTACGCGCAGGTGGAGGCGATGGGGATGCCGTCGGGGCGGAAGAAGCCGATCCAGAGGCCGCGCGGGCCCGGCGTGCCCGGCTCCCAGCGCGCCTCGGGCGCCAGCTCGCTGGCCGCCAGCGCCGTGCCCCCCGCCTGCTGCACCTCGCAGCGCACGGGGGCGCCGGAGCGGTTCAGGATCGCCAGCGGCTCGCCGGGGGAGCGCCGGGGCACCACGCCGATGTCCACGTGCGCCTGCACCAGCCTCGCCTCGGCCACGGCGTCGTACGCCACCGTGGCGGCCACGGGGTGCGAGCGGCCCCCGTGCCGCAGCGAGAAGCCCACCCACATCCCCGGGCGGCCGGGGCGCCCCGCGTCGAAGGAGTGGTTGGGCTCCAGCACGGCGGTCGCCACCTCGTCGGCGCCGCGGCGCTGGGTGGTGCACACCACGGTGGACGCGGTGCGGTTCCGCACGATCAGCGAGGCGTCGCGCATTCCCTGCTCGGGCTGGATGTCGGGGGCCGGCCGCCGCCGCGGACGGCGAGGTGCGGAGTGCAGCAGGGGAACGCGCCCGCGGCACCCGGTCCCGGCCTCCGTTTCCCCCCTTGCGGAGATCGTCCCGCCGTCTCCCGACACCTCCCGCTCGTCCGGCCCGGGGGCGCTCCAGCACCCGCGGGCCCCGCAGCCGAGGTCGCGCCGCGACAACGCCTTGTGCGGCACGAACCTTGAAACGGGAGGAGCGTGAAGGCGACTTGCCGATACGCGATGGGGCGTCCGTGAAGGGCGCCCCTTTGCTATTCACCGGAGGAGGACCGGATGAACACCCTGCCCAGGCTCACCGCCGCCCTGTCGCTGGCCGTCGCGCTCTCCGCGTGCGCCGGCAGCGCCTCCACCACCGCCGGGCGCGGCACGCGCACCCTGCCGTTCCACGAGAGCCAGCCCACGGTGCGGGTGGAGAACAACCACTGGTCCGACATGACGGTCTACGCCGTCCAGCGCGGCGTCCGCGTGCGCCTGGGGACCGTCACCAGCATGAGCTCGTCGGTGTTCCGCCTGCCGCGCCACGCGTTCTCCGCCGGCTCGGACGTGCGCCTGGTCGCGGACCCCATCGGCGGGAACGGCGGCTTCGTCTCGCACGGGCTGCAGCTCAGCGGCGGGCAGCAGGTGCGCATGACGCTGCAGAACCACCTCGCGATCTCCCACGTCTCCGTCTACTGAGCGCCGCGGAGCGAACGGAGCGGGAGAGCGACGGGCGAAGAGGGACGGAGAGGGAGGGTGCGGCGAGCAGAGACGCGGCGCCTCTACGCGGAGACGGTGCGTCGCGGCGGTGTGGCGAGAGACGGCATGGGAGACGGGGAAATCGGCGGAACGGAGCGGGGGCGGCGCATCCCGAGACGCGGCGGCGAGGGATTCCCCCCTGGCCGCCGCGTCGCGTTGCGGGGCCGAGCGGCGTACCTTTCCGCGTCCGCGCCTCCTCCACCGCGAGCCCCGCGCCGTGCCGAGCCTCGACGAGCTGATCCGGTCCCTTCCCGCGCGTCCCGACGGCCGCGCGCTGGTGGCGGGCTTCGTTCCCCCGCCGCGCTTCGCGGGCAAGGGGTTCGGCGACTACCGCCCGGACCCGGCGCACCCCTCGCAGGCGGCGGCCGTGGCGCGCCTGCGCGGCGCGGCGGACGAGCTGCGGCGGCAGGCGTCCGCCGGGTGGGGGCGCCGCCTGCGCGCGGCGCTCGGGCGCCCGGCGCGGGGGAGCGGCATCTACCTGGACGGGGGATTCGGGGTGGGGAAGACGCACCTGCTGGCGGCGCTCTGGAACGCCGCGCCCGGCCCGAAGGCGTACCTCTCCTTCGACGAGCTGGTCTACTCCATCGGACTGCTGGGGGTCGACGGCGCGCGGGAGGCGTTCCGCGGGCACACCCTGGCCGCGGTGGACGAGTGGGAGCTGGACGACCCCGGCAACCTGAAGCTCGCCCTGGCCTTCCTGCGCGGCGCCCTGGCGGACGGGGTGCGCGTCGTCACCACGTCCAACACCGTGCCCGACGAGCTGGGGCGGGGGCGCTTCGACCAGAAGAGCTTCGCGGCGGAGATCGAGGAGCTGTCCGGCGCCTTCGAGACGGTGCGGATCGAGGGCGAGGACTTCCGCCACCGCCGCTTCGAAGGGGAGGACGGCGGGACGCGGTTCGCGGCGCCGGGAGCGCTGGAGGCGCGCGCGCGCGCCGCGGGACCACGGGCCCTCCTCGTCGCCTTCCCCGAGCTGCGCGCCGCCCTGGGCGAGGTGCACCCGATCCACTACGCCGCGCTGGCGGAGGCGGTGGATGCCGTCTACGTGGAGGGGCTGGAGCCCATGCCCAGCCTGTACGAAGCCCTGCGCTGGGTCCACCTGGTCGACAAGCTCTACGACGCGGCCGTCCCCTTCTCCGCCTCCTCCACCGCCCCCCTCGGCCTCGGCGAGCTATTCCCCCCGGAGCTCCTGACCGGGGCATACGGGAAGAAGCTCGCGCGCTGCCTCTCCCGCATGGGCGAGCTGCTGGGCGAGTCCGCGGAGAGAGAGACGGCGGGGTAGCGGCTCGACGCGTCCGCGGGCGGACGTCTCGTCCTGCCGGCGACGGCTGCAGGAGGGGAGTTCGCGGAGTGCGCGGAGTTCGCGGGGGGCTTCGTCCGTTCTCCTGCCGTTGCTCCGCGAACTCCGCGTTCTCTCCGTTCGAACTCCGCGTCCCTTCTTTCGTCGCCCGCGGCGCGCGAAGTCCGCGGCCGAGGCCGACCGGGGCCTGCTCGGACGGTTGAAGACCGCTCCCGGGCCCGAAGGGAGGCGGAGGCGGATGCGCGGAGCCCCCGCGGACCACGAAGATCCGCGGGGGCTCCGCGCTTCATGGAGAGGACGGGGCCGTTCAGGCCGACGCCATCTCCTTCTTGAGCTTGCGCAGGGTCTTGACCGCGTTCCGCTCCAGGAACTTGGCCATGGCCTCCTCCTCCATCAGCGACTCCTGGAGCAGGGCGACGCACTCGTTCTCGCCGAGCGCCGTGGCGACCGCGATGGCGGAGCGATAGCCGGCGATCTCGTAGTGCTCCACCCGCAGCCCCGAGCCCAGGTCGAAGGCCTCGAGGATCGGCTTGGACGGCTTCTCCTCGGTCTTGAAGGAGTCGTGCTCCTCCAGCAGACCGATCGCCGCGTCGCACTTCTCGGCCTTGGCCTTCTCGCCGATCGCCTCGAACGCGCGCCCCAGGCGCTCGATCTGGCCCTCGGTCTCCTCCACGTGCTCCTCGAGCCGCTGCTTCATGGTGGGGTCCGAGACCTCCTTGACCATCTTCTTGGTCCCCCGAAGGAACAGCCGCTCGGCGTAGAGCAGGTCGCCCAGCTCGTGCGTCAGCAGCTCCTTCATCTCCGTCATCTCAGGCATCGCCTCGCTCCCAGTGGTGTTTGAGTTCCGCGCCCCCGCCGGTCAGACCGTGCGGCGGCGTGCGATCATGCGGTACAGGAAGAGCAGGAGCATGGCGCCGATCACGGAGCCGATCAGCCCCGCGAACATGTCGCCGTCGCCCACCCCCAGCATGCGTCCCACCAGACCGCCCACGACCGAGCCCGCGATGCCCAGAAGGATCGTGATGATGATGCCGCCCGGGTCGCGCCCGGGCATCAGCAGCTTGGCGATGGCGCCCGCGATCAGGCCGATGATGATCATCCAGAGGATGCCGCCCATACTGACCTCGCAGTTGGCTGGTGTCGGCCGGGAAGCACGTGCGCCGCCCGGCAGCGCCCGCTGGAAGCAAGAGGGGTGCCGGAACGGGGATGCGGAGCGGGCGCCGCAGAGAGGTGTCGGGCGGGGAGCTACTCGGCGGGGTCCACGCGCCCGCGGGAGCGCTTGGTGTCGGAGCGCATGCGCTTGGCGCGCAGGCGGGACTCCCTGGCCGCGCGGGGCATGCGCGTCTTGCGGCGGGGCTTGGGAACGTGCAGCGCCTGCGCCAGCAGCTCGGCCAGGCGCGCGGTGGCGGCCTCGCGGTTCTGGTGCTGCGAGCGGTGCTCGCTGCTCGCCAGGTGGATGACGCCCTCGCCGTCGATGCGGTTGGCGAGCTTCTCCAGCACGCGGGCTCGCTGCTCCGGGGAGAGCGAGGGCGAGGCCCCCACGTTCCAGGTCAGCTCCACCCGCGTGGAGGAGGTGTTCACGTGCTGGCCGCCGGGGCCCCCGGAGCGCGTGGCCTTGTAGGCCAGCTCGCCCCGGGGGATCCAGAGGTCGTCGGTCACCCGCAGCAGCGCGTCCTCGGCCATGGGCTCAGCCGCCGGAGACGGCGCGCAGCTCCACGTCGAAGATCAGCGTGGCGTTGGGGGGGATGCGGCCGCGCCCCGGTGCGCCGTAGCCCAGCGCGGGCGGAATGATCAGGCGGCGGCGGCCGCCCACGCGCATGCCGGCGATGCCCTGGTCCCAGCCCGCGATCACGGCGCCGGAGCCGAGCTCGAAGGCGATGGGGTCCCCGTCGAGCGAGGTGTCGAAGCGGGTGCCGTCGGTGAGCCACCCGCTGTAGTGCACGGCCACCGTCTGCCCCGCGCGCGCGGTGGCGCCGGTGCCCACCTTGGCGTCGATGTACTTCAGGTCGCCGGCCAGCGTGACCGTGTCGCCCGACAGGGCCGGCGGCCCGCTGTCGGTGGGCGAGTCGGAGCACCCCGGCGCCACGGCCATCAGGGCCAGGGCGGCCAGCCCGGCCAGAATCGTCTTCCTCACTGCCTTCCTCCATCCTGCTTGGGGTGGGAGCGCCCTTTGCGGCGCGGGGCGCAGGCCCCCAATATACCGCAGCGCGCCGCGCAGGCGAAGCCGGGGCGCTCCGGCACGCGTCTCGCTCTCGCGCCGCGCACCGACCGTACCGCGAAGACCCGCGCACCCAGGCACCCGAATGACCGCTCCCACCGCGACCCCCGCCCGCCACTACCACCTGATCGGGATCGGGGGCACGGCCATGGGCTCGCTGGCCGGGCTGCTGCGGGCGGCGGGGCACCGCGTGACCGGCTCGGACGAGAACGTCTACCCGCCCATGTCCACCCAGCTCCGCGAGCTGGGGATCGACTTCGTGGAGGGCTACTCGCCCGACAACCTGGAGCCGTGCCCCGACATGGTGGTGGTGGGGAACGCCATCTCGCGCGGGAACGAGGAGCTGGAGGCGGTGCTGGACCGCCGCATCCCGTACACCTCGGCCGCCACCACCATCAAGGTGGAGCTGCTGCGCGGGCGGCGCACGCTGGCCATCGCGGGGACGCACGGAAAGACGACCACCACGTCCCTGGCCGCGTGGGTGCTGGAGAGCGCCGGGGTGAACCCGTCGTTCCTGATCGGCGGCGTGGCCGAGAACTTCGGCACCTCGTTCCGGCTGACCGCCTCGGAGTGGTTCGTGATCGAGGCCGACGAGTACGACACGGCGTACTTCGACAAGGGGCCCAAGATGTGGCACTACCTGCCGCACGTGGCCATCCTGAACAACGTGGAGTTCGACCACGCCGACATCTATCGCGACGAGGAGGCGTACCGCTTCGCCTTCGCCCGCTTCGTGAACCTGATCCCCCGCAGCGGGTGCCTGGTCGCCGGGTGGGACTCGCCCATCGCCCGCGAGCTGGCGGCGGCGTCGTTCGCGCCCGTGGAGTCGTTCTCCTTCGGCGACGAGGGCGGGGCCGGGGCGGCGGACGCGGTGTGGACGGCGCGCGACGTGACGTTCGGCGAGCAGGGCACGCGCTTCACCGCCCTCCGCCGGGGGGAGCCGTGGGGCGAGGTGGTGACGCCGCTCACCGGCGCGTTCAACGTGCGGAACTGCTTGGCCGTCATCGCCGCGGCGGAGGCGGTGGGGGCGGAGCGCGAGGGGATCCTGGAGGGGTTCCGCACCTTCGCCAGCGTCAAGCGGCGAATGGAGGTGCGGGGCGAGGCGCGCGGGGTGGTGGTGATCGACGACTTCGCCCACCATCCCACCGCCGTGCGTGAGACCATCGCCGCCGTGCGTCAGCGCTACCCGGGCCGCCCGGTGGTCGCCGTCTTCGAGCCGCGCAGCTATACGGCGCAGCGGCGCGAGTTCCAGGACTCGTACCGCGACGCCTTCGCGGAGGCCGACCGCGTGGTCCTCTCCGGGCTCTTCCATCCCGAGCGCTACACGGCCGAGACGGCCATGAACCCGCACGAGCTGGTGGACGCCTGGCGGGCGCAGGGCAAGACCGCCGAGCACCTTCCCGACGCCGACGCCATCGTCGCCCGGCTCGTCCCGGAGCTGAAGGGGGGCGAGGTGGTCCTCGTCATGTCCAACGGCGGCTTCGGCGGGATCCACGAGAAGCTGCTGGACGCGCTGGGACGCGAATGACGGCCCTTCCCCCCTCTTTGGTGGACGGCGGACGGTGAGCGCCGTCCCGCCCCCCTCCGGGCCCTCGCTCTCCTGCAAGCCCGGGGTGATCGAGACCGACCTGCCGGGGGAGCTGATCCTGCTGGACCCGGCCACGCAGCTCATGTTCTCGCTGAACGAGACGGGGCGCTTCGTCTGGCGGGCCCTTCCCGGCCGCAACCCGGGGCAGGTGGCGGCGGCGCTCACCTCCGTCTTCGCGGTCCCGCCCGAGCAGGCGCAGGCCGACGTGCGCGCCCTGCTGGCCGAGCTGCGCGCGGCGGGGCTGGTGCTGGGGGAGGATGACGGAGGCTGACGAGGTCGCGTTCTCCATCCTGGGCCGCGCCCTGCGCGCCCGCGGCCTCTCCCCCGGCCTGGCGGCGCGCCTCCGCGACGCGTGGGACCTGCCCGCCCCCTCCGCTCCGCCCCACGCCCACTCGATCGAGATCGACGCCGGCCCCGGTGTTCTCCCTCCGCTCGCATGGGAAGAGGAGGCCGACGCGCGCCTGGACCGCGCGACGCTGCGCGTCCGCCGTCGCGGCGACGCGTGGGAGACGGGGGAAGGCGCGTGGCGGGTGCGCGCGGACTGGACGGACGAGGGCGTCCGGATCGCCGTCCGCTGCCCCCAAGGCGTGGCGGAGGAGGACGGCGCGTGGCCGGCGCTGCACCTCTTCGTCTCCGAGGCGGTGCGCGCGGACGGCCTTCTCCCCCTCCACGCGGCCGTCGTGGCCAGGGAGGGGAGGGCGGTGGCGCTGCTGGGAAGCAGCGGGACGGGGAAGAGCACCGCGCTGGCGCGGCTCGCGGCGGGCGGGTGGACGCCGCTGGCGGAGGACTTCGCGTGGCTGGATGCGGAGCGGATGGAGGTGCGCGGGTGGGACCGCGGGGTGCGGCTCTGGCCGGAGGGCGTACGGCGCTTCGCGTCCTCCCTTCCCACGAACGGATGGACGCTCGGCGCCGACGGGAAGCTCTTCCTCCCCTTCGCCGCGCTGCGCGGGGAGGACGGCGGAAGCGTGGCGCTCGGGGAGGTCGTGCTCCTGGAGCGCGGCCTCGGCCTCGCGCCGGGCTCGTCCCCAGTCGCGCCGCGGGACCTCGTGCGCGCGCTGTGGGAGTCGGCGGGCGTCCCCCTCCGCCCCGCGGCGAGGGAAGCGGCGGAGCGTGCGGTCTCCGCCGTCCTCCAGCGCGTCCCCGCGCGGCGGCTGGTGCTGGGGGAGGAGCCGCCGGAGCTGTAGGCGGCGTGCCCGCGGAGGGCTTCGCGCGCGGCGGGCGACGTGTTGGGGGAAAGAACGCGGAGTTGAACGGAGAGTTCGCGGAGTACGCGGTAACTACGCGCCGTCTTCCTCCGCGAACTCCGCGTCCCTTACGTGTCGTGGCGGTCCGAATCGAGAGGCCGATCGCTGAACGCCGCCCCCTCGTCGGGAATGAACTGAGCTCGCGGCAGCGACCGCGCGAGGCCCGTCGCGCGGAGTGCCCTGCATTCGTTGCGGCGGGCGTCCGTCCACGAGCCCCTGTCTCGCGTGCCGTCGTTCGGGCTGGGGCCGGATCCGCCGCCTCCGCCGCTCCCGGCCGAGCGTGCAGCGGAGGCTGCGGTGATGCCGGCGGAGAAGCCCTGCCCGCTGGGCCCCAGACGTCCTTCAGGTGAGGTCGAGCAGGTCGCAGCCCGGTCCGGTGCAGACGCTCTGCTGCAGCGTCAGCGCGCGCCAGGTGCCGAGCCGCTCCAGGGTGGGGCGGACGTACGCCGCGCGAGGTTCCGCGGAGGTCGCAGGGGCAACGGTGCGGGTGTTCGGGGGTGCCGAGGGTCGGTCTTGCATCGTGTCATCGACGGGAGCGTGGCGCGGCCGGAGGCGGCCGGCACGGTCGCCGGCTCGCCGGGTCCCCCGGCTTGCGGGAACGGGACCGGAAAGGTAGTCGTCGGCTCCTCCCAGCCGGGCGTGGAGGAGGCCCGCCGGACACCGGAAGATCACGGCCCCG
The DNA here is from genome assembly GCA_030146875.1 of Longimicrobiaceae bacterium. Taxonomy (GTDB): domain Bacteria; phylum Gemmatimonadota; class Gemmatimonadetes; order Longimicrobiales; family Longimicrobiaceae; genus JASLAX01. The sequence continues at coordinate 45,257 of JASLAX010000183.1, forward strand.
CGCCCCCGGTGAGGGGCGGCGGGGCCGTCGTCGGCTTCAGGGACGGCTACGGCGTGAGGGCGGCCTCCAGCCGGCGCAGGCGCTGCTCCGTATCCTCCCCCTTCTCCCGCAGGGCCGCCAGCTCGGCGCGGAGCGTCTGCACCTGGGCGCGCAGGGCGCGGTTCTCGTCCGCCAGCGCCACCGTGCGCGCGTCCAGCGCCTTCACGCCCGCGAAGTTCACGCCGTCGATGTCCAGGTGCCCGATCGCCAGCGGCTCCGTCCCCAGCGCGAACTCCCGCCAGAAGTCTTCCGCGAACGGCCCCAGGTGGCGCGAGGTGCGGCCCTCGTCGGTGTAGTTCCAGGTGTTCACCGGGATGGAGCGCATGCGCCGCAGGACGTCCTCGCCGTCCACGTCCAGGAAGTTCTCCTTGAGCGTCTTGCTGGAGGCGCAGGTGATGGAGGCGCCCCCCGCCGCGATGTTGCAGCCGTTGGTGAGCGTGGCGTTGCTGCGGAAGCGGAAGCCGCCCGCCGCGCGCACCGCGAACTCGTTGTTCGCCACCGCCTCGATGGAGTCGGTGCTGGAGGCGTCGCCGAACACCTTGGCGCCGGTGTGGCCGTTGGTGCTGGCGCGGTAGCCGAACGCCATGGAGTAGTCCGCGTCCGCCGTGCTGGTGTAGCCGATGGCCACGGCGGCGTCGCCGTCGCTCCAGTTGTTCTGGCCGATCGCCACGCCGGCATGGTCCAGCACGTCGTTGTTGAGGCCGAACGCCAGGCCGCAGGTGCCGATGTTGCCCCCCGAACCCCACACCTTGTTCCCGCTTCCCAGCGCCATGCCGCACTGGGCGGACGCTTCCA
>JASLAX010000058.1 GCA_030146875.1 Longimicrobiaceae bacterium
GGGCGGCCCGAACGGCCGCCCGGCGGGATCCCTAGTCGCCCCCTCCGAAGGGCCGTTCGCCAGGCGGTGCCGCCCCTCCGTTCCCATGGGCGAGTAACGGCCGAATCGCCGCGCCGGCGACCCGCCCTTCCCGCGAGCCCCGACCCCGCACTCGCGACCCGCCGCCGCGCCGCGCCCGATCTCCCGGACCTACCGGCGACGGTCGGGCTCCCCTCAACCCCTGAAACGACAATGGCTTCCGCAACCTCCGCCCCGGCCCACGCGCGGTCCGCCGTTCCGCGCCGCCCCTCCCTCGTCCCCCCTCCCGCGGGTGTGCAGAGCGTGAAGCACAGGCATGCCGTTCCGGCCGCCGTCGGCGGCTCGCTGGTCCCCTCCGGCGCGGCGGCTCCCCGCCGCGGCCGGGCGCACTAACGCCCGGCCCCCGAGACCAGCGTGACCCTATCCGCACTCGTACGCAGCGCCCGCGATGGCGAGCACAACGCGCTGGAGCGGCTCCTGGGGCTCATCCAGGACCCCGTCTACCGCTACCTCGTGGCCCGGCTGCGTCTCTACCAGGAAGCCGAGGACCTGGCGCGCGACCTGGCCCAGGAGGCCCTGATCCGCATCGCCAACGCCATCGGCCGGTGCACCTTCGACTCCGACTCGCGCGTGCTGGCGTGGGTCCTCACCGTCGCCCGCAACGTCCTGCTCGACCACATCCGCTCGGAGCGCTCCCGCAGCGAGCGCATGCGCTTCACCAGCGACCTGGAGCGCGCAGGCGGCCAGGTGGCCTGGGCCGAGTGGCAGCGCCAGACCGACGACGTGGAGCCGGGCGTGGCCTCGCGCATCCTGCTGCGCGTGGTGGAGGAGGCGCGCGCCTCCCTGCCCGAGGCCACGGTGGAGCTGCTGCGCCTTCGCGTGGACATGGGCGCCACGTGGAAGGAGGTGGGCGCCGCCCTGGGCACCACCGAGGCGGGCGCCAAGCGGCGCTTCCAGCGGGCGCAGGCCACCCTTCGCGTGAACATCGGCCAGCGCCTGCAGGCCCTTCCCGACGGCGAAAAGGCGGCGGTGGAGGACCGCGTCCGCCGCTTCGGGCTTCCCACCGGGCTGGCGCTGGACCGCCCGCCCCAGGCGGGCCGCGCCCGCCGCGCCCAGCCGCCGCAGGGCCGCAGGAAGAGCCCGCCCGAGGGCGCCGACGACGGCTCCAAGGAGGGTGAGCCGGCACCGCCGATCCGGCTGGCCTGCTAGCGCGGCCGGCCCTTCCGGGGTTGGGAACGTGAGCGCGGCACGGGCTTGTGGCCGGAAGGAGGCCGAAAAGGAGCCCCCCGGGGTAAGAGCCGCCAGCGCGCGACGCGCGCGGCCGGCCGCCGGGGGGCGCGGCGGGAGGGACGGGCGGAGGGCTGCCGTTCCCCCTTTACGTTCCCTGGGTCGAGCGGTCGGGACAGAGGGGTCAAGGCGCCGGGGGGAAAGGCGCCGCGCCCACGAAGGTGACCCCATTCATCCACGGTGCCGGGATCGTCGGATTCCGGGAGGAACGAGAGGAACGATGGCACAGCGCCCCGCAAAGATCACCCGGAAGGACCCGGCCGAGAAGCGGGCACGTGCCCGGCTGACCGTGCTGCAGCTCGCCGAGGCGCTGGGAAGCGTCTCGGAGGCGTGCCGCATCTCCGGGATGGACCGCACGAGCTTCTACGAGTGGAAGCGCCGCTACCAGGCCCACGGGCTGGACGGGCTGATGGACCTTCCCCCCGTCCACAAGAGCCACCCGCAGACCACGCCCCGGGAGATCGTGGACCGCATCGTCGCCCTCTCGCTGGACAACCCGACGTGGGGGTGCGTCCGCATCTCCGAGCACCTGAAGCGCGCGGACGTGTCGGTCTCGTCGCCCACGGTGCAGAACATCCTGATCAAGCACGGGATGGGCTCGCGCTGGGACCGCCTCTTCAAGCTGGAGGAGAAGGCGGAGCAGGGGGAGGTCACCCTCACGGAGGAGCAGCTCGCGCTGGTGGACCGGGCCAACCCGGCGCGGCGCGAGCGCGGCACGCCCTCGTCCCGCCCCGGCGAGACGCTGTGGCAGGACACCTTCTACGCCGGACGCGTGGCCGGTCTGGGCCGCGTCTACATCCAGGCGGTGGTGGACACCTACGGCTCGGTGGGCTTCGCCCGCGCGCACACCGTGCGGCGTCCGGAGCACGCGGTGTCGGTGCTGCACGAGCAGCTCCTTCCCCTGTACCGCGAGCACGGGGTGCGCATCGCCGCGCTGGTGACGGACCACGGCCGCGAGTACTGCGGGCGCAGCACGCACCCGTACGAGCTGTACCTGCGCCTGAACGGGATCGAGCACCGGCGCACCCGCGGCCGCGAGAGCAACGGCTTCCTGGAGCGCTTCCGCAACACGGTGGTGGAGGAGTTCTTCCGCGACCGCGTGCGCGACCGCACCTTCGCGTCCGTCGGCGAGCTGCAGGCGGAGCTGGACGAGTACCTCCACGAGTACAACCACGAGCGTCCCCACCGCGGCTACCGGAACTTCGGCCGCACGCCCGTGGAGACGCTGGCCGACGCGCGCGAGGAGCCCGCGGCCTGACCGCGGGTACCCTCGCCCCGCCCGGCTCCCGCGGGCGGCTCCCCCGCCACCCCCACGAGCTCCGCCGGCGCGCGCCGGCGGCCGCACCGTCTACACTCCGGGTCGGAGGTCCGATGAAGAAGATGCTCGCGGGAATCGCGCTCGCCGCCGCGGCGTGGACCGCGCCGGCGCAGGCCCAGGCCCAGGCGCGCGCTCCGCTCTACTCCTGGGTCCAGATGGGGCCCGAGGACACCTGGATCGTGCGCCAGGTCCACCCCGGCTCCGCGGCGCGCTGCCCTGACTCGCTGCGCGTGCGTGCGCGTCCCGACTCGCTCTTCCCCGTGCTGGTCTGCGAGCGGGTGATGCCGATGGCGCGCCGGGGGCTGCGGGTGGACGGCCGCTGGTATCCGCGGCCGGAGCTGGACCGCGGCGCGGTGGTGATCCTGGGCGACACCGGGTGCCGGATGAAGGGCGCCGACCAGCAGCGCTGCGACGTCACCGGCGGCACCGTCGAGGAGTGGCGGGGCGCGGAGAACCCCTGGCCCTTCCCCGTGCTGGCGCAGCGGGTGGCGGCGCGGCGCCCGGCGGTGGTGGCGCACACGGGCGACTACCTGTACCGCGAGGGGTGCCCCGCGGGGGTGGCCTCCTGCGGTCCCATCGGCGACCGCTGGGAGACGTGGGAGGCGGACTTCTTCCGCCCCGCCAGGCTCCTGCTGGAGGCATCGCCGTGGGTCTTCTCGCGCGGCAACCACGAGGACTGCCAGCGCGCGGGGGTGGGCTTCCACCGCTTCCTGGCGCCGGGCCCGGTGCCGGCGGACTCCCTGGGCGGCTGCGCCCGCTACTCCGACCCGTACCTGGTGAAGGTGGCGGACCGCGTGCACCTGCTCATCCTGGACTCGGCGTGCGCGCCCTTCTACGGGAGCTGCGAGAAGGACCGCTCGCTCGCCGTGCGCCGGTACGCCCGCCAGGTGGAGCGCATGCACCAGCTCGCCTCGGGCTCGCGCCTCACGTGGATCCTCACCCACACGCCGATCTGGGCCGTCGACCGCCCCGGCTCGCCCGACGAGGCGGGGACCACCACCCTGCAGGAGGCCATCCGCGCCTCGCGTCCGGGCGCGCTGCCGCCGTCGACCGCCCTGGTCGCCGCGGGGCACATCCACGGCTTCGAGATCATGGACTTCGCGGGCGGACGCCCGGTCTCCATGGTGGTGGGGAACGGCGGGGTGAAGCTCGACGACCCGCAGCCCGCCCCGCCCGCCGGGCGCCGCATCGACGGGGCCGCGGTCGGCCGCTACCTGGGGATGTCCGCCTTCGGCTGGGCGGTGATGACCGAGTCCGGCGACGGATGGCAGATGCTGCTGGAGCGCCTGGACGAGGGCGCCCCCACGGCCTGCCGCCTGGTCTCCACCACCATCCGCTGCTCGGGCACCTCCGTGCGGGCGCGCGTCTCGAACTGACGGCGCCCCGTCCGCCGACGCAGAAGAGGAGTGCCGCCGGGCGGGTGGCACTCCTCCGTCATTCTTCTCTTCCGCCGCGCTCGCGGGACGAGGCGATCTCCGTCTCGCCCCCGGTCGACGTTCTGGGACGCGGAGCTCACGGAGCACGACGTCGCACGTCGTGGTCTTCGCGCGCGCCGGGGTGACGTTCTTCACGCGGAGACGCGGAGGACGCGGAGGCGGGGAGAACAGCGCGGGAGAGTCCTCCGCGAACTCCGCGAACTCTCCGTCCGAACTCCGCGTCCCTCCTCGCGTCGCCGGCCGTGCGGGAAGTCCCTCGCGGATACGAGCTGCATGGGACGTCCACTTGCCACCGGGATCACGGACGTCGAGCTTCCCCTCGACCTCTTTCCGGCGGCGCCATGACGACCTCCATCCGGGTTCCCCCAGCGTGAGCGAGGCCGGGCCACCGCTCTCCGTCGTTCACGAAGACGACGCGCTGCTGGTGCTGGACAAGGCGCCGGGAGTGCTGGTGCATCCGGTGCTGCGCGGCCAGACCGGGACGCTGAAGGACGCGGTGCTGGCACGCTACGCGGCGCGGGGGGGAGGCGGGCGCCTTCCACCCCGTGCACCGCCTGGACCGCGACACGTCCGGGCTGGTGGTGGTGGCGCGCACGCCGCTCGCGCACCGCTCGCTGGCGGGGCAGCTTCGGGTGGGCCTGCTGCGGCGCACGTACCTGGCGGTGGTGCAGGGCGAGCCGGGGGAGGCAGAGGGAACGGTGGATGCGCCGCTCGGCCGCGATCCCGCGGAGCCCCGGCGGCGGGCCGTGCGGGCGGACGGCGCCCCGGTGCGCACGCGCTGGCGGGTGGCGGAGAGGATGCCGGGCGCGGCGCTGCTGGAGGTGGAGCTGGAGACGGGACGCACGCACCAGGTGCGGGTGCACCTGGCGTCGGTCGGGCACCCGCTGCTGGGCGACCGCGTCTACGGCGGCGCGGGGCGGGAGCGGACCGGCCGGCAGGCGCTGCACGCCGCGCGCGTCTCGCTCCTCCATCCCGCACGGGGCGCGGTCGTCGCCTTCCACGCGCCGCTGCCGCCCGACCTCCACGCCCTGCTGCGCGAGCTGCGGGGCGGGTGAGGCGTCAGGCCCTCGCCCTGCGCCGCCGCTGGCGAGGGCAGGAGAGGACCCGCGGGTCGTGGTCGCGCGCGGCGCGGGCCTTCACCATCCGCACGGCCGCCGGGATCCCGAGCCGGGCGCAGAGGCGGTCGAAGCGCGCGCCGATCCGCGCCTCGGACGCGATCCCCCACCTCTCCACGCGCGCGCGATAGGCGTCGCGGTCGCCGGGGTGCATGCGGCGGAACGCGAAGAACGCCGGCGAGCACAGGAAGTCGTTCTCCCGGGAGGAGCCCGCGCCCACCCATCCCTCCCACCAGTCCGACGGGGCGGCGAACGGCGCCCAGTCCTCCGCGTGCCCCAGCAGGCACCGCGCGCCGTCCGTTCCTAGGATTCCCGCCACGCACCAGTCCTGCGCCTCGATCAGCCGGTCGCGCGCCCCGTCCGGCAGGGCATCGACGTATCCGCTCAGCAGCCCCATGTCTCCCCTCCGGCGTTCGCATCTATCTCGTTCCTGGACAAGCCTTTGCGAGTACCGGGCCAGCGGAGCGGCAGATTCCGCCACCGCGAACGCGCGATCGGCACCTGGGCGGGCGCGGGCTGGCGCCGTATCTTTTCGGCGCCGTCCGGAGACCTCCGTCCAGCCGAACCGGGATCCATGCGCCCCATCGCCCTGCGCCTCCTCGCCGTCCTCCTCCCGCTCCTCCTCCTCCCGAACGTGGCCCACGCGCAGGAGCCGGGCACCCGCGTGCGGGTGCGCGCGCCCTCCGTCTCGCCGGAGTGGCTCCCGGGCGTGGTGCTGCGGGTGGACTCGACCACGCTCTTCCTCACCCGCCACTCGCACGTGCTGGAGCTTCCGCTGGAGTCCGTCACGCAGATGGAGGTGGCCGCCGGCCGGCTCTCGGGCGGCGCCCGGCTGCGGCACCTGCGCCGCGGCCTGGTGACCGGGCTGGTGACGGGCGTGCTCCTGGGCGGTGCGTGGGGATTGGCGAAGCAGGAGGAACAGGGGAGCTGGGCGCTGCGCGGCGCGGGGGCCGGACTCGTCTTCGGCGGCGTGGTGGGCGGAGCGGTCGCGCTGAGCGGGGGGGAGCGGTGGGAGCCCGCCCCCCTTCCGATCACCCGTCGCACCCTCTCCCTGGCGCCGGGCGGATTCCGGCTGGGCCTCTCGCTTCGGGTCGGGGGGCCCGGCCGCCGCTAGGCCGAAGCCTCGGAGGGCCCCTCCCGCCGGGGGACGCGGAAGCGGAGGCGCGGCCGGGCGGCGGAGCCGGCCCGCGCTGGCACGCCATCGGCTCGGCCCTCGCGTTTCCCGCCACGAACCCACCTCCGGCACCCCTCCCCCCGCCGGGTCGGCCGTACCCTCGAGCGCCCCTGGCCCCGCCCAGGCTCCCCCGTCCCGCCGGTGGGGCGCGCTCCTGCCTGCGATCTTCTTCGCCGCGTACGGGATCATCGTGCTGGCCACGGCGGAGGGCCCCCGGGACGCCCTCGCCAAGCGCTGAAGGCGGTGGCACCGGGGGTCCTTGGCGCAAAGCTGGCGCTCCGAGGGTATCCCGACGTACCGTGTGTCGTCCCGCTACGTCCGTACGGTACCCGAGCCCCTCCATGAGGCACCCTCCCCCGCTCCCGAAGGGCACGCACGCCCGCGTCCCGCTCCCGCCGCCCTGGCTCGCCGCGCGCGCCGCCGACGGGCTGGAGGGGATGGAGATCCTGCGCGAGGTGCCGGGCGACCTGGGCGTGCTGCTCTGGCGCGCGTCGCGCAATGTGGCGCTCTGGTGCGCGGCGCCGCCCCGGGACCGGGCCGGCCTCTTCGCGGGTCCCGCGGCGCGCGACCGGCTGGCGGCGCTGGGCGGGGACGAGGTCCCGCGCGAGCTGCGTGCCCCGCTCACCGTGGTGGCGGCGCTGCTGGGCGACCCCGCGGGGATGGAGGCCGACGACGTGGCCGCCGCCTGCCTGCGCGTCTCGCGCTGGGCCGAGTCGCGCGGCGCGCCGGGGACGGCGCTGCGCTTCGCGCAGGACGCCGCGCTCGCGTGCCCGCAGAGCGCGTCGCTCGCGCGGGGCGTGGGGCTGCTCGCCCGCCGGCGCGCGGAGTACGCCCGGGCGGAGGGGTGGCTGTCGCACGCGGTGGTGCTGGCGCGCGCCCAGGGGGAGTGGCGCACCTACGCCCGGGCGCACGCGGGGCTCGGCGGCGTGCACCTGCGCCGCGGGAGCCACCCGGCGGCGCGGCGGGCGTACCTCCGCTGCCTGCGCACGGCGCTGCGCCACCGCTTCCGCGACCTGGAGGCGGCGGCGTGCCACGACCTGTTCATGGTGGAGGTGGAGGGCGGCGGCGGACCCGCGGCCGACGCCTGGGCCGCCCGGGCGCTGGCCGCATACGGCCCCGCCGACCGCCGGCTGCCGCGGCTGGCGTACGACGTGGCCTTCCACTGGACGGTGCGGGGCCGCTTCGCCGACGCGCTGGCGCTGGCCGAGGCGCTCCCCGCCCACTTCCCCCGTGCGGCGGAGCGCGTGCTGGTGCACGCCCTGGCCGCCCGTGCCGCCGGCGGCGCGGGAGACGGCGTGGCCTACGCCCGCGGCCGCGACGCCGTCCTCTCGCTCGCCGCCGACCCGGCGGCGAGCGAGACGGCCGCGTTCGGCCTGCTGGCGCTGGCGCATGGCGCCGCCTCGCTGGGAGACGGCGCGACCGCGGTGGATCTCGCCCTGGAGGCGCTCCCCACCCTGCGCGCGCGGGGGCAGGGGCGGCTGGTGCTGGAGGCCGAG
>JASLAX010000091.1 GCA_030146875.1 Longimicrobiaceae bacterium
GGCGATCAGCGTGCTGGGCGTCGCGCGCCTGCTGGACGCACTGCGGGAGTGGACCCCGGCCCCGCAGGTAGTGCCTGCGAGAGCGTGATCTCTCCGGCTCCGCGGCGTCTGGAGCACCTGAAGGGCCCTCAGGACGCCTCCGAGCACGTCCGAGCCTCGAATGCGCTGACGAAGCGATGCACGGGCGAACACCCCCCGCTGCGGCCTGCCCTGCCCTGGAAGAGCGCTCGCTCGAGTTTTCGGACGGTCTCTCGCGTGCGAGGGTGGCGGGCTCCCGGCCCGCCGGGTGAGGGCCCCTCTTGCGCCCTCCGCTCGATCTTCTACATTCTCGGCGCCGCACCCTACGGGCCGTCGCGTAGCGTGAGTAGAGGTGGTGGAACGTGTGGCGTCGGGGCGGTCTGGCGTCCGTCTCGGGAGGGGATCCGCAGGCGCGGTGGAGGGTCCCGGGTCGGTGGGATGGACGCTGGACGGGGGGCGTTCGGGGGGCCAGATTACCGGCTCCCGCGTCACGTCCGAAGCACTCCCCCCGCGCAGAGCCCGTGAGCCCCTCGCCGCACGCACCGGAGGCCGTGGTCGACCTCCGCTCCGACACCGTGACCAGGCCCTCCTCCGCCATGCGCCGCGCCATGGCGGAGGCCCGGGTGGGCGACGCCGTGCTGGGCGACGACCCCACGGCGGCGGAGCTGGAGCGCTACGCCGCCGAGCTGCTGGGGAAGGAGCGCGCCCTCTTCTTCCCCAGCGGCATCATGGGGAACCTGGCGGCGCTGCTCGTCCTGGCGGAGCCCGGGACCGAGGCGGTCATCGACGCCACGGGCCACGTGGCCAACTGGGAGGAGGGCGGCGCCTCGGCGTTCGGCGGCATCCAGCTCCGCGGCGTGCCCACCCCCGACGGGCTGCTGACCCCCGAGCTGGCGGCGGAGGCCATCCGCCCCGCGTCGCCGTTCGTGATCCGCACCTCCGTGCTCTGCCTGGAGAACACGCACAACGGCGCCGGCGGGCGCACGCTCTCCCCCGAGCGGACGAGCGCGGTGGCGGAGGTGGCGCGGGAGCGCGGCGTGCGCGTTCACCTGGACGGCGCCCGCCTCCCCAACGCCGCCGCCGCGCTGGGCGTGCCGATGGCCGAGCTGGCCGCGCCGGCCGACACGGTGATGGTCGCCCTCTCCAAGGGCCTGGGCGCCCCGGTCGGCTCGGTGCTCGCGGGCCCCGCGGAGGCGATGGAGCGGGCGTGGCGGGTGCGGCGGCGGCTGGGCGGGGGGATGCGGCAGGCGGGGATCGTGGCGGCGGCGGGCCTGTACGCTCTGCGCCACAACCTGGAGCGGCTGACGGAGGACCACGCCCGCGCCCGCCGGCTGGCCGACGCCGCGGCGGCGCTCCCCGGCGTGCGGCCGGTGGCGCCGGAGACCAACATCCTGATGCTGGACCTGGAGGACCCGCGCCTGGCGCCACAGGCGGTGCTGGCCGGGCTGGAGGAGCGGGGCGTGCGGCTGACGCGCTTCGGGCCGCGGCGGCTGCGCGCGGTGACGCACCTGGACGTGGACGACGCCGGCGTCGAGCGCGCCGCGGCGGCGCTGGAGGAGGTGGTGGGCGGCCTCCTCCGCTGACCCCGTAGCCCCCCGAAGGGGGGCATCGGGGAAGGCTGTGGGGGGAGATGCACACTTTCGTTTTCTTTTCGGGAACCGGCTTCCGGCACCCGGGGTATGACCCGCTGCCCCGATGGGCCGACGAACCAGCCACAACCAGAGAGACCAGCATGGCAACGGTCGAGATCAGCAACGACAAGCAGAAGGCCCTGAGCGTCGCCATCGGGCAGATCGAGAAGGCGTACGGGAAGGGCTCGATCATGCGGATGGGGGTGAACGGCGCCAAGGTCAAGGTCGCCGCCATCCCGACCGGCGCCATCAACCTGGACGCGGCGATCGGCGCGGGCGGGATCCCCCGCGGCCGCATCACCGAGATCTTCGGGCCGGAGTCGTCGGGCAAGACGACGCTCTGCCTGCACGTGATCGCCAACGCGCAGAAGGCGGGCGGGGTGGCCGCCTTCATCGACGCCGAGCACGCGCTGGACATCGACTACGCCCGCAAGCTGGGCGTGGACGTGGACAACCTGCTGGTGTCGCAGCCCGACACGGGCGAGCAGGCGCTGGAGATCGCCGAGGTGCTGGTGCGCTCCAACGCGGTGGACGTGGTGGTGATCGACTCCGTGGCGGCTCTGGTGCCCCGCGCTGAGATCGAGGGCGAGATGGGCGACTCGCACGTGGGCCTGCAGGCGCGGCTGATGAGCCAGGCGCTCCGCAAGCTCACCGGCGCCATCAACCGCTCCATGACCACGGTCATCTTTACCAACCAGATCCGCGAGAAGATCGGGGTGATGTTCGGGAACCCCGAGACGACCACCGGCGGGCGCGCGCTGAAGTTCTACGCCTCGCTGCGCCTGGACATCCGCCGCATCGGGTCCATCAAGGACAAGGAGGTCCTGGTCGGCAACAAGACGCGGGTGAAGGTGGTGAAGAACAAGGTGGCGCCGCCCTTCAAGCAGGCGGACTTCGACATCATGTTCAACCTGGGGATCGACCACTACGGGATCATCGTGGACCTGGCGGTGGAGAACGACGTGATCGCCAAGTCCGGCGCCTGGTTCAGCTACGGCGACGTGCGGCTGGGCCAGGGGCGCGAGAACGCCAAGGCGTTCCTGCAGGACAACGGCGACGTGGCCGCCGAGATCGAGCGCAAGGTAAAGGAGGTCATCGGGATGACCGGCGTGGCCGCCACCGCCGACGCGGACGGCGCGCCCGACGAGGACTGACCTTCCGCTGCGCGGGGGGACGGTGGGGGCCCGGGCGATCCGCCCGGGCCCCCTCGCGCGTTCCGGCGGCGTTGACGGGGGACGCGCGCCCCGCGACTATGTCTCCCCGTCCCGCCCGGCGCGCCCCGCCGGGCGGGGCGCGGCCGGCTCCGCGGAGCCGGCGCACGGCCGCGCCGCCATCCACGGCGCCGGGCGCAAGTCCCACTCCCGTCCCGCACGTGAGCGAACCCGGTTCCGAACCCGCGGAGGGCCCCACAGGCGGCTCCCTCGCCTCGCTCTCGCTGGCGGTGCTCGGCGTCGTCTACGGCGACATCGGGACCAGCGTCCTGTACGCCGTCCGCGAGTCCTTCCACGCCTCGCACGGGCTCCACCCCACCCGCCCCAACGTCCTGGGCGTCCTGTCGCTCGTCTTCTGGGCGCTGGTGCTGGTCATCTCGGTGAAGTACGCCGTCTACGTGCTGCGCGCCGACAACCGCGGCGAGGGCGGGATCCTGGCGCTGACCTCGCTGGTCACTCCGCTCGCCGCGACCGCGCGGGGGAGCCGGCGCTGGCTGATCCTGCTGGGGCTGTTCGGCACGGCGCTGCTCTACGGCGACGGGATGATCACCCCGGTGATGTCCGTGCTGAGCGCCGTGGAGGGGCTGAAGGTGGCGACGCCCCTTTTCGAGCCGTACATCGTCCCCATCACCATCGGCATCCTGGTGGGCCTCTTCCTGCTGCAGCGGCAGGGGACGGCGGGGGTGGGCCGCATCTTCGGCCCGGTGACGCTGCTCTGGTTCGCCACCATCGCCGTGCTGGGCGCGATCCACCTGGTCCGCGAGCCCTCCGTCCTGGCCGCGGTGAGCCCGCACCACGCGGTGCGCTTCTTCGCCGACACCGGGGGGCGCGGCTTCCTGGTCCTGGGCTCCGTCTTCCTGGTGGTCACCGGTGGCGAGGCGCTGTACGCGGACATGGGGCACTTCGGCCGGCGGCCCATCCGCTGGGCCTGGTACGCGGTGGTGCTCCCCGCGCTCCTGCTGAACTACTTCGGCCAGGGCGCGCTGCTGATCCGCGAGCCCGCCGCGGCGGAGAACCCGTTCTTCCGCATGGTGCCGGGGTGGGCGCTCTATCCGGTGGTGGCGATCGGGACGGCGGCGGCGGTGATCGCGTCGCAGGCGCTGATCACGGGCGCGTTCTCGCTCACCATGCAGGCGGTGCAGCTCGGCTACATCCCGCGGGTGGAGATCCAGCACACCTCGTCCACCGAGCGTGGGCAGATCTACGTGCCGGCGGTGAACTGGGTGATGATGGTGGCCTGCATCGGCCTGGTGCTGGGCTTCCGCTCCTCGAGCAACGTGGCCGCCGCGTACGGGGTGGCGGTGACGACCACCATGGTGGTGACCACGGTGCTGCTCTTCGTGGTGGAGCGGGAGCGGTGGGGGTGGGGGCTGGGCGCGGGTGTCGCCTTCACGGCCTTCTTCCTGGCCGTCGACCTGGCGTTCTGGGGCGCGAACATCGTGAAGATCCCCGCCGGGGGGTGGTTTCCCCTGGTGGCCGGCGCCGCCATCTTCACGCTGATGTCCACCTGGAAGACCGGGCGGGGGATCCTGGCGGCGCGCCTGCAGGCGGGAACGCTCCCCATCGAGCTGTTCGTGCAGGACGTGGCGCAGAGCGCTCCGCGGAGGGTCCCGGGGACGGCCGTCTTCATGTTCGGGAACCGGGCGGGCACGCCGCCTGCTCTCCTGCACTCGCTGAAGCACTACCGGGTGCTGCACGAGCGCGTCGTCTTCCTGTCGGTCTCGACCGAGGAGGTGCCGCACGTGCCGCCGGCGGAGCGCGTCCGGCTGGACGAGCTGGGCCACGGGCTGTACCGCCTGGTGGTGCGCTACGGCTTCATGGAGGACCCCGACATCCCGGAGGCGCTCGCCGGGGTGCGGACGGACGGGCTGGACCTGCGCCCCGCGCACCTGTCGTTCTTCCTGGGGCGCGAGACGCTGATCCCCTCGAACCGCCCGGGGATGGCGGTGTGGCGCCGGCAGCTCTTCGGGGTGATGTCGCGCAACGCGCGCACCGCCACCTCCTTCTTCGGCCTGCCGCCGAACCGGGTGGTGGAGCTGGGTGCGCAGACCGAGCTGTAGCCTGATGCCAACCAACGCACGCCCGCCGCGCGGAAGGCCCGCGCGCGGGCCCTGCCCCGGGACTCCGTGAGCCACGAGAAGCCGAACCCCTCCGGCCGCTACCTGGTCTCCCTCTCCCTCGCCGCGCTGGGCGTGGTGTACGGAGACATCGGGACCAGCCCCCTGTACGCCATCCGCGAGTCGTTCGGGCACGCGTACGGGATCGAGCCGTCCAGGCAGAACGTGCTGGGCGTGCTGTCGCTGATCTTCTGGTCGCTGATCGTCGTCATCTCCATCAAGTACCTGATGTTCGTGATGCGCGCCGACAACCGCGGCGAGGGCGGGATGATCGCCCTCACGGCGCTGGTGGCGCCGCGGAAGGCGGGAACGCGGGGCGCGCGCTGGCTCCTGGTGCTGGCGGGCCTCTTCGGCGCGTCGCTGCTCTACGGGGACAGCATGATCACCCCGGCCATCTCGGTGCTGAGCGCCGTGGAGGGCCTGAAGGTGGCCACGCCGCTCTTCGAGCCGTACGTGCTCCCCGTCACCTGCGCCATCCTCATCGGCCTCTTCCTGGTCCAGCGGCGGGGGACGGCGGGGATCGGCGCGGTGTTCGGCCCGGTGACGGTGATCTGGTTCGTGACGCTGGCGCTGCTCGGCCTGCGCGGGATCGTGATGGCGCCCGAGGTGCTGCAGGCCGTCATCCCCACGCACGGCGTCTCGTTCTTCGCCCAGAACGGGTGGCACGGCTTCCTGGTCCTGGGCTCGGTCTTCCTGGTGGTCACCGGCGGCGAGGCGCTGTACGCCGACATGGGGCACTTCGGGCGCAAGCCCATCCGCCTCACCTGGTTCTACATCGTGCTGCCGGCGCTGATCATGAACTACTTCGGGCAGGGGGCGCTGATCCTGTCGGACCGCTCGGCGGTGGAGCACCCGTTCTTCCACCTGGCGCCGTCGTGGGCGCTGTACCCGCTGGTCGCCCTCTCCACCCTGGCCACGGTGATCGCCTCGCAGGCGGTGATCTCGGGCGCGTTCTCCCTCACCCGCCAGGCGGTGCAACTCGGCTACCTCCCGCGGCTGGACATCGAGCACACCTCGTCGCGCGAGATCGGGCAGATCTACGTGCCGGCGGTGAACTGGGCGCTGATGTTCGCCTGCATCGGGCTGGTGCTGGGCTTCGGCTCGTCGTCGCGCCTGGCGGCGGCGTACGGCGTGGCGGTGACGACGGACATGGTCTTCACCACCATCCTGTTCGCGGTGGTGGCGGCGACGCACTGGAAGTGGTCGCTCGCGAAGACGGTGGCGCTGGCGTCGGCGTTCCTGGTGGTGGACCTGGCCTTCTGGGGCGCCAACATCGTGAAGATCCCGCACGGCGGCTGGTTCCCGCTGGTGGTGGCCGGGGGGATGTTCGCGCTGATGACCACCTGGAAGACGGGGCGCGCGATCCTGGCCGAGCGGCTCCAGGCGACCACGCTGCCGGTGGATCTGTTCCTGAAGGACGTGGGGAACCCGTCGATGGTGCGGGTGCCCGGCACGGCGGTGTTCATGTACGGGAACCGCTCCGGCACGCCTCCGGCGCTGCTCCACAACCTGAAGCACAACAAGGTGATCCACGAGCAGGTGCTGCTCCTGACCGTGGAGACGGAGGAGATCCCCACGGTGGAGGACGAGGACCGCTGGGAGGTGGAGTCGCTGGGGCACGGCTTTCACCGGGTGATCCTGCGCTACGGCTTCACCGACGACCCCGACGTGCCGCTCGCGCTCTCGCTGATCGACCACCCGGAGCTGCGGATCGTGCCCATGGAGACGTCGTACTTCCTGGGGCGCGAGACGGTGATCGCGTCCAAGAACCCGGGGATGGCGATGTGGCGCGAGCGCCTGTTCGGCGTGATGTCGCGCAACGCCCGCACGGCCACCTCGTTCTTCGGCCTGCCGCCGAACCGCGTGGTGGAGCTGGGGGCGCAGATCGAGATCTGACCGGGGCGGGGGCCGGAGGGCGCGGAAGCGGGGGGAGGCAGGAAGGGGCCGCCGGCCCGGGGGCGGCATTCGCGGCGAGCGGATGCGGGATGCGGACGCGACGATCGCCGACGGATCCGGGCGATGAGTCCGCGGGACGATTGCCGTTCCTGCGAGGGGTCCCGACGCGGGCGAAGCCCGATGCCCGCCGACGCCCCGCGACGCCGCCAGAGCCGCCGTTCCCGCGCCGCGACGTTGGCATCCGCCCCGCCGGACCGTATCTTTCCCGCCCCCATGGAGCCGCGGCCGGAGCCCGCGCATCCTAACCCCGCAGGAGGAAGATTGGCGGAGACTCGGAGCGCGACGGCACGGACCCTTCCCCGCGAGAAGTACCTCGTCTTCGGCGCGCCGGTGATCGGCGAGGCCGAGATCGCCGAGGTGGTGGACTCCATGCGGGCGGGGTGGATCGGCACGGGGCCCAAGGTGCGGCGCTTCGAGGAGATGATGCAGGAGCGCACCGGCGCCTCCAACGCCATGGCGCTGCACTCCTGCACCGCGGCGCTGCACCTCTCCATGGTGGTGGCCGGGCTGGGGCCGGGCGACGAGGTCATCACCACGCCCATGACCTTCGCGGCGACGGTGAACTCCATCCTGCACACCGGCGCAACGCCCGTGCTGGTGGACTGCGACCGCGAGACGCAGCTCATCGACCCGCAGCGCATCGCCGACGCGGTCACGCCGCACACGCGCGCCATCCTGCCCGTGCACCTGGGCGGCCGCATCTGCGACATGGACGCCATCCACGACGTCGCGCGGAAGCACGACCTGATCGTGGTGGAGGACGCGGCGCACGCGCTGGAGGGCGTCTACAAGGGGCGCCGGGTGGGCACGCTCAGCGACTTCACCTGCTTCTCGTTCTACGTCACCAAGAACGCCACCACGGGCGAGGGCGGCGTGGTGACGACCGAGAACCCCGACTTCGCGGCGCGGATCAAGATGATCGGGCTCCACGGCCTGAGCCGCGACGCCTGGAAGCGCTTCTCCGACGAGGGGTACAAGCACTACCAGGTCCACTTCCCCGGCTTCAAGTACAATATGATGGACCTGCAGGCGGCCATCGGCATCCACCAGCTCCCGCAGGTGGACGCGTGGCTGGAGCGGCGCACGGAGGTGTGGCGGCGCTACGACGGGGCGTTCGCCGACCTGCCCGTGGCCACGCCGGCCCCCGACGCCCCCGACCAGGTCCACGCCCGCCACCTGTACACGCTCATGGTGGACGAGGAGCGCGCCGGCATCTCGCGCGACGCCTTCATGGCCGAGCTGCACCGGCGCGGCATCGGCACGGGGGTCCACTACGTGGCCGTGCACCTGCACCCCTTCTACCGCGGCTCCTTCGGCTACCGGCCCGAGGACTTCCCCAACGCCACCTGGATCAGCGAGCGCACCGTCTCGCTCCCGCTGGGCCCGGGGCTCTCGGACGGCGACGTGGAGGACGTGGTGCAGGCGGTCCGGGAGGCCCTTGGCTAGCCTGCGCTCCTTCGTCCGCCGCCTGCTGGGGCGGGGGGACGGGCCGCGCTCGGGCGTGGCCTACTGGGAGCGCCGCGCCGAGGGGCGGGGCGTGCGCGCCGTGCTGCACGTGGGCCACGGCGCGGACGAGGTGGAGGGGGTGACGAAGGCGCAGGAGGCCATCCTGTACCCCATGCTCGGCGCCGAGCTGAGGGGGGACGAGCGCACCGTGCTGGACTTCGGCTGCGGGCCGGGGCGCTTCACCCCCGGGCTGGCGCGGCTGGTGCGCGGGCGGGTGATCGGGGTGGACCCCATCTCCCGCTTTCTGGAGATGGCGCCGCGGCCGAGCGACGCGGAGGTGGAGTACCGGCTCTCCGCCCCCGGCCGCATCCCGCTGGCGGACGGCGAGGCCGACGTCGCCTGGATCTGCCTGGTCCTGGGCACCGTCGTGGACGACGAGGAGCTCCGCCGCACCACCGCCGAGATCGAGCGCGTCGTGCGCCCCGGCGGCCTGGTGTTCGTGATCGAGAACACCAGCCCGAAAGCCGACGTGCCGCACTACCGCTTCCGCAGCGCCGCCGCCTACTCCGACGCGTTCCCCACCGCGACGCTCCGCAACGTGGGGGAGTACGAGGACCTGGGCGAGCGCATCGAGGTCCTGGCCGGCCGCACGGCCACCGCGAGGACCCCGTGAGCGGCGACCCGCGGCCCACGGTCGCGCACCTCCTGGGCACCTGGCTGAGACCCACGGAGAACTGGATCGAGCGGCAGCTCCGCGCCGTGCGCGGCTACCGGCAGATCGTGCTGGCCAAGCACCGCGAGGCCGCCGACCGCTTCCCGTGGGAGCCGGCGTACGTGCTCTCCGACCGGGCGCTCCCGGTGCAGGGGGTCCACCGCCTGATGGCGCGCTGGACCGGCGTGCTCCCCCTCTTCCGCCGCGCTTCGAGGCGCGAGGGGGTGCGGCTGGTGCACGCGCACTTCGGGCACCTGGGCTCGTTCGCGCTCCCCATGACGCGCGCGCTGAACGTGCCGCTGGTCACCTCGTTCTACGGGGTGGACATGTGGAAGCACGAGGAGGGCGTGGAGGGGCTGCGGGCCAGGTACGCGGAGCTGTTCGCGGGGGGCGCGGCGTTCCTGGCCGAGGGCCCCGCCGCGCGCGACCGGCTGGTGGAGATCGGCGCCCCGCCCGAGAAGGTGTGGGTGCACCGCCTGGGCGTGGACACCTCCGAGATCCCGTTCGTGGAGCGGCGCCCCGGCATCGGCGGGGCCATGCGCCTGCTGATGGCGGCGCGCTTCACCGAGAAGAAGGGGCTCTCGTACGGGCTGGAGGCCTTCTGCCGCGTGGCGACGGCCGACCTGCGCCTCTCGCTCACCATCGTGGGCGGGGCGAACGGGGCGGACGAGGAGCGGGTGGGCGCCGAGCTTCGCCGCATCGCCGCCAGCCACGGGATGCGCGACCGGGTGAGCTTCGTGGGCTTCCTCTCCCTGCCCGAGCTGGAGGCGGCGATGCGCGACCACCACCTGCTCATGCACCCCAGCGTCCACGCGGCGAACGGAGACGCCGAGGGCGGGCACCCCGTCGTGCTCACTCAGGCCGCGGCGGGCGGAATGCCGATCCTGGCCACGCGCCACTGCGACATTCCCGAGATCGTGGTGCACGGCGAGACCGGCTGGCTCTGCCCGGAGCGCGACATGGAGTGCCTGGCCGAGGCGCTGCGCGAGTTCTCGCGCCACCCCGAGGCGCTGCCGGAGATGGGCCGGAAGGCCCGCGCGCTGGTGGAGGAGCGCTACGACGTGAACCGCGCCACCCTGGACGACGTGTACGACCGCGTGCTCGCGGGCTCGCGCTCGGCCTCGTCCCCGCCGAAGGCGGCGGCGGCGTCGTCGGCCGAGGACGCCGGGACGGGCGACGAGGAGTCGTCGGAGGGCATGACGACGGAGGACGAGGCGCCGGGGCCGAAGGAGGCGGAGGGCGGATGAGCGGAGGAGCGATGCGGCGCGTGCTGGTGACGGGGGGGATGGGGTTCATCGGGAGCCGGTTCGTCCGGCTGCTGCTGGCGGAGCGCGCCGGGTGGGAGGTCTGGAACGTGGACGCGCTGACGTACGCGGCCAACCCGGAGTCGCTGGACGACGTGGCGCCCGCCGCCGAGGCGGAGGGGCGCTACCGCTTCGTGCGCGGCGACGTCGCCGATCCCGGGCGCATGGCGGAGGTGCTGGGCGGCGCGGGGTTCGACGGCGTGGTCCACTTCGCGGCCGAGAGCCACGTGGACCGCTCCATCGCCAGCGCCGTCCCGTTCGTGCGCACCAACGTGATGGGCACGCAGGTGCTGCTGGACGCGGCGCGCGCCGCCGGGGCGGGGCGCTTCGTCCACGTCTCGACCGACGAGGTGTACGGCGACCTGGAGCCCCACGACCCGCCCTTCACGGAGGAGACGCCCATGCGGCCGTCCTCTCCGTACAGCGCCAGCAAGGCGGGGTCCGACCACCTGGTGCTGGCCGCGTTCCGCACCTACGGGGCGGACGTGGTGGTCACGCGCTGCTCCAACAACTACGGGCCCCACCAGTTCCCGGAGAAGCTGATCCCGCTGATGACCGTCAACGCGCTGGAGGGCCGCGACCTTCCCGTCTACGGCCGCGGCGAGAACGTGCGCGACTGGATCCACGTGGACGACCACTGCCGCGGCGTGCTGGCCGCGCTGGAGGGCGGGAAGGCGGGGGAGGTGTACAACTTCGGCGGGGCGAGCGAGCGCCGGAACCTGGACGTGGTGCGGGAGATCGTGCGCCTGGCCGGGGCGGGGGAGGACCGCATCCGCTTCGTCGCCGACCGCCCGGGGCATGACCGGCGCTACGCCATCGACTTCTCCAGGGCCGAGCGGGAGCTGGGCTGGCGCCCGACCAGGACCTTCGAGGAGGGGCTGGCGGAGACGGTGGAGTGGTACCGCGCCAACCGCCGCTGGTGGGAGCGCGTGCGCGACGGCGCGTACCGCGAGAGCGTGGAGCGCATCGGGAGCTGGGGCGCCCCGGCCGAGGGCGGCCGGTGAGCGCGCCCGCGAAGCCGAAGGACGCCGCGCCGCCGAAGCCGCCCACGCTGGCGCACCGGGTGGAGTTCGCGCTGGCCCGCGGGCTGGAGGCGGCCGTCTCCGCCCTTCCCGAGCGGACGGCGCACGGGCTGGGCGCGGCCGCCGGGGCGCTGGTGGACGCGCCGCTCTCCATCCGCCGCGAGACGGTGGAGGAGAACCTGCGCAACGCCTTCCCGGACGCGACGGACGAGTGGATCCGGAAGACCGGCCACGCGGCCTACGTGCACCTGGGCCGCGAGGCCGCCGCCATCCTGCGCCTGTCGAAGCTGGACCCCGCCGCGGTGGTGGAGCGCACCGAGCCCAGCGGGTGGGACGAGCTGCAGGAGGCGCTGGGCGAGAAGAAGGGCGTGCTGCTGGTGACGGGGCACTTCGGCAACTGGGAGATCGCCGCCGCCGCCGTGGCCGCGCGCGGCATCCCCATCGCCGCCATCGTGCGGCGGCAGGGCAACCGCCTGGTGAACGCGCGGCTCGAGGGGATGCGGCGCGCGCTGGGGGTGGAGACCATCTACCAGAGCGAGGCACCGTCGAAGGTGCCGCGGATCCTGCGGCGCAACGGCGTGGTGGGGATCGTGGGCGACCAGGACGCGCGGCGCGCCGGCGTCTTCGTCCCCTTCTTCGGCCGGCTGGCCTCCACGCACCGCGGCCCGGCGCTCTTCGCGCTGCGGCTGGGGGCGCCCGTCTTCGCCTGCACGGCGCGGCGGCTCCCCGGTCCGCAGGTGCGCTACGCGGTGGAGGGGACGCGCGTCCCGGTGGCCCGCACGGGCGACCTGGACGCCGACGTGGTGGCGCTCACCGCCGAGCTGGCGCGGCGGCTGGAGGCCGCGGTGCGGCGTGCCCCCGAGCAGTACTTCTGGTTCCACCGGCGGTGGAAAACCGCTGCCCCTCAGGAACTTGCGGCCTCCGGCGGGGGTATCCTCCCCCTCGGCGCCACTGACGACGACGGCGAGGACGAGGCGTGATCTACATCTGCATCCCGGCGCTGGACGAGGCGGCGACCCTCGGAGTGCTCCTCTGGAAGGTGCGGAGGACGCTGCAGGAGTTCCCCCGCGACTACCACCTGCTGGTGCTGGACGACGGCTCCGCCGACGACACCGCCGAGGTGCTGGCGCCGTACACGCGGGTGCTGCCGCTGACGGTCCTGCGCAACGAGACCACGCAGGGGTACGCCGCCTCGGTCGAGCGGCTGCTGCGCGAGGCCGTGCAGCGGTCCACGCACCCCAAGCGCGACGTGGCCGTGGTGCTGCAGGGAGACTTCACCGAGTCGCCCGCGGACATCCCGGCGCTGGTGAGGCGGATCGAGGGCGGCGCCGACGTGGTGGGCGCCGCGGTGCCCGCCGCCGGACCCGCCCCCCGCCCGCTGCGGTGGGCGCGTCGCGGCCTGCCCTGGCTGCTCCCCCGCACGGCGCTGCCGGAGGGGATCCGCGACCCGCTCTCGGGCTTCCGCGCGTACCGCATCACGGTGCTGAAGCGCGCCCTGGCCGAGCGCGACGGAAAGCCGCTGCTCACGCACGTGGGGTGGGCCGCCAACGCCGAGCTGCTGGCCGCCGTGGCGCCGCACGCGCGCCGCGCCGAGGAGGCCGAGGTCTCGCTCCGCTACGACCGCCGCGAGCGCGAGACGCGGTTCCGGCCCTGGAGCACCGCCATGGAGATGTGGCGCCTGCGGCGCGGCCTTCCCCGCCGCCCGGCGCCGAGCCCCGAGGGGGGACGCCCCCCCGACCCGAAGACGGACAGGAAAGATGCCAACCCTACATAGATTCGTCCGCCTCGCCCTGACGGCGCTGCTGCCGCTGGCGGCGGCGACGCGCACCGAGGCCCAGGGCACCGCCCGCGTCCCCTTCGGCGACGGCGAGCGCTCCGAGTACGAGGTGAAGCTGGGCCGCGTGGGCGCCGGCCGCGCCATCATCGAGATCGCTGGCACGGGCACCTTCGACGGACACCCGGTCTGGCACGCCCGCATGCACATCAGCGGCGGCGTGCCCCTGGCGCGCGTCGAAGACCGCTTCGAGTCGTGGATCGACATGCGGGGGGTCTTCTCGCGCCGCTTCCGGCAGGACCAGAAGGAGGTGCGCTTCCGCCGCCAGCGCACCTACGAGCTCTTCCCCGAGCGCGACCTGTGGCGCCGCGCCGACAACGGCGACCGGGGCGCGCTGACGCACACCGACCGCCCGCAGGACGACGTGTCGTTCCTGTACTTCGTGCGCACGGTGCCGCTGGAGGTGGGGCGCACCTACAGCTTCAACAACTACTTCAAGGAGCGCGGCAACCCGGTGCAGCTCCAGGTGCTGCGCCGCGAGACCGTGCGCGTGCCGGCGGGGACGTTCCGCACCCTGGTGGTGCGCCCCATCATCAAGACCGACGGGCTCTTCGGCGAGGGTGGCCAGGCCGAGGTCTACGTGACCGACGACGACCGGCGCCTGCTGGTGCAGATCCGCTCGCGCGTGCCGGTGGTGGGCTCGCTCACCATGTCGCTCCGCAGCTACCGGGCGGCCCGGTAGGGCCGCCGACGATCATCGCGGGCGGCCCGCCCCGGCCGCACGCGAAGGAGCCCCGCGACGATACGCCGTCGCGGGGCTCCTTCGCGCGTGCGCGTGCACGCCGGTGCCGTCAGGGAGCGCAGCCCGCGAGCGAGGTGCCCGTGATGGTCACGTCGCCCTGCGACCAGGCATTGCCGTTCAGGGTTCCCCGCGTGGTCGTGAGGTTCCCGCCGGCGAGGATCGCGCCTCGCATGTTCGTGTCCGTCATGGTGGCGGCGTCCTCCACCCACCAGGTCACGTTGCACGACGACGCGCCGCCGGCCATGACCACCGAGAAGTTGGTGGCCGTGAGCGCGCCAACCCCGGCCGTCCCGATCTTGAACAGCCAGGTGCCGGTGGAGGGCCCGTTCAGCGTCAGCGTGCCGGTGAGGGCCGCCGCGTTGTCGAAGCAGTACACGCCGGGCGGCAGCGTGACCCCCGCCAGCGTCCCCGTCAGCACCGTGCCGCACGGGACGGTCTCACGCTGGTCGTAGGCGGCGACGAAGCTGTTGTACGCCTGGATGGAGGCCGCGGTCCCCACCTGCGCCGTGCCCCCCGCGACCGGGCAGTTGACCGGGGTGAAGGAGCCGGTGGGGCCCGCCCGGAAGGTCCCGACGTCCCCGCTGATGCTGCCGTTGGTGCAGGCCACCGCCACGTTGGCGAGCACCCGGAAGCCGGACGGCGGCGGCGGGGGCGGCGGCGTGACCGGAGGCGCGGTCACGATCACGGTCGCCCTGCCGAAGATGGCTCCCTGCGTCGCCCGGACGGTGTTGGTGAAGGTCCCCGTCGAGTTCCCGGCCGTGAAGAGCGCCGTCTGGCCCGTGGTGCCGGCGGGGATGGTGCCGCCGCCGTTGGTGACGGACCAGGTGGGGTTGATGGGCACCACGACGCCGTCGGCGTTCCGTCCCACCGCCGTGAACGTCTGCTGGCCACCGGTCTGCAGCGTCCTCGGGTTCGGCGTCACCGTGATGGTGGCCAGGGGCGCCACGGCCCCGGCGGTCACGGTCACCGTCGCACTGCCGGAGATCCCGCCGTCGGTCGCCCGAACGGAGTTGGGGAAGGTGCCCGCCGTGTTCCCCGCGGTGAAGAGGCCCGTGCCGGAGTTGATGGTGCCGGGCGGGTTGGTGGTCGACCACACCGGGTCGATGGGGACCACGTTGCCGCCGCCGTCCCTGCCCACCGCCGTGAACTGCTGCTGGGCGCCCACGGCCAGCGTCTCGGGGTTGGGCGTGACCGTGATGGTGGCCAGCGGCCCCGGCGTGACGATGACCGTCGCCGTGCCGGAGAGCGAGCCGGAGGTCGCCGTGACGGCGTTGGTGAACGTGCCGGCCGTGTTCCCCGCGGTGAAGCGCCCGGTCGCGGGGTCGATGGTGCCCGGCGGGCTGGTCGCGGACCAGACCGGCGTGAGCGGAACCACGTTGCCCGCGGCGTCGGTGCCCACGGCGGTGAACTGCTGCTGGGCGCCGACGGCCATCGTGGCCGGGTTGGGCGTGACCGTGATCAGGGCCAGCGGCCCGGGCGTCACGATGACCGTCGCCGTCCCGAAGATGGCGCCCGAGGTGGCGCGGACGCTGTTTGCGAAGGTGCCCACCGCGGTGCCGGCGGTGAAGAGCCCGGTGGCCGCGTCGATGGTGCCCGGCGGGTTCGTGGCGGACCAGACGGGCGTGATGGCGACGACGTTGCCGCCCGCGTCGCGGCCCACGGCCGTGAACTGCTGCTGCGCGCCCGCGGCCAGCGTGGCCGGGTTGGGCGTGACCGTGATGGTGGCCAGCGGCCCGGCGGTCACCGTCACCGTCGCGCTGCTCGTCCTGCCGCCGCAGGTCACCGTGATCGTGCTGGTCCCCGGCGTGGCGCCCGCGGTGAACAGCCCCGCGTCGCTGACCGTGCCGCCGCCGGCGACCGTCCAGGTCTCGCCTTCGATGCGCGTCTCGGAGAAGCCTTCGCGCGTTCCCGCCGCGGAGAACTGCACCGTCCCGTTCACCGCGACCGTCGCCGTGGGCGGCGAGATGGTGAGCGAGGCCAGGCCCTGCGTGCCCGTCGAGTCGCCGCACGCCGCCGTCAGCAGCCCGGCTAACGCGAGCCCCGCGACGGCACTTGCGATACGGCCCCGCGGAACGCGCGCCGGCGCGCCGCGGCTCTTCTTGAAGATGTTCATCCAATCCCCCGACGTGATGCGAGTGACCGCGGCGGCGCGCGACGCGCGTTCCGCGGAGATTCCTCGGAATTCCCTCCCGTTCCGTCCGGGGCGCCCACGCGGGCGCCCCTCCGTGCGCCGGCCCGGCGCGGCTATTCGCCGCGGACGGAGCGGGACTTCACCTCGGTCTGGTACGGCTGGAACTCGCATCCGGGGCGTACGGGGACGTAGACCACGTCCGCGCGCGCCGCCCCACCCTCGGTGAACACCGGGACGCCCTGGTGCTCGGCCGACCGGGTCACCTCGTGCATGCCCAGCACGCGCGGCAGCCCGTACTTCACGTAGCGGCGCCCGTCCACCGTGATCCCGTCGCCCTGGATGAACCACGCGGCGCCCGCGGCGTAGGGCGGCTCCGTCGCGGGGTAGGCCTGCGCGAACGCCCGGCCGGCGACCGTGGTGTCACCCGTGGCCGACGCGTACTGCGCCGGCACGCCGCGCAGCGAGCCGTTCTCCACCACGCACACGTTGATCGTCTCCGCCGTCGGAGCGGGGGGCGAAGGCGGCGAAGGAGGGGGCACCATCGGCGCGTAGACCGCGGGCGGAGGGGCCGGAGCGGCCACGGGCGCCCGACGGCCGCCCAGCAGCAGGCTCAGCCCGGCGCGGGCGTGCAGGTTCAGGTTCGGATCGGGCTCATGGCCCGGCATGTAGTCGGCGACGCCGTCCACGCGAACGGCGAGCGGGCCCATGATGCCCACGCGAAGGCCGGCCAGGCCGCTGACGCCGAACCCGGAGGTGCTGGACTCCGGCCCTGTCCCCCCGCCGAACGCGTAGCTCGTGCGCACGGCGCCCAGTCCCAGGACGAGCTGCATCAGGCTGGCGAGGGGAGCGTTGTAGTTCAGCCGCAGCGCCACCGCCGAGACGTCCACCTCCGTCGGCCGCGCGCCGGTGCAGCAGAACGTCTCGTCCGCGTCCCGGTCCTGCGGGGACAGGTAGCCGTCGGCCTCGAGCTGCAGGCGCGGGGTGAAGAAGAAGCCCAGCCGCGCGCCGTAGCCCCATCCGTCCTCGGGAACCACGTTCGGGCGCCCCGCGTTCGCGTCGAACGCGCTCCGCTGGCCGAAGGCGCCGATCTCGATGGTGCCGGCTCCCGGCTGCGCGTCTGCGGCGCGCACGGGGAACGATGCCGCCGTCGCGGCCAGCATGGCACAGACGGTCCAGCTTCTTCTCGACATGACTGTTCCTCTGAAGAGGTGGGACGCGGTCCCGAACGCCGAACGGAGGCGCCTCGTCCGTACGCCCATCCGGGAGAGACCCGTGCGCCGACTCGGCCGCGCCGCCCATCACCGGCGGCGCGGCCGCGGGTGATCGGGCGAGATGCCTTATTGACCGGTTGGTAAATACAACCTAGCTCTTATTTACCAATTGGTCAATAGCCGCGAACGCCTGCCCCCACCGCCACGTGCCTTCCCTTCGGCCGCGGAACGGGCCGGGCCGCGTCAGACGACCGGCTTCCCGCGCGTTATCCCGCTGGATCCCGGCGGTCCGCGAACGCGGCGCGGGGGTACGCCCCTTGCGGCCGGGTGCGATGTGGTCGCCCCCTTCCGCTCCCTGGACACACCAGCACCGTGCCTCCCATGACTCGAAGGTCCGCAGGGCTCCTCCTCGCCATCGGCGTCCTCCTGAGCGGCGGCTGCGGGGGCGGGCGCGCGGCCGCGCCGGGCGCTCCGTCGGCGGGGGGCGCGCAGGCGCCCGGCAACGTTCCCTTCCCGGCCAACCTCCCCGGCCGCTTCGAGGTGGTGGGGCGCGGCCCGGTGACCCGGACGGGCACCACCGACCTGTGGGTGTTCCGCGCCCCCAACGGGCGCGACTACGCCTACACCGGCACGCTGGGCTTCTGCACCAACTGCTTCGGCGACCGCCTGTACGTGTGGGACGTGAGCGAGCCGTCGCGTCCGGTGCTGACCGACTCCGTGATGGTGGACGCGCGCGTCATCAACGACGTGGTGGTGAACGCGGCCGGCACGCTGGCGGTGATCACCCGCGAGGGCGCGCAGAGCCGCCGCAACGGCATGGTCGTGCTGGACCTGGCCGATCCCGCGCACCCCAGGCAGCTCTCGGAGTACTGGGAGACGCTCACGGGCGGCGTGCACAACGTCTCCCTCTCCGGCAGCCACGCCTACGTGGTGGACGAGGGGACGCAGGAGATGGTGGTGGTCGACCTCACGAATCCCCGCGACCCGCGGGAGGTGGGGCGGTGGGGCGTCACGTTCCGGCCCGGGCGCATCCTGCACGACCTGTTCGTGCGCGACGGGCTGGCGTACCTGGCGTACTGGGACGACGGGCTGGTGATCCTGGACGTGGGCAACGGCATCAAGGACGGCACCCCGCAGAAGCCCAAGCTGGTGAGCCAGTTCCGCTACCGCACGGAGTGGCGGGGCAACAAGTACGGGAACACGCACTACGCCTTCCCGTACACCAACGCCGCCGGCAAGCGCTACGTGTTCGTGGGCGACGAGATCATGCCCGACAAGGCGGACCTGGACCGCTACGTCCCGACGGGCGGGTACCTGCACGTGATCGACGTCGGCAACCCGGAGGTGCCGCTGGAGGTGGCGACCTACGAGGTGCCGAACACCGGCGTGCACAACTTCTGGGTGGAGCGCGACACGCTGTACATGGGCGCCTACAGCGGTGGCGTGCGCGCGCTGGACGTCTCCGGCGACCTGCGCGGCTCGCTGCGCAACCGCGAGATCGCCGCGATCCCGACGACCGACGCGCGGGCACGGGTGGCCAACCTGCCCATGACCTGGGGCGCCATGCCGCACCGGGGGCTGGTCTACGCCACGGACCTGAACTCCGGCCTCTGGGTGCTGCGCCTGTCGCCCAACCCGGGAGCCGCGGCCCCCGCGCCGGCGTCCCGAAGGTAGGCGCGGCGGCGGAAGCCGGAACCGGGGCGGCGGGGAGACCCGCCGCCCCTTCTCACGCCAGGAGAGTCCACGTGCGGCGCATCGCCCCGCGGCTGAGGTACCACGAGTTCGAGCGGCGCGCCCGCCGGGTCTTCAACGCCATCCCCCCCGAGCTGCGGGCGGGCGTCGACCACCTGGTGGTGGAGCGCCGCGCGGTGCCGCACCCCACCCTGCCCGACGTGTACACGCTGGGCGAGTGCGCCACCGGCGAGCTGGACGCCGGGAGCGACCTGCCCGACGTGATGCGCTCCACTGTGGTCCTCTACTTCGGCTCGTTCGCGCGCCTGGCCCAGATGGAGGACGGCTTCGACTGGGAGGGCGAGATCTGGGAGACCGTGGTCCACGAGGTGCGCCACCACCGCGAGTCCGCCGCGGGCGACGACGCGCTGGAGGAGATGGACTACGCCGAGGACCAGAACTTCGCCCGGCGCGAGGGCGAGGCGTTCGACCCCTACTTCTACCGCGCCGGCGAGCCGGTGGGGGAGGGGACGTGGGAGGTGGACCGCGACCGGTTCGTGGAGGTGGTGCTGGGCGCGAAGGAGTTCGAGGCGCTGGCGGAGGTCGCCTTCCCCTGGGGGGGCGGGGAGGCGCGCGTGCCGCGCCCGGCGGAGCTGGGGGACGTGCACCTGGTCTCGGTCGCCGGCCTGGCGGAGGGGCCGGAGGAGGTGGTGCTCGCCCTGGTCCGGCGGCGGGGGGCGTGGGAGTCGCTGCTCGACTTCCTGCGGCGGCGGGAGCCGGCGGTGCTGAGCTCGGCGGCGCGGGCGGAGGTGTCCGGGGCGTCCTGAGCGCGGCTGGCGCGCCGTTCGCATGGGTCGCTAGCTTGTCCCCGCGCTTACCGGCGCCATCCGCGACCCCAAGGACGGAGGTGTGCGCGTGACCGAAGGCCCTTCCGAGAGCCCTTCGCCCGCCCCCGCGAGCGTTCCCCGCCTCACCCCCTACGAGCTGGTCTTCGGCGAGGCGGGCTTCGAGCACCGGATCTTCCCCGCCATCGAGGAGGAGGCCGAGAGCCAGGGCGAGGACCCGGCCCGGCTGGAACGCTTCGCCTTCCTGACCCGCGTCTCCGACTCCGTGCGCGACGTGCTGGCCCCCGACGCCCCGGCCGAGGCGCTGGAGCAGTACCGCGTGCTGGTGTACCACGGCTTCAACTTCTGGCGCTACGGCCGACGGCTCTACCTGCTGGAGCCCTCCGTGGCCCGCTACCTGGTGGAGGGCTCGCCCTCGCTGGCCGAGTGGGACCTGCGCCTGCCGCACCCCTCCGTGTACGTGCAGCTCCCGCCCAACCTGTTCTGGGCCAGCATCTCCCCCGAGATGGCGCCCGAGCCCGTGGACGGCTTCTACGCCACCGAGTGCCGCGCCTTCGACCCCCTGGGGCCGAGCGTGCGCCGCCTGCACCTGCTGATGGTGCTGGGGATCCGCCGCGAGCGCGCCGGCTTCTCGGTGATCCCCTTCGACACCGAGGTGGGGCCGGGGATCGCGCACGAGTGGACGGAGCTGCCCGCGCGCGAGGGCGCGAAGGACTTCGACAACGTGCTCCCCGGCGGCGAGATCGCGGGGCTCTACTCCATCCTGACCTCGGCCGAGGCGCTGAAGCTGATGGCGCGCGCGCTCTGGTACATGGACGACCGGCCGCAGGACGTGATGCCCGAGGGCGCCCCCGAGCGCCGCACGCGCGACCGCCCGGGCACCGTGGCCCTCTCGCGCCTGGCCTTCAGCCGCGTGCGGCTGGACGGCGGCGCGGGGCCCGCCCCCGCGGGGGAGGAAGCGGCCGCGGAGGCGTGAGGTGAGGCCCCGCGACGTCGCCGCCATCCTCGCCGAGATCGCCGTGCTCACCGAGGTGCAGGGCGGGAACCCGCACCGCGCCCGCGCCTACTCGTCGGCGGCGCGATCGCTGGAAAGCAGCGGCGCCGACCTGGAGTGGCTGGCGCGCGAGGGGCGGCTGACGGAGATCCGCGGGATCGGCGACGCCATCGCCGGGGTGGTGCGCGAGCTGGTGGAGACGGGGACGTCGTCGCTCTACGAGCGCCTGCGCGCGGAGACGCCGCCGGGGCTCTTCGACGTGATGCGGGTGCGCGGGCTGGGCGCCGGGAAGGCGAAGAAGCTGTACGACGCGCTGGGCGTCGACTCGCTGGACTCGCTGGAGGAGGCGATCCGCGCCGGCAGGCTGGCCGACCTGCCGGGGTTCGGGGAGAGGACCGCGGAGAAGGTGCTGGAGGGGCTCACCTTCGCCCGCGCGTCTCGCGGCCTGCGGCGCTACCCGGACGCCATGGAGTCCGCCGCGCGCCTCCTGGAGTGGGCGCGGGACCACCCGGGGGTGGAGGCGGCCGACCTGGCCGGCGCCCTGCGGCGGCGGATGGAGGTGGTGGACGGCGTGGACCTGGTCGTCGCCTCGCGCCGCCCGGCGGAGGTGCTGGGCGACTTCCGCGCGCTCGGCGGCGCGTCCGCCTCCGACGACGAGGACGGCCGCGCCGCCATCCGCCTGGCGGACGGCCTTCCCGTGCGCCTGCGCTGCGTCTCCGCCGCCGCCTACGTGGCCGCCACCGTGGTGGACACCGGGAGCGAGGACCACGTGGAGGCGCTGCGGCGCCGGGCGGCGGAGCGGGGGATGAAGCTGGGCCCTGACGGGCTGCGGAAGGGTGGCCGGAGCGTGAAGGTGGCGGACGAGGAGGCGCTCTACCGCCGCCTCGACCTCGACTTCATCCCCCCGGAGCTGCGCGAGGGGTGGGGCGAGGTGGAGGCGGGGGCGGAGGGGCGGGTTCCGCGCCTGGTCGCGCTGGAGGACCTGCGCGGCACCTTCCACTGCCACACCGACTGGTCGGACGGCCGCGCGACGCTGGAGGAGATGGCGGAGGCGGCGCGGGCCAGGGGGTGGAGCTACCTGGGGATCGCCGACCACTCGCGCACCGCCTCGTACGCCGGCGGCCTTCCCCCCGCACGGGCCCGCGAGCAGATGCGCGCGATCGACGCCTGGAACGCGGCGCACGGCGGCAAGGGCAGGAAGCGCTTCCGCCTCTTCAAGGGCACCGAGTCCGACATCCTGGCCGACGGCTCGCTGGACTACGACGACGCGCTCCTGGGGGAGATGGACTACGTGGTGGGCTCCATCCACTCCGCCTTCCGCCTGTCGGAGCGGGAGCAGACGGACCGGCTGCTGCGCGCGGTGCGGAACCCGCGGCTCACCATCCTGGGCCACGCGACGGGGCGGCTCCTCCTGACGCGGTCGGGGTACCAGGTGGACGTGCGTGCGGTGATCGACGCCGCGGCGGAGCACGGGGTGGCGGTGGAGATCAACGCCGACCCGCACCGGCTGGACGTGGACTGGCGCCACGCCCGCTACGCCGCCGAGCGCGGGGTGCTGGTGCCCATCGACCCGGACGCGCACTCCGTTCGCGGGATCGACAACGTGTCGTACGGGGTGAACGTGGCCCGCAAGGCGTGGCTGGAGCCGCGCCACGTGCTGAACGCCTGGACGCTCGAGGAGGTCGAGGAGCACCTTGCCCAGAGAAAGCAGGACGGCGCGCCGTGAGCGCACCGCGCGGATCGTGGAGCGCCTGGCGGAGCTCTACCCCGACTCGCGCTGCTCGCTGGACCACGCCGACTCCCTCCAACTCCTGGTCGCCACCGTCCTCTCCGCCCAGTGCACCGACGCGGCGGTGAACCGCGCCACGCCCGGCCTCTTCGCCCGCTTCCGCACCGCGCAGGACTTCGCCGGCGCGTCGCAGGGGGAGATGGAGGAGGCGGTGCGCACCATCAACTTCTTCCGCAACAAGGCGAAGGCGCTGATCGGCCTGGGCCGCGCGCTCGCCGAGCGGCACGGGGGCGAGGTGCCGGTGGACCCGGACGCCCTCACGGCCCTTCCCGGCGTGGGGCGGAAGACGGCGAACGTGGTGCTGGGCGTCGGCTTCGGGATCGCGGAGGGCGTGGTGGTGGACACCCACGTGAAGCGCATCGCCCGGCGCCTGGGGCTGACGCGCCAGGAGGATCCCGAGCGCGTGGAGGCGGACCTCCTCCCCCTGCTCCCCGCGGAGGCGCGCATTGCGTTCACGCACCGGGTGATCGACCACGGCCGCGCCGTCTGCACCGCGCGCCGCACCTTCTGCGACCGCTGCGCGCTGGCCGACCTCTGCCCCAGCGCCCCCGGCGCCGTCGCCGCGGGCGTGGGTGGGCGGACGACCTCGGCGCGGGGGAGCCTCCGCGCTACGTAGCCGCCTTCGCGGCACCTACGAGTTCATTATGTCGGAAAAGGGTTGGGAGGAAATGGGCGCTCCGCAGATCTTCCACGTCCGGCGGGCGCGTCCGCATCCGCCGCTTCCCCTTTCCGGAGTGTATCATGGAAGGTCTGCGCCTGGTTCCCGAGGAGCTGACGGTCGAGAGCTACCCCACGGAGGAGACCGAGGCCGAGGGGGCCGAGCGTCCCTGGGTACCCTGCACGCACTGCCTGAGCACCTGCTGGCCCATCATGCCGATGACCTGGTAGGAACCGGCCGCCGTGACCCGCCCCTGCCGCTGCGCGGGGGCGAGGACGCCCGTGCACGGATAACGTCCATCCGCCCCCTCGCGACTTCCGTCGGAAGGGGGCGGTGCGTTCGCGGGTGGACGTGCCGGCGTCCTCACCGGCGATCGAGATCGCGGCCGGGTCGCGCGCACTCCGGGCCGCACCAGGGAGCGCGGGGCGGGATCCGCGAGGGACGAAACGTACACTTACGGACGGTACTTGTCCGAACGGACGTTCCTTCGTACATTTGAGTCGACCTCCACCGCGCCATGAACGATCCCGCCCGCCATCCCGAAGGTGACCATGAGCATCCTGCGCCTGGACCTGGAGAGCCTGGACGTCGAGTCGTTCCCGACGATGACTGGGGCGGGTGAGAGCCCGGCGATGCCGGGGTACTTCGACGAGTGGACCGGGTGTATGAGCGACTGCAGCGCGTGCGGGCATGCGTGCATGCAGGTGGCGGCCGGGTTCGAGCCGGTCTGACGAACGGGCGGGGCGGGGGGATCGGATCCCTCGCCCCGCCTTCGTTCCTCCCCCCGGGACCTTTCCGCGGAGCCGCTCTCGAGCATCCTGCGCGTGGACGTCGAAGAGCTGAACGTGGAGTCGTTCGACCCCGTGGAGCGGCGCCCCCCCCGTGGTGCAGCGGTTCGTCGTCCGGTGGACCGGCTGCGTGAGCGACTGCAGCGGCTGTGGCCACTTCTGCATGCAGGCCGTCGGGTACCGACCTCGCCCGGGCCGGGGAACCCTCCCCGCGCCCATCCTTCGCACCACCATCCCGAGAGGACACGCCATGAGCATGCTTCGCCTGGACGTCGAGGAGCTGAACGTCGAGACCTTCCACCCCGTGGAGCCGCAGACCCCGGAGCAGACCAACGTGCTGTTCGTCGTCTGGACCGGCTGCGACAGCGCCTGCACCGAGTGCGGCGGCACCGGCGGGATGCAGCAGTTCACGATCATCCAGCCGATCCAGTACTAGCCGCGCCGCCGGGGAGCGGGAAGCGCTCCGCATCCCCGGCACTCCCGGCGTCCCGTTCCTTCACCCCCCCTGAGGAGCCACCATGCAGCACAAGCTCGACGTCGACGACCTGAACGTGGAGACCTTCATCGCCGAGCCGCTCGTCGCGGACTACGCGGCCGGCGCGGCCATCGTGGGCATCGTCGAAACCGGCTGCGTGATGCCGTGCGAGAGCGGAATGTTCTGCTTCGGCCTGTAGCGGCCCGGCGCGCCCCCCTCGACTCCCGTTCATCCACATCCCCCGAGGACACAAGATGCAGCACAAGCTCGACGTCGACGGCCTGACCGTGGAGACGTTCGCCACCGGGGAAATCGTCTCCTTCGGCGACCTCACCGTCGCGGGCATCGCCCATACCGGCTGCGACAGCGCCTGCACCCAGTGCCCCACGGACGGCGGCACGGACGGCGGAACCTTTGGCACGATGGGCACCGTCGTCGTGATCCAGCCCGTCTCCTATTAGCCGGGTCCGCCGGGAGCGCGGGACTCCGCCTTCCGGCACCCGTCCTTCATCGATCATCCCGAGGAGGCACCATGCAGCACAAGCTCGACATCGAGGACCTGAACGTCGAGACGTTCACCACCGAGCCCGTCGTGGCGTCGTTCGCCGCCGCCGGCACCGCCGCCGGCATCGTCTGGACCGGCTGCATGAGCGAGTGCAGCGAGTGCGGCATGCCGTGCGGCGGCGGAATGGGCGAGTGGTAGGGAGCCGAACGGCCCCCGTCCTCGAGCACACACACAGGACATCACCATGATCGAGCACAAGCTGGACATCGAGGAGCTGGCGGTCGAGACCTTCGATCCGCAGCCCACGATCCAGGTCTCGCTGACCACCGCCCGCGCCTGGACCGGCTGCATGAGCGACTGCAGCGAGTGCGGCGCGCCCTGCGGCCAGCTGGCCGTCGGCGCCGTCTACTAGGCGGGATCCCCACGGCCGGCCGCCCTGCCGGCGCCGGCCGAACGCGGCGCGGGGACGTTGCCCCCGCCGCGCTCTGCGCCCCCCCGCGGTTCTCCGCGGGGGGGCGCCCTGCGTCCGGCGGCGGCCACGGGGTGCCGGAGCGCGCCGATCCGTGTTAGAATGCCGGCCGCGGCGCGTCCGCGCCGCCCACGTACCCTTCAGCCTGGACCGGGAATGCCACGCACGACGATCGCCGACCTCCTCGCCGGCCGCACGGAGCCGGGGAGCACCGTCACCGTCAAGGGGTGGGTCCGCACCCGCCGCGACTCCAAGGCGGGGATCTCGTTCGTGAACGTCAACGACGGCTCCACGCTGGCGAACGTGCAGGTGGTCGCCGGGCGCGACCTGCCGAACTACGAGGGAGAGGTGATCCGCCTCACCGCCGGCTGCTCGGTCGTGGTGGAGGGCGAGGTGGTGGCCACGCCGGGACGCCCGCAGCCGGTGGAGGTGCGCGCGACCTCGATCGACGTGCTGGGGTGGGTGGAGGACCCCGAGACGTACCCCATCCAGCCGAAGCAGCACTCCATGGAGTTCCTGCGCACGGTGGCGCACCTGCGCCCGCGCACGAACACCTTCGGCGCGGTGGCGCGGGTGCGGCATACGCTGGCCATGGCCGTGCACCGCTTCTTCCACGAGCGCGGCTTCCTGTGGGTGCACACGCCCATCGTCACCACCAGCGACGCCGAGGGGGCGGGGGAGATGTTCCGCGTCTCCACCCTGGACCTGGCGAACCTGCCGCGGACGGAGCGGGGCGAGCCCGACTTCTCGCAGGACTTCTTCGGCCGGCCGGCGTCGCTCACGGTATCGGGGCAGCTCAACGTGGAGGCGTACTGCCTGGCGATGAGCAACGTCTACACCTTCGGTCCCACCTTCCGCGCCGAGAACAGCAACACCTCGCGCCACCTGGCCGAGTTCTGGATGATCGAGCCCGAGATCGCCTTCGCCGACCTGTCGGCCGACGCGGACCTGGCCGAGGCCTTCCTGAAGTCGCTCTTCACCGACCTGCTGGCGGAGCGCGCCGAGGACATGGCCTTCTTCGCGGAGCGGGTGGACCCGGACGCCGTGGGCCGCGCGGAGCGCTTCCTGGAGTCCAGCTTCGAGCGGATGGACTACGCCGAGGCGGTGCGCCGGCTGGAGGAGAGCGGGAAGACGTTCGAGTTCCCGGTGCGCTGGGGGCTGGACCTGCAGTCCGAGCACGAGCGCTACCTGACCGAGGAGCTGGTGAAGCGGCCCGTGGTGGTGATGAACTACCCCAAGGAGATCAAGTCCTTCTACATGCGCCTGAACGACGACGACCGCACCGTCGCGGCGATGGACGTGCTGGCGCCCGGCATCGGCGAGATCATCGGCGGGTCGCAGCGCGAGGAGAGGCTGGACGTGCTGGACGCGCGCATGGACGAGCTGGGGCTGGAGAAGGAGCCGTACTGGTGGTACCGCGACCTGCGCCGCTACGGCACGGTGCCGCACGCCGGGTTCGGCCTGGGCTTCGAGCGCCTGATCCAGTACGCCACCGGCATCGGCAACATCCGCGACGTCATCCCGTACCCGCGCGCCCCCGGAAGCGCGGAGTTCTGATCGTGCGCCCTTCCTTCGCGGTCGCGCTCCTGCTCCTCGCCGCCGCCGTTCCCGCGGGCGTGTGCCGGGCGCAGGGTCCGGGTGCCATGCCGGACACCTCCCTCCTGAGCCTGTCGCGCCTTCAGCCGCTGGTCGCCGGCCGGCTCGCCGCGGCGGGCTTCCACGAGCCGACGGGCACCGTCGTCGTGCGCTCGTCGCCCGGGAGCGCGGCCACCATCCGGCTCGTCGCCAGCACGCTGCCGGATTCCGCCGTGCCGGTCCTGCAGGGGGCGGTCAACGACTTCGTGCGGGAGCTCCCGACCTCGGACGACGTGGAGATCTCCTTCGTCCTGGCGCGGGGATGGGGCGCCGTGCCCGCCATCGCGGAGGGGGAGCGGTGGGACCCGCCCTCGTTTCAGAACGGGGACGAGGTGCGGGCGGCGATGACGGCGGTGCTCCTGGCCCATCCCGACATCGGCAAGCTGCGGCGCACCCGCTGGCCGCCCGCCGTCCTGCGGTTGCGCGTGGACGAGGACGGGACCGTGGCGTTCGCGCACGTCCTGACGCGGACGGGGGACCCGCACCTGGACCGGTACCTGCTGGCGCTGGCGCACCGCTTCCGCTTCCGCCCGGCCAGGGCGGGCAGCGGGCCGTTCCGCTGCTGGGTGCAGGTGCCGCTGACGTTCCTGAAGGACAGGTGACGGAGATGCCGGGTTCGTGCGGGCGGCCCTCGGCCCTGCTCGCCGCCGCGCTCCTCCTGCTCCCGGCCGCGACGGCCGGCGCGCAGGAGCCGGACACCGCGTGCCTCCAGCGCCGCCGCGAGGGCGTGCCGGTGGAGACGCCCGCCAGCGCCGCCGACTCGGCGCTGGTGGCGCTGCACGCGGAGCTGCGGGGGCTGGCGCGCGCCGCCGGGCAGGCGGACCCGACGGGCGTGTTCCTATTCGCGGTGGACAGCGGCGGACGC
Source organism: Longimicrobiaceae bacterium (assembly GCA_030146875.1). GTDB lineage: Bacteria > Gemmatimonadota > Gemmatimonadetes > Longimicrobiales > Longimicrobiaceae > JASLAX01. The sequence continues at coordinate 28,030 of JASLAX010000091.1, forward strand.
GGCCCCACGGCGAAGTTCCTGTACTCCAACGTGCCCGAGGACGTCTTCACCCAGGTGCGCGCGCCGCTGGAGGCCTACCTGGCGCGCCGCGGCGGGCGCCACGGCGAGCTGCTGGTGCTGCGCCTGCACGAGCCCGCCGGGGCGCAGCTCCGCCGCGACCGGGCGGTGACGTGCGCGCCGCGGCTGATCAACGTGCAGGAGGTGCGCGAGCGCTTCCGCGACCTGCCGCAGCGCCACCCCGACCCGCTCGCCGGCCGCCGTCTGCTGGACGCGCTGGGCGAGGACGTGACGCTGGAGGTGCTGGTCTCGCGCGAGGGGCTGCCGCTGGACGTGCGCCTCGCCGGCGGCGGGATCGACCCCTGGGCGGCGCAGGGCGTCTCGGACGTGGCGTGGCAGATGCTCTTCGCGCCCGGCAGGACCGGCGGCTGGCCCGCCGACGTGCTCGTCGTTCTTCCCCTTTCCTCCGTCCGCCCCTGACCCTGCGCAGAGCCATGCGTACACCCTCGCTCCGACCCGCCGCCCTCTCGCTCGCGCTCCTCGCCTCGTCCGCCGCCGGGCTGTCGGCGCAGGACGCTCCCGCCGAGTGCAGCGCCGCCCCGCGCACCGACACGCCGCCCCCCCGCGCCGCGGCCTCGCGCGCCGACTCCGCCGCCGTGGAGCTCCACGCCGCGCTGCTGGCGATGGCGCGCGGGGCGGGGGTCGAGTCGCCGCGGGGGACGTTCTTCTTCCGCGCCGGGGGCGGGCGCCCGCCCGTGGTGAGCTTCCTGGACAGCAACGTGCCCGCCGAGACGCAGCAGCAGGTGCGCCCGCTGCTGGAGTCGTACGTCTCGCGCCTGGCCGCGGCGGAGGCGGAGGTGGTGCTGCGCCTGCACCAGCCGGCGCTGGGGCACGTGCCGGAGCCGATGGACGTGGACACCGACGTCGCCGGCTACTGCCCGCCGCAGCTCGCGAACCCCACCGAGGTGCGCCAGTGGATCACCGCCGCCGTGGAGCACATCACTTCCGCCGGGGTCACCGGAGCGGCCGCGGTGCGCGAGGTGGAGGTGGTGCTGCTGCTGGGCCGCGAGGGAACGCCGGTCGACATCCGCGTGGAGCGCTGGAGCGGCGACGAGACGCTCGACGCGAGGCTGGTGGACCTGGTACGCCGCATCCGCTGGCGCCCCGCGACCTTCGGCGGCTACCCCATTGACAGCCGCGTCAGCATGCCCATCACCTTCGGACCCGGGAGCTGAGCGCGGCGGCCGGGGCGGGGCCAGGCGGCCTCCGCCCCTGCTTCGCCTCCGCCCCGCTTCGCCTCCGCCCGTACGCTCCCGCCCGTTTCCCCCCGCGCCGCCGCTCCGTAGATTTCCCGCCGACGACCCCACCCCACGGCGAGCACGGAGGAGCATGTCGACCGTCCCCACCCGCGAGGACGCCCTCGCGCTGATGCACGAGCACGTTCGGAGCGAGTCGCTCCGCCGCCACATGTACTCGGTGGAGGCGGCGTGCCGCGCCTACGCCCGCAAGCTCGGAGAGGACGAGGAGACGTTCGGCCTGGCCGGGCTGATCCACGACTTCGACTACGAGGAGCACCCCGAGGAGCATCCGCTTCCCGGGGTGGCGATGCTGCGCGGGCGCGGCTGGCCGGAGGAGGTGGTGCGCGCGGTGGAGTCGCACTACGCGGTGCGCACGGGGGTGGAGCCCACGACTCTGCTGGAGAAGACGCTCTGCGCCTGCGACGAGGTGACGGGGCTGGTGACCGCCGCCGCGCTGGTCCGCCCGTCGAAGTCGGTGATGGACCTGGAGGCGCAGAGCGTGATGAAGAAGTTCAAGGACAGGCAGTTCGCCGCCGGCGTGGACCGCGAGGAGGTGCGCCACGCGGCCGAGCGCCTGGGCGTGGACCTGAAGGAGCACGTGCAGTTCGTGATCGAGGCGATGCGGAAGGTCGCGCCGGAGCTGGGGCTGGCGGGGGAGCCGGCGGCGTAGGGGCGCCTCGGCTCCACCGTCATTCGTTTCGCAGCGGCACTCGAAGCGTTGCTCCTCGTGCATGGCGGTCCCCTCGCCGTTGAAGCTCACGCGGAAGAGGTTGTTAGCCGACTGGGACGAAGGCGGCCGCGCCCGGCCGAAGCGGCCTGGAAGAGCGAGACTCGACGAAGAACCTCAGGTAAAGTGCACGTGGTGCAATAACTTGCCGTGGGTAGTGGTGAGTGTGATAACCTCCCGTAGCAACATTGTCAACCCATCACTAGGCTGAATAACGACTTAACGCCTCGACTTTGTGCTTGTGCCCTCCGGGGGTCCGTATTACCTTCGGGCTTTAGGTGCACGTTTGACTACAACTCCGAGGTGGAATTATGTCCCGTCGAGAGGAACTCGTCCGCTCAAGAATACAGGGGATGATCGAGGAGCTTCACGCCGCTCCAGAGTACCTCGCGGAAGGTCTCCCGAGTGACATCGATGATCTACTACGGGAGTATGCGGGTGCTCTCGCCCCCGCAGTAGTGACCTTGACTAATGAAGCCAAGGATATGGCGCTGCAAGGCAGCCCGAGAGAAACCATTGACCGCCTGATCCGCGCAAAGCGTGCTCTTCAAACCCAAGGCGGGATTGATTGATGCGCCAATGGTGCCGAAGAGGCTCATCGTGCGCGGCAGCACTCAAGCACGAATAGGACCAATGCGGAAGTGTGCGTCACTGCGTCCATGTTGGCGTGGAGTGTGATGGCGTGGCGCACCTCCTCTCCGTCGGCTGGCGGGACGGGCCTCCCGAGGCCGACGAGCCCTATCCGTTCTCCGTCCCCGCCGTCCGCGGCCTTCGCACGCTCGACCTCTCCGCGCCCGTCACCTTCTTCGTGGGCGAGAACGGCTCGGGGAAGTCGACGCTGCTGGAGGGCATCGCCTCGTCCGCGCGCCTGCAGACGCTGGGCAGCGCGGAGGCCGACGTCGATCCGTCCCTCGCCGGGCCGCGGCGGCTGGGGTCCAGGCTGCGGCTGGCGTGGACGCGTCGCACGTCCGTCGGGTTCTTCCTGCGCGCCGAGGACTTCTTCGGCTACCTGCGCCGCATGGCGCGCGACGACGCGCGGCTCGACCGCGAGCGCGCGGAGCGGGACGGCGCTCCCGCCGCGGTGCAGGCGACCGACCGCGGGCTGCACCCGGACGAGGTGGCCGCGGCGTCGTACCTCCAGGAGCGGGACGCGCGCTCGCACGGGGAGAGCTTCCTCGACCTCTTCCGCGTCCGCTTCTTCGGCGGCGGCGTGTACCTGCTCGACGAGCCCGAGGCGCCGCTCTCGCCGCAGCGGCAGCTCGCGCTCCTGGCCCTGATCGGCGAGGCGGCCAGCGAGGGGTCGCAGTTCGTGATCGCCACGCACTCGCCCATCCTGCTCGCGTATCCCGGCGCACGCATCTATTCGTTCGACGAAAACCCGGTGCGCCAGGTCGCCTGGGAGGAGCTGGACCACGTCACCGTCACGCGCGACTTCCTCGCGGCTCCGGGGCGGTATCTGCGTCACCTCGGGTTTCCGTCCGGCTGAGCAGGCGACGGTTTCCACGCGGAGGGCGCGGAGGGCGCGGAGACGCGGAAACGGCAACGGCGGGACTCGCGCGGATGCGCGGAGGTGCGGGGGCCGGCTCCGTCCGCATCGACTGACGTGGGTGGAGGGGCGGATGGCGCGTGCGGAGAGGGAGGACGCCGCGGACGCCTCCGCGTCTCTCCCGTCTTTTCTCCGCGTCTCCGCGTGAAAAAGCAGTTCAGGGTCGCACGAGACGAAACAGGCCGCCCGGATCGGATGCCGGACGGCCTCTCGCGCGTGCGGAGACGGCGGGCGTCAGTCGCCGGTGACGCGGTAGACCATGAAGACGAGCGAGGCCGGCTGCGGGGCGGTGTAGGTGGCGGTGACCATCAGGCCGCCGGCGCGCGGGGCCACGCGGCCCGTCCAGCTCCCGTCGTCGGCGCGCTGCAGGTCGATGAAGGCGCCCTCGTTGATCACCTGCACCCGCTGCGCGTCTGGGGCCATCAGCCGGAACTCGTGCTCCGCCCCGGCGGCCAGGGTGCCGTCCAGCGGCGCCGAGCGGATGCCGAAGCGACGGCCCTGGTGGTCGTACACCTCCGGGAAGCCGCCGAAGCCCGGCGCGGCGTGGCGGGTGCGGACGTCGTCGGCGCTCCAGCCGAACTTGAACAGCGTGGGGGCGGAGAGGGCGGGAAGGCCCTGGAACGCCATCCGCTCCACCGGCTGCGGCAGGAGCTGCCAGCGCGGGTCGGCCGGAAGGTGCGAGAAGACGAGCTGCGCGGGGGGAACGAGGAACCAGAAGTCCTCGAACGTGCGCTTGAAGGAGCGCTGCTCGATGTGGCCCGCCGCCCACGTGGGGTCGATCAGGTACCATCCGTCGTGCAGGCGCACGGCGACCCACGCGTGGTTCAGCCCCGACGGCGACGTGCCCGGCTGATAGCCGTAGCCCTTCGCGAAGCCGTCCACCTTCACCGCCTCCAGCCCGGCCGCGCGCGCCATCTCCACGAACAGGGTGGAGAAGCCGCCGCAGACCGCCTTCCGCCGCCGCAGCACGTCGCGCCCCTGCGCCGTGGCGTCCACCTCTCCCTTGAAGAAGGCCTCGGTGTCGTACTCCACGTTCGCCGTCATCCAGCGGTAGATGGCGCGCGCCTTCTCCAGGTCGTCCAGCGCGGGCGTGGTCAGCCAGCGCGCCAGCCGCTCCACGGACCTGGTCTCCGCGGGGGGCGCGGCGAGGGCGTGCGCGTCGATCCCCGAGAAGTCGTGCCACCCCAGGAGCTGCGTTCCCGCCTGCGGGATGGCTGCGGCGGCGAAGGACGCGCTCGGGACGGCGGGGCCCTGGGCGGACGCGGACGCGGCGAGCGCCAGCGCGGCGAGCGCGGGCACCAGGGGGCGGAGCAGGGAGGCGCGGACCGTCATGGGGATGTCGGATGCGGACGGCGTGGAGTGGCGCGCGTCGGGCGACGAGCGGGAGAGAATCGGGCGGGCGTCTGGTCCGGGCCGGGATGCGCGGGAGGAGGACGCGCGCGTCCCGCGCGCACCAATCAACACGTATGGAACGGCCGGGGTCAAGCCTTTCGGCGGCTCACGACGCGGGTGGCTCGTCGTCGCGCTGCCCGCCCGGCGAGGCGCCGTCGCGGACGCGGATCCGCTGGGCCAGCGAGTGCGAGATGACGGCGGGGCGGCCGTTGACGGAGAGGGAGACGGGGCCCTCGAAGGGCGACTTCTCCACCACCTCCACCTCGGCGCCGGGGTACAGGTTCAGCGAGCCCAGGTAGCGGAGCTGCTCGGGCTCCTCCACCTCCACCTCCAGGATGCGGCGCGGCTCGCCGGGCTGCAGGTCGCCCAGGGCGGGGTAGCGGGCCAGGTCCACCTCGCCCTCGGCGGTGGGGATGGCGTTGCCGTGCGGGTCGCGCTGGGGGCCGCCCAGCAGGCGCGCCAGGCGCTCGATCAGCTCGTCGCTGGCCGCGTGCTCCAGCCGCTCCGCCTCGTCGTGCACGCGGTCCCACTCGTAGCCCAGGGTCTCCACCAGGAACAGCTCCAGCACCCGGTGGCGGCGGATGATGCGCAGCGCCGCCAGCTCGCCCGCGCCGGTCAGGCGCACGCCGTAGTAGGGCTCGTGCCGCAGCAGGCCCTGCTCGGCCAGGCGCTTCACCATCGCCGTGACCGCCGCGGAGGTGAGCCCCAGCCGCTCCGCGATGCGCGAGGTGGAGACCGGAGACTCCGCCTGCTGGAGCATCCAGATGGCCTTCAGGTAGTCCTCAACGACGGGCGTGTACATGCGGCGCGGGCGGGGGTGACGCGGGCGAGCGGGACCCCGGAACTCTACTCCGCGCGCGGGGGCTGTCAAGCGCGCGCCGCGCGACGGCGCGTCCCTTGCGCCACTCCCGGGGCGGACGCAAGTTGCGCGTGGGGCCCTTCCGGGGCTCCGCCCCCGCACGCACGGCCTCCCCTCGCCTCCCCGGCCATGGCCGCAGACCCCGCCGACGTCCTGCGCGACCCCGCGCGCCTCGCGGCCCTGCGCGAGACCGGCCTCACCGCCGAGCCGGCCGGCGACGCCTTCCGGCGCATCACCCGCCTGGCGGCGCGCGTCCTCTCGTCCTCCTTCGCCTACGTGTCGCTGGTCTCCGAGGACCACCAGCTCCTCAGCAGCGTCTCCGGCATCCCCGGCCTCAGCGGCCGGCGCGTGCCCATCGACGAGTCGCTCTGCCGCCACGCGGTGGAGTCGCGCGGTCCCTTGGCCGTGGTGGACGCGCGCACCCACCCGCCCATCACCGGGCTGCGCTCCCTGGCCGCGGTGGGCGCGTCCGCGTACCTGGCCGTTCCGCTCGTCACGCCGGACCACCACGCCGTGGGCACGCTCTGCGTGGTGGAGCGCGAGCCCCGCCACTGGTCGGCCGAGGACGTCAGCCTGCTGGGCGACCTGGCCGCGCTGGCGGTGGACGAGATCGAGTGGCGCCGCGCCCGCGCCTCACGCGACCGGGCCCAGGAGCGCCTGCGCGCGGCGGAGGCGCGCTTCCGCGGGCTGGTGGAGCAGTCGCTGGCCGGGATCTTCGTGATCCAGGAGGGGCTGCTCACCTACGTGAACCCCCGCTTCGCCGAGATCTTCGGCCGCGACGAGGCGGAGCTGGGCGCCGGATTTCCGGTGCTGGAGCTGATCCACCCCGACGACCGCGTCCTGATCGCCCACATGATGGAGCGCCGCGCCGCCGGCGAGCCCCCCGGCGCCCGCTACACCTTCCGCGGGCTGCACGGGAGCGGCGGGGTGGTGCACCTGGAGGCCCGGGGCACCCGCACCGAGATGGACGGGCGCCCCGCCGTGCTGGGCGTGCTGCTGGACGTGAGCGACCGCGTGCGCGCGGAGTCGGAGCGGGAGAGGGCGGTGGCGGCGCGCGAGCGCTTCTTCGCCATGGCCAGCCACGAGCTGCGCACGCCCATCAGCGCCATCATGCTCTACAACGACCTGCTCCTCTCGGACGTGTACGGCGGCCTGGCCGATACGCAGCGCGACGCGGTGGCGCGCTCGCAGGCGCAGGCCACGCACCTGCTGGAGCTGGTCAACGACCTGCTGGACCTCTCCAAGCTCGACGCGGGGAAGATGGAGCGGCGGCTCGAGGACGTGGAGCTGGTGGCGCTGGTGGAGACGACCATCGGCGGCATCGGCCCGCTGGCGGTGGAGCAGGGGTGCCGGCTGGAGGTGCACGCCGCCGAGCGCCCGATGGTCATCACCGGCGACGCGCGCCGCATCCGGCAGATCCTCTCCAACCTCCTCTCCAACGCCGTGAAGTTCGCCCCCGGCCAGCCGGTGGAGGTCGCCTGCCGCGTGCAGGACGCCCATGCGGTGGTCGAGGTCCGCGACCACGGCCCCGGCATCGCCCCGGAGGACCGCGAGCGGATCTTTCACGACTTCGTGCAGCTCGGCGAGACCGAGGCCACCGGCACCGGCCTGGGCCTCTCCATCGCCCGCGGCCTGGCCGTGGCCCTGGGCGGCCGCCTGGACGTGGACTCCACCCCCGGCGGCGGAAGCACCTTCCGCCTCGTCCTTCCCGCCGTGCCCACGGAGGCGTAGGTCGAGGAGGTGGATCGGGGGAGCGCCGCAGCACGCGCCCCCCGGAGCCCGACGCAGCACCGCTCCGCGTCACATCTTCGCGTCCTCCCCGTTGCGTCCCGCCCCCCGCCGTGGCATTCTCCCCGGCTTCCCTGCGCCCGCGCCGGAGGGTCCGCCGCGGGCCGGGACGCCCGAACGGCGGTGCCGCTCGGGGGTATCCTGACGGTGCGGTCCGTGCAGCGCGGACCCCGCCGGTTTCGCGGTGCTCCGCCCCTCGTGGTCCCTCCGGAGATGAACCCCCACGCGCTTTCCGTCCTCGAGTACAGCGACGCCCTGGACGTCGTCGCCCGGCACGCGACGTCCGCGCTGGGCGCCGACGCCGTGCGCGCGCTGGAGCCCTCCGTGGACCCGGGGTGGATCGAGCCCGAGCTGGCGCGCGTGGACGAGGGCATCCGCCTGCTCCGCCGCGACGAGGGGTGGGCGGTGGCCGCCATCCCCGACCTGCGCCAGGCGCTGAAGCGCCTGCGGCTGGAGGGCTCCGTGCTGGAAGGCGCGGAGATCCGGGCCGCGGCCACGCTGCTGGCATCGTCGCGCACCACGCGACGCTCCATCGTGCCGCAGGCGGAGAAGCTCCCCCTGCTGGCGATGCTGGCGGGCGGGCTGCTGGACCGGGAGAAGGAGGAGGAGGCCGTCGCCCGCGCCGTGGACGAGAACGGGCACGTGCGCGACGAGGCCTCGCCCGAGCTGTACCGCTACCGCCGCGAGATCAAGGGCGCGCGCTCCCGGCTGGTGGAGCGGCTCTCGACGTACATGTCGTCGCTCCCCACGCACCTGCAGGTCTCCGACGCCTCGGTCACGGTGCGCGAGGGGCGCTACGTGATCCCCGTGCGCCGCGAGGGCCGGGGCGAGGTCGGCGGGATCGTGCACGACGAGAGCGGGACGGGCGCCACGCTCTTCGTGGAGCCGCCGGTCGCCATCGAGCTGATGAACCGCCTGCGCGAGCTGGAGGCGAACGAGGCGCGCGAGGTGCTGCGCATCCTGCGCGAGCTCACCACGCGCCTGCGCCCCCTGCAGCCCGACCTGCTCGTCTCGCTGGACGCCCTGGCCGCGCTGGACTCCGTCTACGCCCGCGCCCGCTACGCCCTGCGCGTGGACGGCCACCGCCCGGAGATGCTTCCGGCGGGGACGGAGGAGTACCAGGTGGTGCGCGGCTTCCACCCCGTGCTGCAGGCGCGGTCGCGGGAGGTGGTGCCGTTCGACCTGCGCATGGACCCGGGCGAGCGCACGCTCCTCATCTCCGGCCCCAACACCGGCGGCAAGACGGTGCTGCTCAAGGCGATGGGGCTCATCTCGCTGCTCGCCCAGAGCGGCGTGATCCCGCCCGTAGCGGCGGGGACGCGCCTCCCCGTCTTCCGCGCGGTGTACGCGGACATCGGCGACGAGCAGTCGATCGAGGCGTCGCTCTCCACCTTCTCCGCGCACCTCAAGAACCTGCGCGAGGCGCTGGAGGGGGCGGACTGGGAGTCGCTGGTCCTGACCGACGAGATCGGGAGCGGCACCGACCCGGTGGAGGGCGGCGCGCTGGCGGCCGCCATCCTGGTGGAGCTGACGCGGCGCTCCGCCTTCACCGTGGCGACCACGCACCTGGGGCAGCTCAAGCTGCTCGCCACGGACGAGCCGGGCGTGGTGAACGCCTCGCTGCAGTTCGACGCCGAGCGGCTGCTCCCCACCTACCGGCTGGTGAAGGGCCTCCCCGGGCGCTCGTACGGCCTGGCCATCGCGCGCCGGCTGGGGATGCACACGGGCGTGCTGGCGCGGGCGGAGGCGGCGCTGCCGCAGGGCGAGCGCGACGTCGCCGCCCTGCTGCTGGACCTGGAGACCAAGGAGCAGCGCCTCTCCGCCCAGAACCTGGAGCTGGAGCGCGCCCTGCGCGAGACGGCCACGCTGCGCGAGACGCTGGAGGCGCGCGAGGAGGAGCTGAAGCGCAGGGAGAAGGACGCGGAGCGCCGCTCGCGGCAGCAGGCGCGCGACCTGCTCCTGAAGGCGCGCGCGGAGGTGGAGGAGGCGATCCGCGACGTACGCGCCGCGGCGGACGGCGAGCGCCTGGAGGAGGCCTCGCGCGCGGCGCGGCGGCGGGTGGAGGAGGCCGCGTCCGCCCAGCGCGAGCGCACGCCGCGCGAGCGGAAGGGCCACGCCCCGGCCGGCGGGCGCGCGAAGCACGCCACGGAGCTGGAGCCCGGCGTGCGCGTGAAGATCCTCTCGCTGGGCAGCACCGGGACCGTGCTGGAGCTTCGCGACGGCAAGGTCACGGTGGAGGCGGGCGCCATGCGCCTCGTGCTGCCGCGCGAGGACCTGGTTCCGCTCCCCGAGGGGGACCAGGGTGGGGGGCGCCGCGAAGCGGCGCGCCGCCCCACCGGCGGGTCGTACGTGCACGAGATCGACGCGCACCCCGAGGTGGACCTGCGCGGCCTGCGCGTGGACGAGATGGAGATGCGCCTGGGCCGCGCGCTGGACGACGCCATCCTGGCCAACCTCCCCTCCTTCCGCATCATCCACGGCAAGGGCACCGGCGCCCTGCGCGAGCGCGTGCAGGAGCTGCTCAAGGCCGACCGCCGCATCTCCGTCGCCCGCCCCGGCGACCACTTCGAGGGGGGCACGGGGGTCACGGTGGTGGAGTTCGCGTGAGCCTCGCGCTCCCGCCCCTCCCCGCATCCCACCCGTCGTCCCGGCTGACATCGGCGGGCGCGCCGGCAGGGTGTTTCCGCGGAGGGACTTCGCGACCTCGGGCGACGGGATGCACGCGGAGACGCGGAGAGCGCGGAGACGCGGAGAAAGGCAACACCTCTCTTCTGCAGTTTCCGCGTCTCCGCGTCCTCCGCGTCTCCGCGTCCCAAACAGGTATTCTCGGCGCGCTCCGCGAGCATGCCCGGGCCCCGTAATGATCCCCGAGCACCTGGTCGAGGAGGTCCGCCAGCGCGCGGACCTGGTGGAGATCGTCTCCGAGCACACCCGGCTGAAGCGCTCCGGGCGGACCTTCCGCGGCCCCTGCCCCCTGCACGGCGGCGAGGGGCCGAACTTCTCCGTGGACCCCGCCAAGGGGTTCTTCAAGTGCTTCGTCTGCGGCGAGGGCGGCAGCGTCTTCACCTTCCTGATGAAGCACCTGGGGATGACGTATCCCGAGGCGATCCGCGACGTGGCGGGGCGCGTGGGCGTCGAGATCCCCGACCCCGGCGAGCGCCGGCGCGAGGAGGACCCCCACCGGCACCTCCACGACGTCAACGCCTTCGCCGCCAAGTGGTACCGGGACCGCCTGAAGGAGGGCGACGACGGCCGCGCGGCCCGCGAGTACCTGCAGCGCCGCGGCATCTCCGAGGCCGCGCAGGAGCGCTTCCGGCTGGGCTGGGCGCCGGAGGGGTGGACGCTCTTCGGCGACGCGGCGCGGCGGGCGGGGATCTCCAACGAGCTCCTGCTGCAGCTCGGCCTGGCCAAGGAGCCCAGGAGCGGCACCACGCCCTACGACGCCTTCCGCGGCCGCATCGTATTTCCCATCGAGGACCTGGGCGGGCGCGTGATCGCCTTCGGCGGGCGCATCCTGGGGAGCGCGGAGGAGCACGTCCCCAAGTACCTCAACTCGCCCGAGTCCGCCGTCTACTCCAAGGGCCGCACCCTCTACGGGCTGGGCTGGAGCCGCAACGCCATCCGCAAGGAGGAGACGGCGCTGGTCGTGGAGGGCTACATGGACCTGGTCTCGCTCGCCGCGCACGGGGTGGAGAACGTCGTGGCGCCGCTGGGCACGTCCATGACGGAGGAGCAGGCGGAGATGCTGGCCCGCTACGCCCCGCGCGTCATCCTGCTCTACGACAGCGACAAGGCGGGCCTCAAGGCCACCTTCCGCGCGGGCGACGAGCTTCTCCGCGCGGGGGCGGAGGTCCTGGTCGCCACCCTCCCGCAGGGCGAGGACCCAGACTCGCTCGTTCGCGAGAAGGGCGCGGCGGCGCTGCGGGGATACCTGGACGACGCCGTGGACGTGCTGGAGCGGAAGATCCAGATCCTGGAGCGCCGCGACTACTTCGGCAGCATCCGCGGGACGCGCCAGGCGGTAGACGCCCTTCTCCCCACCGTGCGCGCCGCCAGCGACGAGATCCTGCGCGAGGTGTACATCGGCCGCATCTCCGAGAAGACGGGGATCTCGCGCGAGACGCTGGAGCGCGAGGCGGCGGAGGTCCCGCGCGGCGAGGGGAGGGGGGCGCCCGCCCAGGAGCGGCGCCGCAAGGAGGTGGGGCGCCGCGCGGAGGATGCGGCGGCGCGGGCGGCGGCACCGTCGTACCCCATGCTGGGGCCGGAGCGCAACCTGCTCCTCCTGCTCTTCCGCGACGAGTCGTACGTGGAGTACGCTGCCCGCGAGGTCCAGCCGGAGGACTTCCGCAACCCCATCTACGCGCAGATCCTCCGCCTGCTGATCGACCGAGAGGGGCACCTGGACCCCGAGGGGACCTGGATGGACGGGCTGACGGTGGAGGTGGTGCGGGCCGTGGAGGAGCTGCGCGGGGACCCGGAGGGCTTCCACCTGACCGACCCGGACGCGTACTTCACCACCAGCATCCGCGAGATCAAGGCGTGGCCCTTCGAGGACCGGCTGCGGCGGATCGAGGAGGACCTGCGGACGGGCGGCGGGAACGCGGAGGAGCTCTACCGCGCCAAGAGCGACGTGCTGCGCCAGATGCGAGAGAAGAACCTGCACAAGGGCTACGGGATGATGCGGCGGGCCCGGCGGAACCCCGAACGGTGAGCGACAGCATGAGCCCCGACGAGCTGGAGACCCCCGCCGCGCTGGTGGACGTGCCGCGGATGCGCGCCAACCTGTCCCGTGCGGCCGAATACTGCCGCGAGCACGGCCTGGCCTGGCGGCCGCACGCCAAGACGCACAAGGTCCCCGCGCTGGGCGCCGAGCAGGTGCGCGCCGGGGCCGTGGGCGTGACCGTCGCCACCCCGCGCGAGGCGGAGGTGATGGCGGGCGCGGTGGACGACCTGCTCCTCGCCTATCCCCCCGTGGGCCACGGCAAGGTGGAGCGGCTGATGCGGCTCCCCGAGCGCGTGCGCCTCACCGTCGGCCTCGATTCCGCCGAGGCGCTGCGCGGGCTGGCGGAGGGCTCCCGCGCCTCCGGGCGGAGGACGGGCGTGCTGGTGGAGCTGGACCTGGGGATGGGGCGCGTGGGGCTGGGCGCGGTGGAGGACGCCGTGCGCCTGGCGGAGGAGGTCGCCGCGGCGGAGGGCGTCGAGTACCGGGGCGTGATGTACTATCCCGGCCACGTCCGCTCCGCCGTCGGCGAGCAGGACGCCGCCCTCCGCGCCCTGTCCGACCGCCTGGGCGGCTTCCTGGAGGCGCTGACGGCGGCGGGGCTGCGGCCGGAGGTGGTCAGCGGCGGCTCCACGCCCACCTTCTGGCGCTCGCACGAGATCGCGGGCACCACCGAGCTGCGCCCGGGGACGCAGATCTTCAACGACCGTACGACGGCCGAGATCGGCGCATGCCGCTGGGACGAGTGCGCGTACACCGTGCTGGCGACCGTCGTGAGCATGGCCGTTCCCGGCCAGGCGGTGGTGGATGCCGGCTCCAAGGCGCTGGCGAAGGAGGAGCTCCGGGCCGAGGGGGGCGGGTACGGCGCGCTGCTCGACCGGCCGGAGGTGGCGGTGAAGGCGGTGTCCGAGGAGCACGGGCTGCTGGACCTCTCCGGGACGGACTGGAGCCCCCGCGTGGGCGACCGGGTCCGGATCGTGCCGAACCACGTCTGCGTCTCCGTGAACCTGCAGGACCGGGTGTACGGGGTGGAGGGCGGGCGGGTGGTGGAGGCGTGGGAGGTCGCGGGGCGGGGAAGGCTCCCCGCCGCGGCGGTGGCGTGAACCCGGGAGCGGAGGCGACGATGCGCGGGATCGGACGGGCGGCGGTGGTGGCGGCGCTGGGGCTGGCGGGGGTGGCGGCGTGCACGCGCCCCGTCCCGGGAACGCGGCAGCGCGGAGCGGACACCTGGCGGTGGGCCTACTCCACCGGGGGGCTCGCGGGCCAGCGGGTCACGCCGGAGCAGCGCAAGCTGCGGATCGTCTACATCGTGAACCGCGACACCACGGTCGAGGTCATCAAGCAGCCCGGCGGCATCACGCGCACCAAGTACGTCCGCGGCCCGGCCACGGAGGCCAGCGGCGGCCGGGAGTTCTTCCGCTACGCCGACACGCTCAGCATCCTGCCGCCGCCGGTGAAGGAGCACTACGTTCGCTACGTCGGCCGTGACACCCTGGTCCTGACCGACCCCTGCGCCGACTGCTTCGAGCACACCTTCGTCCGCATCCGCTGAACGAGCGGGTGGGCGGCCTCCCGTCCGCTCGCTATATTGGGGTCGAAAGGCGAGGGGCGCGGCGTTCGTCGGTGCCGCGAGAACCCCCCTCCCCCGGCCCCTCCCGCACAAGGGGGAGAGGGGTGACGGTCGGCGGCTGAGGTCGGGCTTCGTCCGCATTCCGGGGGCGTGAAGCCCCCGGCTAAGAACCGCGACCGTCCCTCCGGGACGGGACCGCGAGCCAGCGGTGCGGCTGAACTTGGCCGACGATGCTCCGATGCCGGTCCCTCTCCCGCATGCTCGCGGGAGAGGGTGGCGGCTCTCAGGCCGCCGGGTGAGGGCCCCCCCCGGCCGATCCAGCCGACGACGAGACCATCCGGGTTCCCTCTCCCACTCGTGGGAGAGGGTGGCGGGCTCTGTGGTGACGGAGGGAACGCAGCATCGCCGCCCGAGCCCGCCGGGTGAGGGCCCCCTCCGCCGGCTCGGCCCTTCAGCCAGACTCCGCGGACGTTGTCGCAGTCGTCCGTGCACCACCTCCGCCGTCCCCTCGCGCCCGTGAAGGACGCTTCCCCGCCGGAAACCCGCACCTCCCGACCAGAGGCCCCCTTGGCCGGAACCCACGATCCCTCGCTCGAAGAACGCGTGGAGCAGCTGGAGCGGCTGGTCGCCGAGCTCTCCGTGCGCCTCCCCGCACAGGCCGAGCCGCAGGCGCGCGCGCCCCGGCCCGAGCCGGAGCCCCTCCCCGACGCCGGTGCGTGGCGGGCGGAGGACCCGTACGTCGACCTGCCGCCCCCGCGGCGCAGGGCCGTGAGGCCGAAGGCGGCGGCCGGGCCGTTCGACGGGCAGCTCTGGCTCAACCGACTGGGCATCGGCCTGTTCCTGCTGGGCGTGGCCTTCCTCTTCCGCTACTCCATCGACCAGGGATGGATCACGCCGGTCGTGCGGGTGGCGTTCGGCGCGGCGCTCGGCCTGGCGCTGCTGGGCGCGGGGCTGCGGATGGACGACGCGCGCAGGCGCTTCGTGCCGGTGCTGCTGGGCGGCGCGGTGGCGATCTTCTACATCGTCGGCTTCTCGGCCTTCGCGCTGTACGACCTGCTGAACTACGCGGTGGCGTTCGTGGTGATGATCGGGGTCACCTTCCTGGCGTTCGGCCTGGCGCTGCGGAAGGGCGAGCCGATCCTGGCCATCATCGGCGCCATCGGCGGGCTGGGCACCCCGCTGATCCTGGGGATCCAGCACGGCGCCCCGCGGGGATACGCCGTCTACACCTGCCTGCTGCTGGCGTGGACGTGCGCGCTGTACCTGCGGCGCGGCTGGCGGCTGCTGCTGTGGACGTCCTTCGCCGGCGGCGCCCTGCTCCTGCTGCTCTACGCGCGCCTGATCCACGAGGGCTCGCCGGCGTACATCGACCGCGTGGCCGTGCAGGGCGCGGCCGTGTTCGCCTGGCTGGCCTGTGGCGTCCTGCCCTTCGCGCGCGAGGTGGCGCGGCGCCGCGGCTCGCTGCGCTGGGCGGGCGTGGCGGAGGACGCGGAGTGGACGGAGCCCACCGTGGGCCACTGGCACGGCCTCTCGCTGCTGCCGCCGGTGCTGGCGCTGGTGGTCACCCACCTGGTGTGGGCCCCGTCGCTGGAGGTGTGGGGGATCCTGGCCGTGGGCGGAGCCGTGCTGTACCAGCTCGCCGCGTGGACGCTGCTGCGCGACGACGAGCAGCTCGCAGCGGTGACGTCCCTCAGCGCGTCGATCCTCCTCGCGGCGGGGAGCATGGCGGCGCTGGAGGAGGAGGCGCTGCTCCTGGCCCTGGCCGCGGAGTCGCTGGCGCTGCACCTGCTGGCCCGCCGCACGCCGCGCAGCGAGGGCCTCACCGCCATGGGCCACCTGCTGGCGATCTGCGTGGGGCTCTGGCTCATCGGCCGCCTGGGCATCGTCGACCAGAGGCTGTCGTACCCGCTCGCGGACCTGGGCGCCCTGGCGTCGCTCCTCGCCGCCTCGTTCGCGGTGGGGAACGACGTGGAGGCCAGGACTTACCGCCTGGCCGTGCATGCGGGGATCCTCGCCTGGCTCTGGCGGCAGCTCTCCCCCATCCCCTCGGGCGAGGGGTTCGTCACCGTGGCGTGGGGCATCTACGGCGTCGCGCTGCTCCTGGGCGCCCTGTACGCGCGCCGCCGCGACCTGGAGAAGGTCGCCATCCTCACGCTGGCGGTGGTCGCGGGCAAGCTGCTGCTGGTGGACCTGGCCACGCTGGAGGCCATCTGGCGCATCCTCCTCTTCCTGGGCCTGGGCGGCGCGTTCCTGGTCCTCTCCTACGCGCTGCAATCCTGGTGGAAGCTGATGGACGAAGAGCGTGACGGCACCCCGTCCGCCGCGCGCGGAGGAGGGCCGGGGTGACCGACGGGCCGTGGACCAGGACGTACTCGCCACCCGCCGGGCTCTGCGAGACCTGCTTCAACGTGAAGGTGATCGAATCGCGGAAGGGCTCCCGCTTCTACCTCTGCCGCCTGGCCGCCGTGGATCCGGCGTTCCCGAAGTACCCGCGCACGCCCGTCCTCCGCTGCCGCGGGTACGTCGAAGGCGAGGGGGAGATCGAGCGGACGGAGTAGTGGGGCGGCGGCTCCGGCCGGCTTCCGGCCATCGCCTGCGAAGGATGATGATACGCGGCTCGCGGCTCGGCGAAGTCCCCATGTCACGCCCCCGGCCGATGCGGGGGAGAACGACGGGACGCGGAGAACGACAGGACGAGATCCCGTGCGTACTCCGCGTCTTCGTGTTCTCGGGTTCCGCGGGAAAGGCCGCCCCTGCGCTCCCGGAGGTCACCAATCTATTCCAGCCTCAGCACTTCAGCTGACTGCCGCTGAGCGCGCAGGCGATGCCCGGGCCGGTGCCGGGCAGCGGCACCAGCGTGACGCTCCACCCGTCGGGCCGTGCCTGGAACAGGGTGTATCCGAACGCCAGGCCGGAGCGGTATCCGTTCACGGCCACGCCCCCCGCGGGCGAAGGCATGGTGGTCGGCAGGTTCTCGCTCTCGGTCGTGCCGCCGTCGCCCACCACCAGGTAGGGGGCGCGGGGGGAGGCGAAGTCCAGCGCCTCCCATGCGTGCACGTGGCCCACCAGGGAGAGCGACACCGCCGGGGGAAGCTCGCCGCTGGGGTACGCGCGCCGGATCGCCCGCTGCAGGATGAAGGCGCCGATGGAGTCCGCCTGGCCCGCGTAGTCGCGCGCCCAGGCCGGGACGTGCGTCACCAGCCATGCCGGCTGCCCCGTGCCGACGAGCCCGGGGAGCTGCCGGTACTGCCGCGCGTACTCGGCGATGGCCGGGGTGGAGTCGTTGACCGGGCTGCTGCCCCCGGTGGACCAGCAGGCGCTGGAGTACCAGGGCGCGCAGGCCGTGTCCATGATCAGCAGCGTGCCCAGGCCGGGCACCTTCACCCCGTACGGATCCGCGGTGCCGGCGCACCGGTCGGGGTTGGTGGGCACGTCGCGCGGGTCGAAGAACAGGAACCACCCGGTGCCCCCGCGCGTGCAGTCCTCGTGGTTGCCGCGCGCGAACACCCACGGCGCGGAGGCCAGCAGCTCGCCCACCGGCTGGAACCAGTCCGCGTGCCACGCCGCCCAGTTGTCGCCGCAGGGCGTCTTCTGCTGACCGCAGTCCTTCAGGGTCTCGCGGTAGATGTAGTCGCCCACGTGCACCGTCAGGTCGCCGCCCGCCTCGCGCGCCCGGTACGCGACCGCCGCGAACGGCCACGCCGCCGGGTCGGAGCAATCCTGCTGGCTGGCCCGGCACCCCGTGTCGCCGATGGCGACGACGCGGCTCACCTGCCCCGGCGGCGGGGCGGCGGGGCGGGGCATCCCCCCGAGCTGCACGGGCGCGGCGGCCAGCCGCTGCTGGCAGATCAGCACGGGGAAGCTGTCGGAGGGCAGCGCCCGCACCGACGCGGGCGCGGGACACGTGCTGCCGCCGTCGTACACGGTCCGGAACAGCCACTCGCCCTGCGCGCCGGCCTGCGTCCACCAGTACAGCGGCGTCCGGCCCTGCGCCTCCGCCCCTCCCGCGAACGCCACCAGCGCGGCCAGCACCCCGACGATCCGTCTCATGAACGGCTCCCGTCCCCCTGATCGTGGATGGATTCGCACATCCCCCGCGGCGCGGAGCGTAGCCCATCCTAATCCGCCACCCCGGGTCCTACAACGATCATGAGGAAGAACGGAGAGACGCGGAGAACCACGGGACCGAGATCCCGTGCCGTTCTCCGCGTCTCCGCGTCTCCGCGCTCCCCGCTCGTCGCCCGCGACGCACGGCGTCCCCCTCCGCTCCAGACGGCGGCCCTCCGGCCCGGATCCGACCGACGCGGAAATGCGGAAGACGCACCCTCCGCGTCCTCCGCGCCTCCGCGTGAGCCCCCGCCGTTCAGCCGTCCCCCGTCGCAGACGATAGCCGGTTCACCGGCCGAAGCCGCGGGTCGCCGCCACGGACTCGGCGTAGGCCGCCACCTGCCGCTCCACCTCCGCCGCGTCCCAGCCCACGCCCGGCTCGCCCGCCATCCACCCCGCGATCTTCCAGGCCGAGGAGAGGCCGCCGTCCTCGGTCTCGTAGAAGAGCTGCGTCCGCCGCGCCATCACGTCCTCCAGCCGTAGCGCCATCTCGTCCTGCACCGCGTGGCGCACCTCCGCACGCACGTAGGGGCGGCCCGCCACCAGCGGCTCGGCGAGCGAGGGGTCCTCGCGCACCTGCGCCAGCAGCACCTCCGCGTCCTCGCCGTGGGCGCGGGCCAGGTGGGCGCCCGTCGCGTCCGACAGCCCGGCCGCGATCGCCTCCGCCCGGATCCCCGCCTCGAACCCCTCCCAGTCGCCCCGCGGCGCGCCGGGGAGCGGCAGGTCGCGCGTGAGCGAGTCGCCCCCGATCCGGCGGTGCGCCTCGCGGAGGATGCGGACGGCGGCGTCCGTCACCTGCGCGGCCATCACCCGGTACGTCGTGAGCTTCCCCCCGCCCACGTTCAGCAGCCCCGAGGGGTCCCGCCAGATCTCGTGCTCGCGCGACGTGGCCCCCGCGCTGGCACCCTCCGCCGAGAGCAGGGGGCGCACGCCGGCCCAGGAGGAGACCACGTCGTCCTCCGCGAGCCGCGCCCCGGGGAAGATCCCGTTGGCCGAGGCCAGCAGGTAGGCCACGTCCTCCGCCTCCACCTCCACGGGCGCCGGCCACGTGGGCAGGTCCGTGTCCGTGGTCCCCACGTAGGTCAGGTCGCCCCAGGGCAGCACGAACATCACCCGCCCGTCCACGGGGGAGGGGAAGGTGATCGCGTGCCGGTTCCCGACCCGCTCCGCGCGGAAGACCAGGTGCACGCCCTTGGTGGGCCGCAGGCGGGGGCGCGCGGCGGGGTCGGCCAGGGTGCGGACGACGTCGCTCCAGGGGCCGGCGGCGTTGACGACCACGCGCGCGCGCACCTCCCGCTCGTCGCCCGAGAGGAGGTCGCGGACCCGCGTGACCAGCGCCGCGCCGTCCCTGCGGAAGCCGACCACCTCCGCCCGCGGCACGACGGCGGCTCCCGCCTCGTGCGCGCCGCGCGCGTTGGCCAGCGTCAGGCGCGCGTCGTCCACCGTCGCGTCGTGGTACAGCGCGGCGCCCACCAGCCCGTCGCGGCGCAGGCGCGGCTCCTCCCGCTCCGCGGCGGCGCGGGGGAGCATGCGGTGCGGGCGGATGTTGCGGAACAGGGAGAGGGCGTCGTAGAGCCACATCCCCGCCTGCAGCATCCGGTAGCCCACCGGGTCGCCGTGGAAGACGGGGAAGAGGAACTCCTGGGGATGGACCAGGTGGCGCGCCAGGCGCAGGAGGCGGCGGCGCTCGGCGCTGGCCTCGAAGACCAGGCCCAGGTGGCCGTTCTGCAGGTAGCGCAAGCCGCCGTGCACCAGGCGGGAGGAGCGGGAGGAGGTGCCCTGGCCCACGTCGCCGGACTCGACCAGCGCCACGCGGAAGCCGCGGCCCGCCGCGTCGCGCGCGATCCCGGCGCCGGTGATGCCCCCGCCGATCACCAGCACGTCCCACTTCTCGCGCTCCAGCGAGCGCCAGTGCGAGCCGCGCGCCGCGGCGGAGAACGGGGGGAAGGGCGTGGACATCGGGGCGGACCCGCGGGGGGCCCTATGCCCCCGGCACGTCCTTGAAGCCCAGGGCCCTCAGGAGCTGCTGGAACGAGACGTCGCTGTGGCTCAGCACGAACACCCCCTCGAACGTCGCGTTCTGGAAGGTGAAGTCCGTCTCGATCATCAGGCCGCGCACGGCGTTGTGCGTGATGTCCTCGCGCTCGCCCTCCATCAGCTCGGGGGTGCCGATCATCACGCCCTTGCGCATGAAGTCGCCCAGCACGCCCACGTAGGCCGCGCAGACGATGTTCCCCATCTCCTTGAGCGCCGAGCGCTCCAGCTCGCCCACCTCGGTGTGGGCGGACGGGTCGCGGCCCAGCATCAGCGCCACCATGCGCAGCGCCGTCTCGCGGGCCAGGATCAGCGACGCGCGCTCCGCCCCGTGGTCCGAGATCCCCTCGATGGGCACCGCGACCACCACCAGCGGCGAGGTGCCTGGGAGCGCCTCCACCACCGCGGTCATCTGCGACTCCACGAACTGGATGCGGGGCACGGAGATCATCACCGTGAGCCGCGTGAGGTGTGACAGGTTGGTGGCCGCGTGGCCGGCGCCGATGTTCACGACCTCGCGGATCGCGTCGAGCTGCATGGGGGTGACCGTGGGCGGGCTCGCGTCGCCCGGGGTCGCCGCGGGGGTGTCGTTCATGATCTTTCCGGCCGTTGCGGGAGCGTGGGTCCTACAGTCTCGGCGTGGTGACGCCGACCTGTCCCTGGTACTTCCCCTTGCGGTCCGCGTACGAGACCTCGCAGGGCTCGTCGGACTCGAAGAAGATCACCTGCGCGATCCCCTCGTTCGCGTAGATGCGCGCGGGGAGCGGCGTGGTGTTGGAGATCTCCAGCGTCACGTACCCCTCCCACTCCGGCTCGAACGGGGTCACGTTGGTGATGATCCCGCACCGCGCGTACGTCGACTTCCCCACGCAGAGCGTCATCACGCTGCGCGGGATGCGGAAGTACTCCACCGAACGCGCCAGCGCGAACGAGTTGGGCGGCACGATGCACACGTCGCCCTGGAAGCTCACGAACGAGCGGTCGTCGAAGTCCTTGGGATCGACGATCGCGTTGTTGACGTTGGTGAAGATCTTGAACTCGTCGGCCACCCGCATGTCGTACCCGTACGACGAGACCCCGTACGAGATCGTCCCCCGGCGCACCTGCGCGTCCTCGTAGGGCTCGATCATCCCGTGGTCCCTGGCCATGCGGCGGATCCAGTGGTCGGGCTTGATGCTCATTCGGCGCGGCGGGCTCCGGCAGGGAGAGGAGGGCGTCGCGGGACCCGAAGGAAAGCCGCAGGAACGGCCCCTGCGCCCGCGTGTATCCGGAACTTGCAAGCGCGGCAACCTACGCCCGCGCGGAAGGCCCGGCAAGGGTCGCGCCCGCGCCCCGGCGTCGCTTGACACCCCGAGCGGGCGCGCGCTATCTTGCGCCGTTCGCGTACAAGTGAAGAATTTCACAAACTCCTTCCGGGAGCCCGCGCCGCATGCTTCGCCCCTACCTGCCCGTGCTGATCCTGCTGGCCGTCTCGGTGGCCAACGCGATCTTCATGGTGGTGCTCTCGCAGGTGCTGAGCCCCGGCGGCGCGACCAAGGTCAAGTCGTCGCCCTACGAGTCGGGGATGGACCCGCTCGGCGGCACGCGCGAGCGCTTCTCGGTGAAGTTCTACGTCGTGGCCATCCTGTTCATCGTCTTCGACGTGGAGACCGTCTTTCTCCTCCCGTGGGCGGTCAAGCTGCGGGAGCTGGGCTGGAGCGGTTTCGCCTCCGCGGGGATCTTCATCTTCATCCTCACGGTCGGCCTGATCTACGAGTGGAAGAAGGGAGCGCTGGAATGGGACTGAACCAGGGTGGCCTTCCCGTCCAACAGGGCGGCGGGGCCCAGCAGCCGGGCGGCATCTTCTCGGGCCAGCCGGGCTTCCTCACCACGCGCCTCGACGCAGTCGTCAACTGGGCCCGGCAGAACTCGCTGTGGCCCATGCCGTTCGGGACCGCCTGCTGCGCCATCGAGATGATGGCCACGGCGGCCACGCACTACGACCTGGCCCGCTTCGGCATGGAGCGGATGAGCTTCTCGCCGCGGCAGGCGGACCTGCTGATCTGCGCCGGGCGGGTGTCGTACAAGATGGCCCCGGTGCTCCGGAAGATCTGGGAGCAGATGCCCGAGCCCAAGTGGGCCATCTCCATGGGCGCCTGCGCCTCCACCGGTGGCGTGTTCGACGTCTACAGCATGGTGCAGGGGATCGACACCATCATCCCGGTGGACGTCTACGTGCCCGGGTGCCCCCCGCGCCCCGAGGGGCTGATGTACGGCATCCTGCTGATCCACGAGAAGATCCGGAACTCGTCGCCCACCTCGCGCGCGGAGTGGACGCGGATCGACCGGCTCCCCCCGGGCGAGTCGCACCTGCCGGAGGAGTCGGTGGACCGCATGACCCTGCCGTTCGGCAACTCGACCAGCCAGAACCGCTCCAGCGGGCTGGTCTCCACCGGCGCGGTGGTCCGCGTCGGGGACCGCAAGCCGTGACGCGCCGCGCCCCGGCCGCCCCCTCGCGCACCGCACGATGAGCAACGACTCGTTCCGGAAGGGCCTGGAGGGCCTGGACTCCGGCCCCGCCGCCTCCGAGCCCCAGGCCCCCGGCACGCCGCCCCCGGCCGGCGACCTGCCGCCGCACCCCAGCGTGGACGCGCTGCGCGCCGAGTTCGGCGACGCGGTGCTGCGCCACGAGATGGTGGCGGGCGACGAGCACGTGGTGTTCATCGACGCGGAGCGCGTGCTCGAGATCCTGGGCTGGCTGCGCGACGCGCCCGAGCACCGCTACGACTTCCTGCAGGACCTGACCGCGGTGGACTACGGCGGCGGGCGCTCCATCCAGGTGGTGTGGCAGCTCTGGTCCACCCGGAGCAAGCTGAACCTGCGCGTGAAGGCCGAGCTGCCGCTGGAGGCGCTGGAGATCGACTCCGTGTACCACCTGTGGCGCGCCTCCGACTGGCTGGAGCGCGAGGTCTACGACATGTTCGGCGTGGTGTTCCGGGGCCACCCCGACCTGCGCCGCATCCTGATGCCGTACAACTACGCCGAGGGGCACCCGCTGCGGAAGGACTTCCCCCTGCGCGGGCGCTTCTCGCGCGCCGAGCAGACGCGGCGGGCGCTCTCGCTCAAGACCGAGGACCATTACTCCCCGTACGAGCTGGAGCTGGCGCACGCGCTGAAGCAGCCGGTGCCCGACCCCTTCGACGCCGGCGAGACCGGCGGCGGCCAGGGCTCGCAGTTCGGTGGGATGGGAGGGGCGGGCTGACATGGCGCTGCGCAGAGTCGTCTACAACGTCACCCGCAACCCCGAGCTGGGGTCGGGCGGGTCGCTGGTCCACGCGCCCATCGTGCCCGTCTCGGGCGAGGCCGTGCAGGTCGACGAGGACATCGCCGGCGAGCACATGCTCATCAACATCGGCCCCCAGCACCCCGCCACCCACGGGGTGCTGCGCCTGGTGCTGGAGCTGGACGGCGAGACGGTGGTGCGCTGCATCCCGCACATCGGCTACCTGCACTCCTCGTTCGAGAAGCTGGGCGAGTACCGGGACTGGAACCAGATCGTCCCGCTCACCGACCGCATGGACTACCTGGCGCCGCTGATCTACAACTGCGCCTACGCCATGGCGGTCGAGAAGATGATGGGGATCGAGGTCACCGAGCGCTGCAAGGTGGTCCGCGTCATCTGCATGGAGCTGGACCGCATCTTCTCGCACCTGCTCTGGCTGGGGACCACCGCGATCGACCTGGGCGCGTTCACGGTCTTCCTGTACACGTTCCAGGAGCGCGAGCGCATCTACGACCTGCACGAGAAGCTCACCGGCGCGCGCATCACCACCTCCTCGACCCGCATCGGGGGGATGATGGCGGACCTGCCGCCGGGGTGGATCGAGCAGCTCCAGGAGTTCCTGCGCACCTTCCCGCGCACGCTGGACGAGGTCGACACCCTGCTGACCGACAACGCCATCTGGATCGGGCGCACGCAGGGGGTGGGCACCATCTCGGGCGAGGACGCGGTGAACTTCGGCCTCTCGGGGCCCAACCTGCGCGCCTCGGGGGTGGACTACGACGTGCGCAAGGACCGCCCGTACTACGACTACGAGACGTACGACTTCGTGGTCCCGGTGGGCGAGCACGGCGACATCTACGACCGCTACCTCTGCCGCATGGAGGAGATGCGCCAGAGCGTCTCGCTCCTGCACCAGGCCATCGCGCGGCTCCCCGGCGGCCCCATCAACGTGGACGACCCCCGCGTCATCCTGCCGCCCAAGACGGCGGCGATGAACGACATGGAGTCGATGATCCACCACTTCAAGGTGGTGATGGAGGGGATCCGCGCCCCGGTGGGCGAGTCGTGGTTCTCGGTCGAGAGCTCCAAGGGCGAGCTGGGGATGTACGTGGTCTCCGACGGTGGCTCCAAGCCGGTGCGCTGGCGCGTGCGCGGCCCGTCCTTCATCAACATCGCGGCGCTCCCGCACATGATCGAGGGGGCGCTGCTCTCCGACGTGATCGCGGTGAACGCCTCGCTCGACATCGTGCTGGGAGAGATCGACCGATGAGCGCGCACCACCACGGCCCGCCCGACTCGCCGCCGTCGTCCTGGCCCACCGCCGTGGCCAACCCCGGCTTCGCGGGCGACACGGGCGAGTTCCCGGCGCTCACCGAGGCCGACGTGCGCGGCAGCGACTACGTGGGCATCCGCCCGCGCGACGGGGGGCACGCCTCGGTCGCCGGCACCATGCCGTACATGGTGGCGGACAAGGCGCCCGAGGCGCCCATCTTCGAGGGCGCGTACGCCGACCGGCTGGAGAAGGTGCTCTCGCGCTACCCCGACCGGCAGGCGGCGCTGCTCCCCACGCTGCACATGGCGCAGGAGATCCGCGGCCACCTCTCGCCGGCCACCCTGGACGAGGTGGCGCAGCAGCTCGCCCTGCCGCCGGCGTACGTGCGCGGGGTGGCCACGTTCTACACCATGTACAACCTGGCCCCGGTCGGGCGGTACCTGATCCAGGTCTGCACCAACATCTCCTGCAACCTGTGCGGCGGCGACGCGGTGATGGAGGCGTTCCTCCAGGCCACCGGCACCGAGCCGGGCGAGACCACCGCCGACGGCCGCTTCACGGTGATGGAGGTGGAGTGCCTGGGCGCGTGCGGCTTCCCCACGGCGGTGCAGGTCAACGAGCGCTTCTTCGAGAACGTGCGCCCGCAGGACGTGCCGGCGCTTCTCGCTTCGCTTCCGTGAGGGCGTAATGGCGTACCCGTATCGTCACCCCAGCGAGGTCCGCGTCCTCTCCGAGCACTTCGGGGACCCCGAGGCGCGGACGCTGAAGGGGTGGGAGGCGCGCGGCGGCTACCAGTCGGCCCGCAAGGCGCTGGGGATGGCCCCGGCCGACGTGGTGGCCGTGGTGAAGGAGTCCGGGCTGCGCGGACGCGGCGGGGCGGGCTTCCCCACGGGGGTGAAGTGGTCGTTCATGCCGCAGAAGGCCGACCGCCCGCACTTCCTGGTCTGCAACGCCGACGAGTCCGAGCCCGGGACCTTCAAGGACCGCGAGCTGATGCGCTGGACCCCGCACGCCCTGCTGGAGGGATGCATCGTGGGGTGCCACGCCATCCACGCCGAGCACGCCTACATCTACATCCGGGGCGAGTTCTTCGAGCCGGCGCAGGTGCTGGCGCGGGCGATCGAGGAGGCGTACGCGGCCGGCTACCTGGGCCCCAATGCCATGGGGAGCGGCAAGGCCATCGACATCACGCTGCACCTGGGCGCGGGCGCCTACATCTGCGGCGAGGAGACGGGGCTGCTGAACTCGCTAGAGGGGCGCCGCGGCGAGCCGCGCATCAAGCCCCCGTTCCCGGCGATCTCGGGGGCGTTCCGCTTCCCCACCGCGGTGAACAACGTGGAGTCGCTGATCGCCGCCGCGCACATCGTGCAGAACGGTGCCGAGTGGTACAAGCAGTGGGGCACCGAGAAGAGCACGGGCACCAAGCTCTTCTGCGTGTCGGGCCACGTGCGGCGCCCCGGCAACTACGAGGTGCCGCTGGGCTTCAACTTCAAGGAGTTCATCTACGACATGTGTGGAGGGACTCCGTCGGGCAAGGCGATCAAGGCGGTGATCCCCGGCGGCTCGTCGGTGCCGATCCTGACGGCGGACGAGCTGGACATCGGGATGGACTACGAGTCGATGGCGGCGGCGGGGACCATGCTGGGCTGCGGGTCGGTGATCGTGATGGACGAGGGGACCAACGTCGTAAAGCAGGTGCGGCGGATGGTGGACTTCTACGCCCACGAGAGCTGCGGCCAGTGCACGCCCTGCCGCGAGGGGACGGCGTGGAGCGCCAAGATCCTCAAGCGCATCGAGATGGGTCGCGGCACGCCGGACGACCTCGAGACGCTGCTGGACATCAGCGACAAGATGACGGGCAAGACCATCTGCGTGCTGAGCGACGCGGCGGCGGCCCCCATCGTTTCCAGCATCCAGAAGTTCCGCGGCGACTACCTGGCCCTCATGGAGGCCGGGGACTTCGCCATGGCCGGCGCGCGCTAAGGCCGCGCACCGGAACGCATCGCTTAGAAAGACGGCCATGGCCGACCAAACGACCGCGGTAGAGAACGTCACCGTCACCATCGACGGGATGACGCTGAGCGTCCCCGCCGGAACGCGCCTGCTGGACGCCTGCGCGCAGGCCGGCGTCGACATCCCGCACTACTGCTACCATCCGGGCCTTTCCGCCCCCGCCCAGTGCCGCATGTGCCTGGTGGAGGTGGAGAAGAGTCCCAAGCTGGTGCCCGCCTGCGTGGGCACGGTGGCCAAGGACATGGTGGTGAACACCGGGAGCGAGGCCGCGCTCAAGGCCCGCGAGGGCGTGCT